>CAZGGN010000001.1:0-63121 GCA_964525195.1 uncultured Congregibacter sp.
GCGATCAAGCGCGCTACCGATCACCTGCTCTCAGGCAAGCGTGCGCTGGTTATCGGCTACGGCGATGTAGGCAAGGGCTCTGCGCAGTCACTGCGTCAGGAAGGCATGATCGTACGCATCACCGAAGTGGATCCGATCTGCGCCATGCAGGCCTGCATGGATGGCTACGAGGTCGTATCGCCGTTTATCGACGGCATTGATGACGGCACGGACGCCTGCATCGATCGTGAGCTGCTGCAAAAGACCGATCTGCTGGTGACGACTACGGGCAACTACAACGTCTGCAACTCACGCATGCTCAGCGCGCTGAAGAGTGCCGCACTGGTGTGCAATATCGGTCACTTTGATAACGAGATCGATACGGCCTTTATGCGTCGCGAGTGGCAGTGGGAAGAGATCAAGCCGCAGGTACACAAGGTTTACCGCGATCAGGCTGCCAACGACCACCTGATCCTGCTCTCGGAAGGGCGTCTGGTAAACCTGGGCAATGCGACCGGACATCCGTCGCGCATTATGGATGGCTCCTTTGCCAACCAGGTACTGGCCCAGATCTATCTCTACGAGCGTCGCTTTGCAAACCTGGAAGACAACCTCAAGCCCGCTGCGGTCAAAGTGGAAGTGCTGCCCAAGAAGCTGGACGAAGAAGTGGCCGCGCACATGGTCGCGGGCTTTGGCGGGGTCGTGACCAAACTGACCCAGGAGCAGGCGGACTACATCCACGTGTCTGTGGACGGGCCGTTCAAGGGCGAAGACTACAAGTACTGAGGCCACTATGGGCAAGAAAGCCGTTATCAGCTTTGAGTATTTCCCGCCGAAAACTGAGGCGGGACGCGAGAAGCTGCTCAAGGTCACAACCCCGGCACTGGAAGCGGTAGGTCCCGAGTTTTACTCGGTGACCTACGGCGCCGGCGGCTCTACCCGGGACAACACCCGGGGCACCGTCGAGGCGCTCAGGGCGCAGGGTCTGGATGTGGCCCCGCACCTGAGCTTTGGCCTGGACGATGAAGCCACCATTGAAGCGCTGCTCAAGGATTACGCTGCGGCCGGTATCAACCGGGTGGTCGCCCTGCGCGGCGACCTGCCCTCCGGGGCCGGAGGCGGTGCCCGCCTGGTCTATGCCAATGAACTGGTGGCATTTATTCGGGAACGGACCGGCGATCACTTCCACATCGAGGTGGCGGCGTATCCGGAAATTCATCCCCAGGCCACAAGCTACGAGAGCGATATTCAGTATCTCAAGGGCAAATTCGACGCCGGCGCAGACAGTGCGATCACCCAGTACTTTTACAATGTAGAGGCGTATTTCTATTTCCTGGATCGCTGCGCGGCGATTGGCATCGACAAGCCGATCTACGCCGGCATCATGCCAATTACCAACTATTCGAACCTCGCGCGGTTTTCGCGTAATTGCGGCGCAGAGATACCGCGTTGGATCTGCAAAAAACTCGAAGGCTACGCGGATGATCAGGACAGCATTCGCGCTTTCGGCGTTGAGGTAGTTACCCAGCTTTGTCAGACCCTGATCGACAGCGGCGCCCCGGGGATTCATTTTTACACCATGAACCAGACCGAGCCGACGCTGCAGATCTGCAGGAATCTGGGCATTTAAGGGCGCCGGGTAATGCTGCGCCCGCGATTTTTTACCGCGCAGCCGCTGGCCGAAGGGCAGAGCATTGCCCTGGAAAAAGAGCCTTCCCGGCACATCGCAAAAGCCCTCCGCATGCAGGTAGGCGATGCGCTCTGCCTTTTTGATGGCAGCGGCCTGGAGGCCCGGGCAACGATCAGTGCGATTGAAAAAGACCGGGTCAGGGCCACCCCGGACACCGTAGCAAGTGTGTCCCGGGAATCGCCGCTGGAGGTCACACTCATTGTCGCCGTATCCCGCGGCGATCGCATGGACACGGTGGTGCAAAAAGCCACGGAGCTGGGCGTCAAGACAATCTGGCCATTGCTGAGCGAGCGCGCCGGTGTACGCCTGGACGGCGACCGCCTGCTGAAAAAACTCGGCCACTGGCAGCGCATTGCAATCAGCGCCTGTGAACAGTGCGGGCGTAACCAGATACCTGAAATCAGCGCGCCCGCGAAACTGGCCACCGTGTTGCAGCGGGCTGCGGATACCCGCCCGGGACTGCGCCTGATTCTGCACCCAGCCGGAGAGGTATCGGCGCTCGCGCCGCAGTGTGATTCGCTGCTGCTGCTGGTCGGTCCCGAGGGCGGCTTCAGTGAGGCGGAGGTCAGCGCCGCCGTGGCTGCGGGATTCCACAACTTTCAGCTGGGTCCGCGCATCCTGCGCACAGAAACCGCCCCCCTGGCGGCTCTCGCGGTCGCTCAGGCCCGCTGGGGCGACCTATCCGCATAAGCACTTCTGCTTGCGGCAATGGCAAGCATTTCGTAGTGTGACTCTTTAACCCGTGAGACAAACGCATGAGCATCAAACTGGGCGTGGTGATGGACCCTATCGCCGCCATCAACTACAAAAAAGACAGCACGATGGCCATGCTCTGGGCCGCCGCCGATCGTGGCTGGTCGCTGTTTTACATGGAACCTGGCGACCTCTCTCTGGAACAGGGTGCTCCCGTTGGACGCATGGCAGAGCTGCAGGTGTTCCGCGATCCCCAGCGCTGGTATTCACTGGGAGAGCCGCGCTATTCCTCGCTGGCGGATCTGGACGTGATCTTGATGCGCAAGGATCCCCCTTTCGATAACGAATATGTCTATGCCACCTATATCCTCGAAGCCGCAGAGCGCGCCGGAACGCTGATTGTGAACCGCTGCCATTCGCTGCGGGACTGCAATGAAAAAGTTTTTGCCACACAGTTTCCCGACTGCTGCCCGCCGGTGCTGGTCAGCGGAGACAAGGCACAGCTCAAGGCCTTTTACGCCGAGCATGGCGATGTGATTTTCAAGCCCCTGGACGGCATGGGTGGCACGTCGATCTTCCGGGTCAAACACGACGATCCAAACCTCAACGTGATTCTCGAAACCCTCACCGCCTTTGGCCGCCAAACCATCATGGCGCAGCGTTATCTGCCCGAAATAAAAGATGGCGACAAGCGCATCCTGATGATTGAAGGAGAACCGATTCCCTACTGCCTGGCCCGCTTACCTTCTCAGGGCGAGACCCGCGGCAATCTTGCGGCCGGAGGCACAGGCCGCGCGCAGCCGCTGTCGGATCGTGACCGCTGGATCGCCGAGCAGGTAGGACCGTCGCTTCGGGAACGCGGACTGATCTTTGTGGGACTCGATGTCATCGGTGACTATCTCACCGAGATCAATGTCACCAGCCCTACCTGCATTCGCGAAATCGACGCGGCCTTCGACACCGATATTGCGGGCAGGCTCATGAGCGCAATCGAGACTCGCCTGGTGGGAGAAACCCGGGCGGAATGAACGTCGCTGCGGCCGGTAGCAACGACCGCCTGATGCTGGCGGTGCTGATCGCCAGCGCACTCCACGTTCTGGTGATCTTCGGTATCAGCTTTGATGTCTGGCGCGCACCGAACAGCAGCCACCAGGTCGAGGTCACGCTGGTGCAGACTCCCGGCCGTCGACCGACCCGGGCCGACCATATTGCCCAGGCAGACCAGCAGGGTAGCGGCAGCGAAGCCCTGCGCGACATCGCCTCGGGACAGCGCAGTGCCATGCCGCAACCGTCGAGCCCGGCCGCGGCACGCGAAACCACCCGCTCCAGCGGTCGCGAGCGCCTTGCGGCGCCGGCGATTACTTCCAGCAACGGCGAGCGCAAGATCATTGACCGCCGGGGTGAGCAGGACAGTCTGGAAGACCTGCCCGAGGCAGAGCGGGAGCTCGCCCGGCTCAGCCAGAAACTGGCGAGGCTGCAGGCTGATCTCGATGCGCAGCGACAGCAGTATGCGAATACTCCGCGGGTGCGCCGACTGACTGCGGTCTCAGCCCGGGCGGCAGTAGACGCGGCCTATCTGGCCGACTGGCGACGCCGGGTAGAGGCAGTCGGCAATCAGTATTATCCCGAAGCGTCACTGCGCTATGGTATTTACGGCAGTCTGGAAATGCTGGTCACCGTGCGCAGTGACGGCAGCCTGGAGGACATTCGGGTTCTCAGCTCATCCGGCTATGCCGTACTCGATGAGGCCGCAATCCGGATCGTGCGCATGGCGGCACCCTATTCACCGTTCCCGGCGGAGTTGCGCGCCACCACGGATAAATTGGAAATTCTGCGTACATGGCAATTCGAAGAAAACCCGCTAAGCTCGAATCAGGTCTTCAATTGAGACGGCAAATGCAGAACGCGCAGGTCGGGAGTGAGTTTGCGCGGCAATCCGCAAATCGACTGCGTCGGGATTGCCGATGAAAGTGTCGAGCAGCGATAGCCTGCGCAATCATTTCCTGCTCGCCATGCCGGGTCTCGATTCCGGTCTGTTTAGTGGCAGCATCAGTTACATCTGTGAGCACGGCGAAGCCGGTGCCATGGGCATCGTTATCAATCAACCGCTGGATCTTTCCCTTGCGGAAGTGTTCGATCATCTGGACATAGAAACCACTGAGAACTTTGCAGACCAGCCGGTTCTCGCTGGCGGCCCGGTGCAGATCGATCATGGCTTTGTTTTGCACAGCCGCTCGGAGAAGCAATGGGACTCCTCCCTGCGCGTCTCCGACAAGCTGCGTCTGACAACGTCCCAGGACATTCTCAAAGCCATTGCCCGCGGCGATGGGCCCGAGGAGTTTGTCGTCGCGCTCGGCTACGCGGGCTGGTCTGCGGGGCAACTCGAGGATGAGATCGCCAACAACGCCTGGCTCACGCTCCCGGCCAATGAGCAGATCATCTTTCACACCCCGATCGAACAGCGCCTCTGTGCGGCGGCAGCGATGCTGGGGATTGATATGAACCTGCTCCCCGTCGAAGCGGGCCACGCCTGAGGTGGCAGCGGACAAAGCGGCACAGCGCCTGCTGGCCTTCGACTACGGTCTGCGCCAGATCGGCGTCGCCGTGGGCAATTCCGGCCTGGGGACCACCCAACCACTGGCTATCCTTCGCGCCCGGGACGGACAGCCGGACTGGAACGCCGTCAGCAAGCTCTGTGAGGAATGGCAGCCCGACCTTCTGCTGGTCGGGGACCCGCTGAACATGGATGGGAGCGTCAGCGAACTGGCCGAGCGGGCACGCAAGTTTGCCCGGCGTCTCGAAGGGCGCCTGGGGCTTCCGGTAGCCATGGTGGATGAGCGACTGAGCAGCTTTGAGGTCAAGCAGCAACAGCGTGAAGCCGGGCATCGCGGCAATTACCGGGAGCAGCCCGTGGACAGTCTCGCGGCGGAATTAATTCTCGGTGACTGGCTGCGCCAATCCTCAGGCTAAGCCGGTTATTTCAGCGAGAGTCGACCTGCAGATTTACGTCTCTGCCGTAGCTGCTCTTGCTTTTATCAAACATCTTGATGCCCAGGCGCACTTCGTTCGCCGAATCCGCACAGCGGATCGCCTCCGCCGCACTGATTTCGCCCTCGCGATACTTCTCCAGCAGGGACTGATCGAGCGTCTGCATTCCCTGTTCCGTGGATTTCGCCATGACCTCTTTGATGAGGTGGATGTTGCCGTTGCGAATATGGTCGGAGATCAGCGGCGAATTCAGCAGCACCTCCATCACCGGCACGCGACCCTGCCCGGTTACCCGGGGCAGCAGCTGCTGCGCGACCATCGCGTTCAGGTTCAGGGACAGATCCATCAGCACCTGAGCGTGCCGCGCCGTGGGAAAGAAGCTCAGGATACGGTCAATAGCCTGGTTGGCGTTGTTCGCGTGCAGGGTACACAGACAGAGATGACCGGTTTCCGCAAAGGTCAACGCGTGAGCCATGGTCTCTGCAGATCTCACCTCGCCGATCAGGATCACATCCGGCGCCTGGCGCAGGGCATTCTGCAGGCCAATCTCAAAGGATTCGGTGTCGATCCCCACCTCGCGCTGGGTGACCAGGCACCCGGCGTGATCGTGCACAAACTCAATGGGGTCCTCGATCGACAGAATATGCCCGCGACTGTTGCGGTTTCGGTGCCCGACCATGGCTGCCAGGGAAGTGGACTTACCCGTCCCGGTTCCCCCGACAAAGATCACCAGTCCGCGCTTGGCCATCGCCAGATCGGCAACGATGGGTGGCAGGCCGAGTTCCTGAAACCGCGGAATCTCGCTCTTGATACGCCGCAGTACCAGTCCGAACTGCCCGCGCTGGATAAAGGCGCTCGCGCGAAAACGACCGTGCTCCTCCGAGTGCACCGCGTAGTTGCATTCCTGGTGGTGAAGAAAATCTGACTGCTGGGTGGGCGACATGGTCTCCAGCACGAGGGCCCGGGTCTGTTCTTCGGTCAGGCCTTCTTTTCCAAGCGCGTGAATTTCCCCGTCGACCTTGATGGACGGCGCTGCCCGGGCGGTGATGAATCCGTCCGACGCGCCGCTCTCAACAATTTTCCCCAGCAGCTCTTCGATATGCATAGCTATTCTCCAGATTTATTCCGCCGGGCGCTGTCCCTTGTGCAATCTGCGCGTCCTAGAAATTCTCAGGCATACGCGCTTTTTCGCGAGCAATGTCGCGGGAAATGACCCGCTTGTTGACCAGATCCTTCAGGCACTGGTCCATGGTCTGCATGCCCACGGCCTGACCGGTCTGGATGGCCGAGTACATCTGCGCCACCTTGTCTTCGCGGATCAGGTTGCGGATGGCGGAGGTCGCGCGCATGATTTCGTGCGCGGCCACACGGCCACCGGCCGTACGCTTGAGCAGCGTCTGGGACACCACCGCCTGCAAGGATTCTGAAAGCATCGAACGCACCATGGACTTTTCGGCCGCCGGAAACACATCAATCACCCGGTCGATAGTTTTCGCCGCCGAGGTGGTGTGCAAAGTACCGAACACCAGGTGGCCGGTTTCCGCCGCGGTCAGCGCGAGACGAATGGTCTCCAGATCGCGCATCTCACCCACGAGAATAATATCCGGGTCTTCCCGGAGCGCACTGCGCAGTGCCTCCGCAAAACCCAGCGTGTCGCGATGCACTTCACGCTGGTTGACCAGGCACTTGCGGCTTTCGTGAACAAATTCGATCGGATCCTCAATCGTCAGAATGTGCTCGTATTTGTGATCGTTGATAAAGTCGATCATCGCCGCCAGGGTCGTGGACTTACCCGAACCGGTGGGACCGGTCACGAGCACCAGACCCCGAGGCATCATGCTGATGTCGCGAAAGACCTGGCCCATGCCCAGGTCCTCCATGGAGAGCACCTTTGAGGGAATGGTCCGGAATACGCCGCCGGCACCGCGATTCTGATTGAAGGCGTTCACACGGAAACGAGCAACCCCGGGCACTTCAAACGAGAAGTCCGTTTCGAGGAACTCCTCGAAATCCTTGCGCTGCTTGTCGTTCATGATGTCGTAGATCAGGTCGTGCACCTGCTTGTGCTCAAGCGGGGGCAGATTGATGCGCCGAACATCACCATCGACACGAATCATAGGCGGCAGGCCGGCGGAGAGGTGCAGATCTGAAGCACCCTGTTTAGCGCTAAACGCCAGCAGTTCAGTAATATCCATAAGCCGCCCGTACTCTCCGTTTTTTTATCGAGACATTCTGCATGAAGCTGCGCAGAGACCAGGCCCCCGGATCTGGGCCTTCATCCAAACCCGGATCGGGCCGGTCATGCGCCGCAATCTGTTACTTGTCTGTTACTTATTTGTGCTGCGCAAGCTGCGCTCCGCTACCATAGCGCCATGAACAGAGATCTCATCCACGCCAATATAGCAAAGGTACTGCGGCAGGTAAGTAGCACCGCGGAAAAATACCAACGGGACCCGGCGACGGTAAAAGTCATGGCGGTCAGCAAAACCCAGCCCGCCGAAGCGCTGCGCGCTGCCGCAGAAACCGGCCTTCGGGATTTTGGGGAGAACTACCTGCAGGAAGCGCTGGAGAAGATCGAGCTCTGCTCGGACCTGGATCTCTGCTGGCATTTCATCGGGCCGATTCAGTCCAACAAGACCCGACCGATCGCGAACAGTTTTGACTGGGTGCACAGCGTGGATCGGGAGAAGATCCTCCGCCGTCTCAGCGACCAGCGGGACCCGGCGCTGGCGCCGCTCAACATCTGCCTGCAGGTCAACATCTCCGGCGAGAGCAGTAAATCGGGCGTGGCCCCGGCAGAACTCCCCGCGCTGCTGGCCGTTGCCGCTGCGCTGCCGGCGCTGCAGCTGCGGGGACTCATGGCGATTCCCGCACCGGCAGACAGTTTTGCAGAGCAGAAACGCGCCTGCGATGCCCTCGCAACGCTCTTCGAACAAGCGCGGCGCGACCATCCGGCGCTGGATACCCTGTCGATCGGAATGTCTTCAGATATGGAGGCGGCCATAGCCGCGGGGAGCACCCTGTTGCGCATTGGCACGGCGATTTTCGGCCCCCGACAAAGATGAAGCCGGAGCAGGCGCGCATGTATACTGTCGCGCCACATTTCTCTCACAGCTAAGGCATACCTCTTGAGCACATTCACCACGGCATTTGTCGGCGCCGGGAATATGGCAAGCAGTATTATCGGCGGGCTGCTGGCGGGCGGCTTTGACGCCGACTCAATCAGCGCGGCCAACCCCAGCGAAGAGCCCCTGAACGCTTTGCGCAAACTTGGGTTGAGCGTTCTCGGAAACGACAACAGCGCGATCGCCGGTCCGGCTGACGTGGTGGTACTGGCGGTCAAACCGCAGATTATTCGCGGCGTCTGTGAGGCCCTCGCCCCGGTCATGCGCGAGGGCCAGCTGGTCATGTCGGTGGCAGCGGGCGTGGCTGCAGACAGCCTCGATCGCTGGCTGGGCGGTCGCGCAGACGTGGTGCGCTGCATGCCCAACACGCCATCGCAGCTCGGCGCCGGCGCCAGCGGCCTGTTTGCCCATAGTTCGGTGAGCGAGCTCAACCGTGAACGGGCAGAAACCGTCATGCGCGCCGTCGGCGTGGTGGAGTGGGTGGATTCCGAATCGCTGCTTCATGCGGTCACCGCTATTGCGGGCTCTGCGCCCGCCTATTTCTTCCAGTTCATGGAGGCGATGATTGCCGAGGGCACGCGGATGGGTCTGGACCCGGATAGCGCGCGTACACTCTGTGCACAGACCTGTATTGGCGCCGGACGTATGCTGGCCGAGGGCGATCTGGACGCGGCAGAGCTTCGCCGGCGGGTCTGCAGCCCTCGCGGAGCGACGGAGCGGGCGGTCGCATCGTTCACCGCCTCCGATCTCGACAGCATCGTCAGCAAAGCGATGCGCGCCTGCTATGCCCGCTCGGAAGAGATGGCCAGGGAGCTGTCCTGAATCCGGGGCAGCGGTGATTTTTTGAAATCCCGCAGGGATTTTTGCTTGAAAAGCGGTAACGAGAGCAGCAGACAGCTAAGTGGAAAAACATGAGCGCAATTAACGAAATTACCATTTACCTGATTCAGACCGTCGTCAGCCTTTACCTGCTGATCATGCTGATGCGTTTTGTGTTGCAGCTTTCGCTGGCGGACTTTTATAACCCGATCTGCCAGTTTCTGGTGCGGGCAACCAACCCTCTGGTCGTGCCGCTGCGCCGACTGATTCCGGCCCGGGGCCGGCTCGACCCCGCGTCCCTGCTCATGGCAATCGTGATTCAGCTGCTGGGCATTATCAGCATGCTGTGGATGAACGGGCTGTCACTGCCCTCGCTCAGCCTCCTGCTCGCCTGGTCCGTCATCGCCGTGATCGGGCTGCTGGTGAAGATTTATTTCTTTGCGCTGCTGGGCATGATCATCCTCAGCTGGATTGCCCCGGGCTCGTCCAATCCGGCAGCCTATCTGATGTACCAGATCACCGAGCCCGTGATGGCGCCATTCCGGCGTATGCTTCCATCCATGGGCGGGCTGGATTTCTCGCCCATACTGCTCTTCATCCTGATCAACATCGTGCAGATAGTGCTGCGCAATTTTGCCGCCGGCCTGGGACTACACCCGGCGCTGGTGATGGGCATCTGATCTGCCAGAATGCACCGTGAGTGAAGCATCGGTCGGCATTGTTACCCCGCGCGTTGAGCATTTTGACGAGGCGCTTCAATTTGCCTGCGGCGTCACTCTGCCCGCCTACGATCTGATCTTTGAGACCTACGGAACGCTCAACGCCGATGCGAGCAACGCCGTTCTGATCTGTCACGCCCTGTCGGGACATCATCACGCGGCCGGATACCACCAGGCCGTTGAGCGCAAACCCGGCTGGTGGGATGTCTGCATCGGGCCCGGGAAGCCGATTGATACCGGGCGCTTTTTTGTCGTGTCCCTGAACAATCTCGGCGGCTGCCACGGCTCGACCGGGCCCGCGTCCATCAACCCGGCAACCGGACAGCCCTGGGGGCCGGACTTTCCCCAGCCGGAGGTAGAGGACTGGGTAGACGCCCAGGCGCGCCTGGCGGACCGCCTAGGCATTCACTGCTGGGCCGCAGTCATTGGCGGCAGTCTCGGCGGCATGCAGGCCATGAGCTGGTCCCTGCGCTATCCGCAGCGCCTGCGCTACTGCCTGGTGATCGCTGCGGCCATGAAACTCAGCGCCCAGAACATTGCCTTCAACGAAATTGCCCGGCGGGCAATCATGTCGGATCCGGGCTTTGCCAACGGCAACTACCTGCGCGAGGGGACACAGCCGACCCAGGGACTGGCCCTGGCTCGCATGGTGGGTCACATCACTTACCTGTCCGATGATGCCATGGCCAACCGGTTCGGGCGGGAGCTGCAGCCTGCGGATCCAAACGAACCTGCATCAGACACGCCGCAATTTCAGATTGAGAGCTACCTGCGCTATCAGGGCACGCAGTTCTCGTCGATATTTGATGCCAACACCTATGTATTGATGACCCGCGCCCTGGACCGCTTTGATCTTGCGGCGCCCTACGGCGACGATGCAGTGGTCGCTTTTTCCCGGGCGAAATGCGAGTTTCTGGTCCTGTCCTTTTCAACGGACTGGCGATTCTCCCCGGCGCGCTCGCGGGAAATCGTCGATGCGCTGCTCGCCGCCGAGAGGCCCGTGAGCTATGCAGAAATTTGCGCGGACGAAGGACACGACGCCTTCCTCCTGCCCATCCCCCGCTACCTCGCCGTGCTGGATGCCTACCTGAAGCGGGTGGAAACCTGATGCGCCAGGATCTCACCCACATTCTGCGCTGGATTACTCCCGGCGCCCGGGTTCTGGATCTGGGCTGTGCTGACGGGGAGTTTCTGGCCCTGCTGCGGAAGCAGCGCCAGGCGCGGGTCACCGGCATCGAGATTGATCCGGATGCCATTACCGTTGCGTTGGCCAGGGGCCTGAACATTATCGAGCAGGATCTGGACGGTGGTCTGGCTAATTTCCCGGACCGGAGCTTTGACATGGTGGTGATGGCGCATGCGCTGCAGGCCGTTCACTACCCGGATAAGATACTTGAAGAAATGCTGCGCGTGGGTCGTGAATGTGTCGTGACCTTTCCGAATTTCGGCCACTGGCGCTGCCGTGTCCATCTTGCGACCAGAGGACGTATGCCGGTGTCGCGCTTCATGCCCTACACTTGGTATGACTCGCCGAATATTCATTTCTGCACGGTCCGGGATTTCGAGACGCTCTGTCGACAGCGGGGAATACGTATTCTGGGTCAGGACATGATTGGCGGCGAGGAGGGGGGCACGGTCCTCGCCCGGCGCTGGCCCAATCTTTTTGCAACGACTGCGATCTACCATATCAGCCGATGATGTCTTTTTTCTCTATCTGTGGTGACTATCTGACTTCGCGCAACAGCCAAAGACCGTTTGGATTACTCCTGCTTTGGGCGTTGTGCCTTGTGAGCACCGGCACCCAGGCGCAACTCTCTGAACGCTTCGGAAACTACGAGCTCCACTACAGCGTAGTCAACACCACCTTTATCGAGCCCGAGGTGGCGGCGCAGTACGGACTGGCCCGCGGCTCCCGGCGAGCCATTATCAACCTGTCACTGCGCGAGCACCTGGACGATGGCAGCACCGAGGCCCGGGAAATGACGCTCACCGGGCTCAGCCGGGACCTCACTCAGCAGCAGGTGGATTTCGACTTCATCGAGGTGCGCGAGGGCCCGGCAATCTATTACATCGGGGAATTCAAATTCATTAACCGCGAGTGGCGTTTTTTTGAAGTGAGCTTCAGTCCCAAGGACTCCGAAGAGAGCTTCAGCTTCGAGTTCAAGCGGCAGATGTATATCAATGACTAGGCTGGCGGGACTTCCCCTTGAGGGAGAACTCGTCATCGCCAGCGGGAACAGCGGCAAGCTGCGGGAGTTCGCCCGGCTTCTGGGTCACCTGCCCCTGCAGCTGCGCCTGCAATCAGAGCTGAACGTGGTACCCGCCGAAGAAACCGGCCTGACTTTCGTCGAGAATGCGATTCTCAAGGCCCGGGCGGCATCCGCCCAGACCGGACTGTCGGCACTCGCGGATGACTCCGGCCTGGAGGTCGACGCCCTGCGCGGTGCGCCGGGGGTTCGCTCCGCACGCTACGCCGGGGAGGATGGACCAAACGCCGACGCGGCGAACAAAGCCCGGCTCCTGAAGGATATGGCAACGGTAGCCGATGGGCAGCGCCAGGCTCGCTTCCACTGCGTACTGGTGCTGCTGCGCCACGCGGAGGATCCGGTCCCGGTGATCGCTCAGGGCAGCTGGGAAGGCCTGATCCTGCACAGGGAGCAGGGTGAGGGAGGCTTTGGCTACGATCCGCTCTTTTATGTCCCGACCCATCGCATGAGCGCCGCAGAACTGGATGCCGGCGAGAAAAACGCGATCAGTCACCGGGGCCTGGCGACCGCTCAGCTGCTCAGTCTCCTCGGCAATCACTGAGGTATCGCCAATGGGTCTGCCGCCGCTGGGCCTGTATATTCACCTGCCCTGGTGTGAGCGCAAGTGTCCCTACTGCGACTTCAATTCCCATGAGACCGACAGCCTGCCGGAAGGCGCCTATATCGATGCACTGATCGAGGACCTGGGCCGGGAGATACGGGACGAAAGGCGGCCCATCGAAACGATCTTTATTGGCGGCGGCACCCCCAGCCTGTTCAGCGTCGCGGGAATCTCCCGACTCATGGACAGCATCCGCGAGCTGACAACACTTGCCACGGACGCAGAAATCACCATGGAAGCCAATCCCGGGAGCGTCGAGAGAGCGCGTCTGGCGGGCTACGCTCAGGCCGGCATTACGCGGTTTTCCCTGGGCATTCAAAGCTTTGATGACAACTGCCTCACGGCATTGGGGCGGGTACACAACGCCGCCGCCGCAAGCGCCGCGGTTGCGGCGGCCAGACAAACCGGCATCAAGAGTTTCAACATCGATCTGATGCACGGGCTGCCGCGACAGAACCTCACGCAGGGACTTGCCGATATCCGCACAGCGCTGGCTCTGGAGCCGCCGCATCTGTCCTGGTACCAGCTGACGATTGAGCCCAATACGCGCTTTTACAGCGACACGCCAACGCTCCCGAGCGAGAACATTCTCGGCTCCCTTGAAGAGCAGGGGACGGCACTGCTGGAAGCGGCGGGCTATCGACGCTACGAAGTCTCGGCCTGGGCGAGACCCGGTCAGGAGTGTCGCCACAATCTGAATTACTGGCGATTTGGCGATTACCTGGCCATCGGTGCCGGAGCCCACGGCAAAGTGAGCTTTGCGGACGGACGGGTCATGCGCTACGCGAAGACACGCAGGCCTGAGGACTACCTTGCGCCTCACGGCACGGCGCGCAAGGCCCGGCGTTACCTGAGCGACGAGGACAAGCGGGGAGAATTCATGCTCAACGCCCTGCGGCTTGAAGCGGGCTTCAGCCTCGCGCTCTTTGAAGCCCGCACGGGGCTCCCCGCGGATAGCCTCAAGACAAGGCTTGGGAAGCTAAGCGATCAGGGTCTGCTTGAGCTTGATGCGGACGAGGGGATTGTTCGCTGCACCGCGCTCGGATGGCGGTTTCTCGATGACGTCGTCGGTCACTTCTTTACGGAGCCAGCCGCCTAGTCCACACGCCGGTAAACGAGATCCCATACGCCGTGTCCCAGACGCTGGCCCCGGGCCTCAAACTTGGTCAGGGGCCGCTCCTCGGGTTTTGGAACATAGCGACCGTCGGGGGCGGTATTTTCCAGAAGGGGGCAAGCGTTGATCACCTCCAGCATATGCTCAGCGTAGGGCTCCCAATCGGTCGCCAGATGGAGTAAGCCACCCGCGCTTAACCTGGAGGCCGCCAGCCGGGTGAACCCGGGCTGGATCAATCGTCGCTTGTGATGACGCTTTTTATGCCAGGGGTCCGGAAAGAAAATCTGCAGCCGCTGCAAAGCGTCCGGCGCAATACAATTCTCCAGCACCTCCACCGCATCGTGGCACATCACGCGGATATTCTTCAGGCCCCGCTCCTGAACGCCGTGCAGGAGTTTTCCGACGCCGGGACGGTGTACCTCGACGCCCAGATACTGCGCCTCGGGCCGCGCCTCCGCCATGTCCAACAGGGAGGTGCCCATACCAAAGCCGATTTCCAGAACGCGCTCCCCGGTCTCGCCAAAGAGCGCATCGAAATCCAGGGGTTGAGCCTGGTAATCGATACCCCAGCGCAGCCAACCCTCGTCGAAACCGCGCTGCTGCGCTTCAGTCATGCGCCCGGCGCGCAGCACAAAACTGCGGATGCGACGTTCGGGCCGCGCAGAATCCTCAGTCACGACATTAATGACCCAGCAGTTGCCAGCCGGCGGCCGCCAGACAACCCCAGGCGGCGATGAAGGCGAGACCGCCCAAGGGGGTGACCGCACCGAGCCAGCGCATGCCACTAAAGCTCAAAATATAGAGACTGCCGGAGAACACGAGGATCCCCAGAAGAAAGAGAAGTACGCTGGATTTGAGGAGCCACGCTGAGGAGTCCGCCGAGGGCACCCAGAACAAAACTTAGCTGCGCCATCAAAAACCTCCTGCTGGCGGGGGTGGGTACGGCGGGAGCAGATTCGACCGTTAGAGACGGAACGTACAGAGCCTGATCAGGCGACCAGCTCTGTGCGGATTTTTTTCATGGCGGCCTGCTCGAGCTGGCGAATGCGCTCCGCAGAGACGCCATACTCTGCAGCCAGTTCATGCAGCGTGGCCTTGTCATCGGTCAGCCACCGGCGCGCAAGGATATCGCGACTGCGCTCATCGAGAGCGGCAATTGCCGTGTGCAGCTGGGCCTGACTGTCGGCCTGCCACTCACTATCCTCAACGCTCATGGCCGGATCCATACTGTGATCCTCAAGATAGTGCTGCGGGGACTGCCAGGCATCATCTTCATCGGAATCCGTCGGGGCATCAAAGGCGATGTCGCGGCTGCTAAGACGCCCTTCCATGCGCTGTACTTCTTTGACATCGACACCCAGGTCATCAGCAACGGCCTGCGCTTCGTCAGCGCTCAGCCAGGCCAGACTCTTCTTGGCACCGCGCAGATTGAAAAACAGCTTGCGCTGCGCCTTGGTCGTAGCCACCTTGACGATGCGCCAGTTGCGCAGAATAAACTCGTGGATTTCGGCCTTGATCCAGTGCACCGCAAAGGACACGAGGCGCACGCCCTTGGTCGGGTCAAAGCGCTTGACCGCCTTCATCAGACCGACGTTGCCTTCCTGAATCAGGTCCGCCTCGGCCAGACCATAGCCTTTGTAGCTGCGGGCGATGTGCACCACAAAGCGCAGATGGGACATAACCAACTCCCGGGCCGCCTGAACATCCCCTTCGTAAAACAGCTTCTCCGCCAGCGAATGCTCGCGCTCGGGGCTGAGAATAGGAATGCTTGCAACGGCCTGGACATAGGCCGCAAGATTGGCGCCGGGCACCATCTGGTCGACAGCCAAAAGCTGCCCACCGGAACTGCGGCGATTATCGTTTGCAGTAGTCATCAGTTCAGTCACGACCTACTCCATAATGGGGGACGAATATTAGCACTCTCAGCATTAGAGTGCTAAACGCCGAAAAGTTCCCTTTATTGCCCGGCTTAGACTCTTTTGTTATATCAGCGGGGCTCTATAGCTCGCAGATGTCGGGCGACCGCCAACCACGCGCCGGCAAGCCCCAGCAGGGCCCCCAGCAATACAAGCTGAAGGCTGTCCACCAGACCCAGACCGCGCAGGACAAAGTCGCTCTGATAGGCCATTGCCAGCGCATTGACCGGGGAGGCCAGCAACAGCGTTCCGAGCGCCACCAGCAGCGCGGAGATCACCCCGCCACCGAGCCCGAACCACAGGCCCGTATAGAGCAGAGGCCGGCGCACAAAGGCATCCGTTCCCCCGACCAGTTTGACAATCACGATTTCATCGCGGCGACTCTCTATCGCCAGGCGGATAGTGTTGCCCAGCACCAGAACAACCGCCGCCAGCAGGAGTCCCGCCAGTAACTGCACCGCGCGCCGCCCCAGTTGCATGAGGGACTGCAGGCGCCGAAGCCAGACGGTATCCAGAATCACCTCGTCCACCGCCGCCAGGGCGGCCAACTCATCACGCAGCCCGGTCAGGTCGTCTGCGGGGCTCGCCACCGGCAGAACCAGCAGCAGATGCGGCAGAGGATTCTGCGGCAGACCTGCCGCCAGATCACCCATCCCCGAGCGCTGCACAAATTCGGCCAGCGCATCGTCCCGGTGAATAAAGCTCGCGCTGTCGATGTCGTCGCGCTGGGCGAGTGTGACAGCCATGGCGCGGCCATCTTCGGAGGTGGTTTCTTCGGAGAGGAACAGCGATAGCTGCGCCGGGCTGTCCAGGTGATCGCTGAGCGTGGACGCATTGTCCAAGAGCACCCACAACCCGCTCGGCAGCGCGATGGCAATCCCGATGACCAGCCAGGTCATCAGACTGGAAACCGGTTGCTGTAACACCCTTGCCAGGCTATCCGCCGCGGACTGACTGTGGTGTCGGCGCCAGCCGCTCCAGCGCTCCCGCCAGCGGATACGCCGGGGCCGGGCGTTGCCCGCGCCCGCTGCCGCCGCCCTACGCGCCATCACAGCTCACCCTGGGCAGCGCTGACGGCAAGGCCTGCGGATACCAACCGGCCGTCCTTGAGCCTGAGGATGCGGTGACGTAGCCGGGAGATCAGCGCCAGGTCATGACTGGCAATCAGCACGGTGACGCCGACGCGACTGAAGTCGACAAACAATTTCATGATCTCCGCAGACAGCTCGGGGTCGAGGTTACCGGTGGGCTCATCCGCAAGAAGAATCTTCGGCCTGGCCACGACCGCCCGGGCAATCCCCACGCGCTGCTGCTCGCCCCCGGAGAGACTCATGGGCATGGCCTGCTCGCGCTCGAGAAGTCCGACCTTGTCCAGCGCCGCACGCACCCGGCGATCGATATCGCGGTAATCAAAGCCGGCAATCTGCAGTGGCAGGGCCACGTTATCGAATACCGGCCGATCCATCAGCAGCTTGTGATTCTGAAAGACCACGCCGATGGACTGACGATGGCGGGGAATGCCGCCGCGGCGCAGCCGGGACAGGTCCGTATCGCCCACGACCACGCGACCGCGGGTCGGGCGCTCCATCAGCATGATCAGGCGCAGCAGGGTGCTTTTGCCTGCACCGGAGTGGCCGGTGAGAAAAACCAGTTCTTCGGGTTCGATATTGAAGCTGACTTCGCGCAGCGCGTCGTGGCTATTTTCATAGCGCTTGCTGACACGCTCAAAGCTGATCATGGTCGCTTCAGCCGCGGTCGAAGAGAGCCTGAATAAACTCTCCGGCCACAAAGGGGCGCAAATCCTCGGCAGCTTCGCCCACGCCGATAAAGCGTATGGGCAGGCCAAGACGCCGGGCGATCGCAAATATCACGCCGCCTTTGGCCGTGCCATCCAGTTTGGTCAGGGTAATACCGGTCACACCAACCGCTTCACCGAACTGCGCCGCCTGCGCCAATGCGTTCTGGCCGGTACCCGCATCCAGCACCAGCATAACCTCGTGCGGGGCATCGGGATTAAGCTTGCCCATCACCCGAACCACCTTGCTGAGCTCATCCATCAGATGACTTTTATTTGACAGGCGCCCCGCCGTGTCGGCAATCAGCACATCCACGCCACGGGCGGTCGCGGCCTGCAGCGCATCGTAGATGACCGAGGCACTGTCGGCGCCGGTATGCTGGGCAATCACCGGAACATCGTGTCGGTGACCCCAGTGCTGGAGTTGCTCTACGGCCGCAGCGCGGAACGTATCGCCGGCTGCGAGCATGACCGAATGGCCCTGATCCTGGAAGCGACGCGCAAGTTTTCCAATGGTCGTGGTCTTGCCGACACCGTTAACGCCCACCATAAGAATCACGTAGGGGCTCCCGGCACCGAGCTCCAAGGGCTGCTCGCAGGGCTGGAGAATACTCTGGAGCTCCTCGCGCAGGGCCTGCATCAGCGCCTCGGGATCGGCCAGCTCCTTGCGCGACACCCGCCCGGTGAGATGCTCGATAATCTCGCTCGTCGCCTCGATGCCCACATCCGCCATCAGCAGCTGCGACTCGAGTTCCTCCAGCACCTCGGCATCAATAACCTTGCGGCCGAGAAACAGATTGCCAAAGCCCGCAACGAGATTGTCGCTGGTGCGTCCCAGGCCGCGCTTGAGGCGTCCAAAAAAACCGGGGGCCGGCCTTGGCGCCGGCTCCGGTGGCGCCTCGGGCGGAGATGACTCGGGGAGTGCTGCTCCCGGATCTTTAGCCTCGTCGGTCGTCGTATCTCGGGATTTGGATCGAAACAGCTTCATGGCGTAAGAATCAGTGGCTCTGGCGAGTGTCGCAAGCGAAGCGCTATCGTATCATCGCCGGGATTCCAGTCGCGATCTGAGCAGCAACATGGGCGCAAAAAAAGCACCGCGGAAACTTCGTATTATCGGTGGGCAATGGCGTGGTCGCAAACTACCCGTCGCCGATCTCGAGGGACTGCGCCCCACCACTGACCGGGTACGCGAGACCCTGTTCAACTGGCTGGCCGCAGATCTGGTCGGCCGGCACTGCCTCGACCTGTTTGCAGGCACCGGCGCCCTGGGACTCGAAGCGCTGTCCCGGGGCGCGGCCAGCTGTCACTTTGTCGAGCGACAGCGGCTGGCCGCCGAGCTGATTACGGCGGCGCTGGACACGCTCGACGGTGCGGATCGCGGCACGGTTATACAGACCGATGCCATGCGTTTTCTAAAATCCGAGTCCGGGTCGGTTGTAACACCGCCCTTTGGCCTGATTTTTCTCGATCCGCCCTTTGCCGGCGATGCACTGGAACCGGCCCTGAAAGCCCTGGAACAAAGCCCTCGGGTGGCCGATGACGCGCTGCTCTATCTGGAATACGCTGCGGGAGGGCCGTCGCGGCTGCCGCCGGGCTGGGAGCCCTATCGCAGCAAGCGAAGCGGTGGCGTGATCTATGAACTTTACCGGCGGGACCGGCACGGTGATTGAGGGGGCGGAGGCGATTGTTTACCATCGCCCCTCGCTCTGAACCCCGGGACAAGCCAGTGAACAATCGCACCGTTATCTATCCCGGGACCTTTGATCCCATCACCAATGGCCACGTTGATCTGGTTGAACGCGCCTCGCGACTGTTCGATCGGGTGGTGGTATCTATTGCCTACAGCGAGAAGAAAACTCCGCTGTTCAGTCTCGAGGAACGGGTCGAACTCGCCGCCGAGTCGCTCAGGGAACTGGACAACGTCGAGGTCAAGGGATTCAGCAACCTGCTAACGGATTTTGCCAAGAGCGAAGACGCCCGCTGCGTCCTGCGCGGACTGCGCGCGGTGGCGGACTTTGAGTATGAATTTCAGCTGGCGAATATGAACCGCGCGCTGTATCCGGAGTTCGAGAGTATTTTTCTGACTCCCTCGGAACACCTGTCTTATATATCGTCGTCCCTGGTACGGGAGATAGCGGCACTCCACGGCGACATCACGCCCTTCGTACCGGACGTTGTCGCGGCGGCCCTGAAGCGTAAATATGCCGCGAGCTAAAGCGCTCGCGACACGGCGCCTTACTGCTCGGCCTTACCCGCGGCAGCGGCGTTCTCTTCTTTACGCTGCTTGCGACGCTCCACGTCCTTGTAGCTGTAGCCGGTCACCCGACAGCCGAGGCAGCGCATAAAGGTTGTCTCCGCCGGCCCCAGAACCAGCTTCTCCGCTGATTCAGAGACGGAGCCCGCCAGGATCGTCAGGGGCAGCGATACGACGAATGCTGCACCGCCCACCGCCGTCATCACCAGTCCAATCGGCCGGGCAATAAGCAGGTCGCCTGTCATGGCAAAGGGGTCGGGGTTCTCATCGATAGAGCCCTGGGCAAAGCCCGGGGGCGCGACAAGCAGCGCAACAACAAGAAGTGCGATCTTACGATTTACTTGCGATATCTGAGCTAACACCTTGTTTCCTCCGCATTAGGGACTCGCTGAGCTCGCGCCCAGTGTACCCAGATCAGCGCTGACAGGCTATGCAATAAACACTGGCTCGCTGGCCAATAATCTTGCCGCGGAGAGGCCGGCCGCAGGCCTTGCAGGGTTCGCCTGCGCGACCGTATACGTACAGCTGCTGGGCGAAGTATCCCGGCTTCCCATCACCGCCGACAAAATCTCTCAAGGTAGTTCCACCGTGCTCTATAGCGTTAGTAAGTACTTGCTTAATATGGTCAGCGAGGCGATCGTAGCGCGGCCTAGAAACCCGCATTGCGGCACAGCCGGGACGAATTCCAGCGAGATAAAGTGCCTCGCTGGCGTAAATATTACCGACGCCGACCACGGTGGCGCCATCCATGATGAAGGGTTTTACGGCAATCCGCCGTCCGCGCGAGAGCGTGTAGAGTCGCTCACCATCAAAGCGATCAGAGAGTGGTTCCGGCCCCAGTTTTGTCAGGGGCGCCAGGTCGTCGTCCTGCGCGAACCACTGAAAACTGCCAAAGCGACGGGGGTCGTTGTAGCGCAGGCGAGCGCCGCCGGCCAGTTCCATGTCGATATGGTCGTGCTTTGCCGGCGGCTCATCCGCGAGCAGCACGCGCAGCGATCCGGACATGCCCAGGTGGACCAGCAGGGTGCCTCGCTCCATCCGGAACAGGAGATACTTTGCGCGTCGCTCCAGAGCGCGAATGCGCTGACCCCGCAAGATCTCCGGCAGCATCGGCGGCACGGGCCAGCGCAGGCGCCCCTCGCGCACCACCACCCGGGTAATGTGTCTGCCCTCGCAGTAGGGACTTAAGCCGCGGCGGGTCGTTTCAACCTCGGGAAGCTCTGGCACCGGTTCCTCCTGAGCCTAATCCAGCGGACACAAAAAACCCCGAACTGCGCCGGGGTTTTTATCGATGCCTGCTTTCACAGCAGACAACAGCCACACTTGGCTTACTTGATTTTGCCTTCCTTGTACATCACGTGCTTGCGGGCAACGGGATCGTACTTTTTCATTTCCAGCTTGTCCGGCGTCGTGCGCTTGTTCTTGTCGGTCGTGTAAAAGTGCCCGGTACCGGCGCTCGAGTTCATGCGAACTTTTTCTCTCATGATGCTGCCTCTCTCAATCTATTGCTGCCAGCAAACTGTTACGGCGAGCAAACTGTTACGGTGAGATCGCTGAGCGACCTCAGACTTTTTCGCCACGTGCGCGGATATCGCTCAGTACCGACTCGATACCTTTCTTGTCGATAATTCGCATACCCTTGCTGGAAATGCGCAGACGCACAAACCGCTTTTCGGACTCTACCCAGAACCGGTGCTGGTGCAGATTGGGCAGGAACCGACGACGGGTGCGGTTCTTGGCGTGGGATACATTGTTACCGGTGACCGGGCGCTTCCCGGTGACCTGACAGACTCTGGCCATGACTTCCTCGCTGGACCCGAGCTGTACGCAGCGATAAAACGCTGCTTACCCAGGCAAAAGCACTAAAATTCAATAAGTTACGCGTTTGAGGGAGATACCCCCCGATCGCGGAGCGCGACTTTATACCAGAACCGACCCCGACGAGCAAGCAATGCCCCGGAGATTTAAGCGTCGGGCGACACCGCCCGATCAGAGCAGCCCGGCCTCGGCAAAGGAATAGCAGGCACCGCGACCCACGATCAGATGGTCGAGCACCCGCACATCAATCAGGGCCAGCGCATCGCGCAAACGCTCGGTAATACGCCGGTCAGCACCTGAGGGCGAGACCAGCCCGGATGGATGGTTATGCGCGAGTATCACCGCCGCGGCGCGATATTGCAGCGCACGCACAGCCACCTCCCGGGGGTATACCGCCGCACCATCCAGCGTGCCCAGAAAAAGGTCATCGCAACGCAGCAGCCGGTGCTGTGAATCCAGAAACAGACAACAGAACACCTCCCGGGACCGGTTGCCGAGGTGGTGCTGCAAAAACAGGCGCGTGCGCTGTGGACTGGACATCACATCGCGCTGGGTCAGGGGCTGCTGGGCGCAGCGGCGACCGAGCTCAAGGGCTGCTAGCAGCAGGGAGAGCTTTCCAGAACCGATACCCGGCTCCGCCAGCAAGTGGCTGAGGTCGCCGCAGAACAGCCCTGCCAGGCCATCGTCCTGAGCCAGGAGCGATGCGGCCAGCGCGGTCGCAGACCGGCCCGGGCTGCCGGTCCGCAACAGCACCGCCAGAAGCTCCGCATCGGACAGGGCTCTGGGGCCTCGCTCGAGGAGTTTTTCGCGTGGACCGTCATTTCCCGACCCCGGAGCCCGGCCGGGCCTGCGCCTGCGTCCCGGGGAGGTTTGCGCGAGCTGCTCCGGCTCAGCGGCTGCATCGCGCAAGGGCGCGAACCGGCCCACTCGAGCGGGTTCTCTTTCAGGCATGTCGCGCCCCCTCCCCGGGTGCTGTGAGACTCTTTGAGTGTGTGCCACGCAGGGCCCACAGATGGTATCGTCCGTCCCTGCCTATTTTCCCTGCACGGGACAAGCAATGGGACATCTAAACAATCGCCGGATACTCCTCGCCGTCTGCGGCGGGATCGCGGCCTACAAGTCTGCGGAGCTGCTGCGCGCACTGCAGTCTCACGGGGCCGACGTACGCGTTCTTATGACCCACGGGGCACAGGAATTCATCACGCCGCTAACTCTGCAGGCCTTATCGGGCCACCCGGTGCATCACAGCCTCCTCGACGAAGAGGCGGAGCGCGCCATGGGCCATATTGAGCTCGCGCGCTGGGCGGACCTTGTATTAGTCGCCCCGGCCACGGCTGACTGCATGGCAAGACTGGCGGCCGGACGCGCTGATGACCTGCTCGGCGCGGTGGTGCTCGCCAGCGCTGCACCGCTATTGCTGGCCCCGGCAATGAACCAGCAGATGTGGCGCGCTGAGGCCACGCAAAATAATCTCACGACGCTCCTGCAACGCGGCGTGCACATTGCGGGACCGGACAGTGGCGAACAGGCCTGCGGTGATGTGGGCCCCGGACGCATGCTCGAGCCGCGGGAGCTTACCGATCGGGCCTGCGGACTGTTCACCAGTCGCGTGCTCGACGGGCGCCGGGTAGTCATTACCGCAGGGCCCACCCGCGAACCCCTGGACCCGGTGCGCTATATTTCCAACCACTCTTCTGGTCGTATGGGCTATGCGCTGGCCCGGGCCGCGGCAGAAGCCGGCGCCAGGGTCGATCTGATCTCCGGACCGGTGACCATCCCCTGCCCGGAGCGCGTCGAGCGCCACTCGGTGACCACCGCCCGGGAGATGCTGGACTGCGCCCTGCAGCTGGCCCGGGGATGCGACATTTTTATTGCCTGTGCAGCGGTCGCGGACTATCGGCCCGCGACCCGGGCAGGGCAAAAAATCAAAAAATCTGACGAAGAAATCACGCTGACCCTGCAGCGAAACCCCGACATTGTCGCCACTATCAGCGCGATGGATTCAAGACCGTTTACCGTGGGATTTGCCGCAGAGACCCAACAGCTGCGTGAGCACGCACTGGGCAAGCTGGAGCGAAAAGGCCTGGATATGATTGTTGCCAACGATGTGAGCGACAGCCGCATCGGTTTTAACAGCGACAGCAACGCCGCACTGTTACTCTGGCCCGGGGCAGAGCGCACTATCGACATTTGCTCCAAGAATGTACTGGCAGCTATTGTGATTGCACAGATTGCTGAGCTGTTGGATACACGGGCTCCCGCATCCACAGCTTGAATTCACCTTGGGTGGCCGAGAGTCTATGATGTCATCCAACAAGACGCAGCCCAAGACGCACTAGACGCTCGAGATCACAGGCATATGGTCAAGCTTCCGGGAAAAAAGAAAGCAGACGCAGCAAAAGCCGCTAGCCTATCCGGCGAAGAGCAGCGCAGTGCTCAAGGCATCAACGCCCGGGGCGACGCCCTTCGCAGCGCCATGCTGCTCGGGCTCGCGGTGGCTCTGGTGCCGATAATTCTTGCCGGCATCTATCTGCTACTGCTGCGCGAACCGGCGCAGAACAGCGAGCTGGTCAACCAGGTCGCGAAAAACTACGCATCCCAGCAGGCCCTTTCCGTTGGCGAGGCGATAGCGGGCTTGCGTACCCGGGTAGAGTCTGCGGCGCGGTCACCTCTGGCCCTGCAGGCCATCGCCGAACAGGACCCGGCCAATATCCGCCTCGTCGAGCAGACGATGCTCGACTATTTTCCGGAAGCCGTGAGCCTGAAACTGCTGCCCCTGAGTGACATGGGCACGGCGGATCTCGATGGCGGCGTCCGGGGACTGCGCAACCACATCGAGGTCGATCTCGTCCGTCGGGTCAGCAATGGCGAATCGGCGGAGCCCGAGGCCTATCAATTTGAAGGCGAATGGCTCGCTTCGCTCGCGCAGGTTGCCACCCATCCGCGGGAGCCGTCAAAAAGGGCGGTGGTTCTGGTGACCCTGAACCTAGAGTCGCTCAAAGCACTGCTGCACCAGCCCGGAGAGCCCCCCGGGCAGTTCATCCTTGAGCAGCGGGTATACGGCGATGGCGTCGATCGCAATCTGCATGTTGCCAGCATTGGCAGTGGCGCCGGCGGAGCCCAACAACGCGCTGAAGTGCCGGACACCCGATGGCGGGTACTCTTCTCTCCCTCCGCAGCGCTGATCGATGACCTGACCGCCAATGTGCGCCCGGACTACGACATCCTGGGACTGATTCTGCTGTTTTGCCTGCTGGGCTTTGGTCTCGCTATCCAGCGCAGCAAAAGCGCTTTATCCGGAGAAATAGCCCGCATTATTGACGGTGCGGAGCACCGCACGCCGATGAGCGTACAGATCCCGGAACTGCTACCCCTGGCCAAAGACCTGCGCAAGCTGACCCTGCGCAGATCCCGACTGGGCAATAGCAGCAACATCGTACCCGCCTCGGAAGTGCACACGCCGGCCGCACCGAGCTCAGCCATGACCGCCGTTGAAGGTCCGGCAAGCCGCGAGCTGGCGAAGAACATTTTTCGAGCCTATGACATTCGCGGCATCGCCGACACGGAACTGGACGACGAAACCGTCTACCGCATTGGCAGCGCTATCGCGACGATTGCCGGCGAGCTTGGAGAACAGACCCTCGCTATCGCTTATGACGGCAGGGCGAGCAGCAGCAGAATCAAGGGCATACTCGAAAAAGCCATGCTGCAGGCAGGGCGGGACCTTATCGACATCGGCCTGGTCCCCACGCCACTGTTGTACTTCGCAACCACCCTTCTCGAAGCCAAGTCCGGCGTCATGATCACCGGCAGCCACAATCCGGCGGAATACAACGGCATGAAAGTGGTGCTCAAGGGTCAGACCGTAGCTCATGGCACCATCGAAAAGATTCGCAACCTGGCCCAGACCGGCCGCTTCAGCAAAGGCACGGGACACATCATTCAGCGCGATGTGGTCAGCGAGTATCTTGATGAAGTGATCAGCGATATCGCCATTGCCGTTCCCCTCAAAGTCGTTGTAGACGCAGGCAACGGTGCAACCGGGCATATTGCGCCGGCGCTCCTCGAAGAACTGGGTTGCGAAGTCATTCCGCTGCACTGCGAAGTTGATGGGCGCTTTCCGAATCGTTCCCCGGACACCAGCAACGAAGATAATCTCGCCGCCCTGGTGCGCGAGGTCATTGCAAATGATGCGGACTTCGGCGTGGCATACGACGGCGACGGCGACCGTCTGGCGGTGGTGACCGGACGCGGCAAGATCATTCGCAGCGACACGCTGATGATGCTCTTTGCGCGCGACGTAGTGTCCCGCAACCCGGGAGCCGACGTGGTCTACGATATTAAATGCAGCCGAAATCTTGCGCAGCTGATCACCAGGCTCGGGGGACGACCCGTGCTATGGAAAACCGGCCATGCCCTGATGAAGGAAAAAATGCTCGAGACCGGCGCGCTGCTCGGCGGTGAGTTCTCGGGACATATTTTCTTCGGTGAACGCTGGTACGGCTTCGATGATGGCATGTATGCCACCGGGCGCCTCGCGGAGATCCTTTCGTCTCAGGAACAGAGTCTGGACGACTTTATCGCCGACCTGCAGACGGATGTCAGCACCCCGGAGATCATCGTGCCCGTGCCCGACGCCGAAAAGTTTGCGCTGATGCAGCGCTTTATCGAGCAGGCCCGTTTTGCCGACGGCAAACGCAACGAACTCGATGGCCTGCGCGTTGATTTTCAGGACGGCTGGGGTCTCCTGCGCGCCTCGAATACCAGCCCTGCATTAACCGCCCGTTTTGAGGCGAGTGACGAAGAAGAGCTTGAAAAAATACGTGCGCAATTTCGCGAGCAGCTCGCTCTCGTGGCACCGGACCTCGACATTAATTTCTAGGGGCTGCCCCGGAAGCCCCGCTGCAAGGATCACCCATGTCTCTCACCCCGGATTCCGCTATGAACGTTGCCCGCGTTCTGACCGAGGCGCTGCCCTACATCCAGCGCTTTACGGGACGCACCGTGGTAGTGAAGTTCGGCGGCAACGCGATGGTCGATCCGGCGCTGCACGCCAGTTTTGCCAGGGACATTGTGCTTATGAAGCTGGTTGGCATGAACCCGGTAGTGGTCCACGGCGGCGGACCACAAATCGGCGAACTACTCAGGAAACTCAATATCGAGAGCCAGTTTATAGACGGTATGCGCGTGACCGATGCGCAAACCATGGACGTGGTGGAAATGGTCCTCGGCGGCAGCGTAAACAAGGAAATCGTCGCGTCGATCAATCGCAATGGCGGCAAGGCTATTGGCGTCAGCGGCAAGGACGGGCAACTCATCAGAGCCCGGCGCATTACGGCCAAACGGCACTCTGCAGAGCTGAATGCCACGGAGATTGTGGACATTGGCCAGGTCGGGGAAGTCCGGCAGATCGATCGGGAGATTCTGGATGTCATTCTCGACAGTAATTTCATCCCGGTGATCGCGCCGATCGGCGCTGATGAAGAGGGCAATACCTACAATATCAACGCCGACCTCGTCGCCGGCAAGATCGCGCAGGTCATGCAGGCCGAAAAGCTGATGTTGCTGACCAATGTCGCAGGTCTGCTGGACGCAAATGGCGAGGTATTGACCGGCCTGTCTACCGCCAGGGTAGATGAACTGATTGCCGACGGTACGATTCACGGTGGCATGCTACCCAAAATCAGCTGTGCCCTGGACGCAGTCAAATCCGGTGTGGCCTCGGCACACATCGTGGACGGTCGAGTGCCCCACGCGGTTCTCCTCGAAATCTTTACGGACGAGGGTATGGGCACGAAAATCACGCGCCGGGGCGAGAATTAACGCTAAAAACTGCCCGGGGGAGTCCGTGCGTATTGCCGTTGTGCAGGGCAGTCGCTAGGATGTTTCTTCCAGCCCGAACACGAGTCGTACATGCCGAGAAACGTTCAGCGTCGCCAGCAGATTCTCGAAACTCTGGCACAAATGCTGGAGGACAATCCCGGAGATCGCATTACGACCGCACGACTGGCCGCCAAGGTGGGCGTTTCGGAGGCGGCCCTCTACCGGCATTTTCCCAGCAAAGCCAAGATGTTCGAGGAACTCATCGCGTTTATCGAAGACACGCTGTTTGAGCGCATAGCGCTGATTCTCAAGGAGGAAGAGCGTGCCGCGCCGCGCTGCAAGCATATTCTGTTTCTGCTGATCAGCTTCGCCGAGCGCAACCCGGGGATCAGCCGCCTCCTGACCGGGGAAGCCCTGACGGGAGAAACAGCGCGACTCAGGCAACGGGTTAACCAGGTTCTGGACCGGGTCGAGACTCAGATCAAACAGGTGCTGCGTGAGGCGGAGGTGCGCGAGAATCTGCGCCCGGTGCTTGCCCTGCCGGAGGCGGCAAACCTGCTCTTCTGCTGTGCTGAGGGCCGGATTGCGCAGTTTGTGCGCAGCGAGTTCAAACGCAGCCCCAGCGAAGGCTGGAACCAGCAATACCAATTCCTGATGGAGGGCTTTTTCCGCGAAGTCCCATCCGCGGCGGGAATATCCCGGGTAGGTTAAGGGGCGGGTGAAGAACCGCTGGGGCCGCTAAGGACGGCTAAGGACCAGAAAAAGACCCATAAAGGCCCATAAAGACCCATAAAGACCCATAAAGACCGTTATACGGAGCGGCCGTTAAAATCCGGTCAAGCACTCGTTATCGGTCCGGGCTCTCGCCGGAAGCCATCGCCCGACGCATCTCGACCACCTCAAGCAGTGTTGAAAAGCGCGCGATATCCCGCTCATAGCTGGTTTCGACCTCAGCAATTTCCGCCTGTCGGTCATTCACTGCGCGCTCCGTAGAGGCTATCTCCGATTGCAGATCATCAATCGCGGTCAGGTGTTCAGCATTCACGCTGTTACCCACCCGCTCCTGGTCCGCCGCCAGGGACTGATAATTTTCTACCTGCTGCTTGAGGGAGCGCAGCTTGCCCTTGAGAATACTCACGCGGATACGCAGATCGCGCAGCGCTCGATCCCTGGCCGCCTCGATATCCTCAATCGTGCTGTAGCGCAGTAACAGTGACTCGTCCCACTGGCGAAGCCTTGCCTGCTCCTCTGCCGCATCGCGCTCACGGCGCGCCTGGCTGTCCAGATCCTCCCGCTCACCCTCATCAAGCTGCCGGGGCACTACCGACAAGAGAGCGCCCGTGGGACTGAGAACCTCGTAACCATTGGCGATAAATTCGGGCGGCACCTGATAGGCGACGACCATATGGCCCTCGTCATTTGTGTAACGATACATCTGCCGGGCCTGAGCTTCCGCCGTCTGCGCAGGGATAGCGCAAACAACCGGCACGACTGCGAGGGCAAAGACATGAATCCAATTTTTCATAGGGTCAATATAGAGCCGCGCCGCGGTCCCCACAAGTCATACGCCATAGCGTTTTCGGTAGGCGCGCATGGCTTCCAGGGCGCCGGGGGGGGCTTCCTCGCCCGAACCCGGACCCAACTGCTCGAGATAGGCAATAAGGTCCTGCATCGCAATAATACTCAATACCGGAACACCCCATTGCTGCTCGATCTCCTGGATTGCAGACAGCTCACCCTGCCCCCGCTCCTGGCGATTGAGACCGATCACCACCCCGGCAAGTTCCGCTCCCGCATCACGGATCATTCCGATAACCTCAGCGACCGCGGTACCCGCGGTAATGACGTCATCAATCACCAGAACCCGGCCCTGCAGCGGCGCCCCCACCAGCATGCCTCCCTCGCCATGCGCCTTGGCTTCCTTGCGGTTGTAGGCAAAGGGTACGTCCCGATCATGTTGGTCCGCGAGCGCGATTGCGGTGGCACTCGCCAGGGGAATCCCCTTGTACGCCGGCCCTAAGAGCACATCAAAGTCGATAGCCGCATCAACGATGCACTGCGCGTAGTGACGGCCCAGGGCGGCGAGGGCGGCACCGCTGTCGAAGGCACCGGCGTTAAAAAAATAGGGGCTCTGGCGACCTGACTTGAGCGTAAATTCGCCAAAGCGAAGGACCTGATAATGGCGCGCGAGCGCAATGAAATCGCGTTGATAAGCTTGCATCAGCGGACCTGGAAGAAGGAAAAGACAATTGGCATGACAGTATATTCTGTCATCTGGCGTTTCTGTATCATAGCGTCTCGTTATATCGGGGTGACGCAATGAGAATCATCAGCTTCAGCGCAGACGGCCTGCGCGAAGCCGCGAAACGGGGATTTTATACCTGGCTTTCACGTCAGGACGCTGATTTCGTGTGCATTCAGGATTTGCGGTGCTCGGAATACGACCTGCAGGATGAGCTGTTTTTCCCCCGCGACTACAACGCCTACTTTTTTGACGACATCAACGGCAAGGACAATGGCGTGGCAATCTACTGCCGCACGCTCCCCAAGGCGATCATGACCGGCCTCGGATTTGGCGATTTTGACATGCAGGGGCGTTATATCCAGGCCGATTACGCCAATCTGTCCGTGGGCTGCCTGCTGGCCCCCGTCGCGGAAGATGGCGACGAAGCCGCGCAGGAAACCAAGAACGAATTCTTCAACCTGCTCGGGGCGCATCTACAGAAAGTACGGAACAAACGCCGGGACTTCATTATTTGTGGCAACTGGCGCATGGCCCACACTGCCGCCGATATGCAGAACAGTACGGAAAACAGCAACCGGTCAGGCTTCCTTCCCGAGGAGCGCCAGTGGATGGACGAGCTGCTGGAGAATGGCTACAGCGACGCGTTCCGCCAGATCAGTGCCGACAGCGATGCTTTTACCTACTGGCCCGCAGAGCATGGCCAGGACGGATGGCGAATCGATCTGCAGATCATCTCGGACGACCTGCAGTACACCGTTGAGCATGGTGCCATATACACCGGTGAGCGCTTCTCGCGACACGCCCCGCTGATTATCGATTACGACATCGATCTCTGACGGTCTAGCCCGCCGCTAACCCGAAGCCAGGGCGCGGCGCTGACAATCAATAAGCTGCATAATCCCGGTTCCCGCAAGATCCAGCATCTGATCCAGCTCCGAGCGATTGAAGGGCGCCGCTTCTGCGGTGCCCTGCACCTCAATAAACTCACCTTTTTCAGTCATTACCACGTTGAGATCCGTATCGGCTTTAGAGTCCTCGATGTAGTCAAGATCCAGCACTGCCTCGCCCTGATAAACCCCCACAGACACGGAGGCAACGAAGTCCCGGAGCGGGTCGGTTTTGATCTTGCGCTCGCGCTGCAGACCGTTGATCGCATCAACCAGAGCCACGAAGGCACCGGTAATGGAGGCCGTGCGTGTGCCGCCGTCGGCCTGAATCACATCGCAATCCAGGGTGATGGTGTGCTCACCGAGGAGCGACAGGTCCACCGCTGCGCGCAGCGAGCGTCCGATCAAGCGCTGGATCTCCTGCGTCCGCCCTCCCTGCCTGCCACGGGCCGCCTCCCGCCCCATGCGCGAGCCCGTGGAGCGCGGCAGCATGCCGTATTCCGCCGTGACCCAGCCGGAGTTTTTTCCGCGCAGGAATCGCGGCACGCTTTCCTCGACGCTCGCGGTGCAGATAACCCGGGTATTGCCGAAGCTGACCAGCACCGAGCCCTCGGCGTGACAGGTAAAATTGCGGTCAATGGATATATCGCGAAGCTGATCTGCGGCCCGGCCACTGGGTCTTGGCATTGAGTTCATTCCTCATAGGGGATAAACCGCGCATTATACGCGGCGGCGCGCAAAGTCGCGTCGATCAAGCTGATACCATGCGGGAACTCTCTCAGGGGATTGTCTATGAGCCTGCACAGCATGACTGCTTTTGCCCGGGAAACAGCGCCAGGGCCTGACGCGGTGATCGTCGAGCTTCGCAGCGTCAACCACCGCTATCTGGACTGCCATTTCAAACTGCCGGACAGCCTGAGGGCGCTGGAACCGAAGCTTCGCGATGCCCTGGGGAAAACGCTCAAACGCGGCAAGGTAGATTGTCAGATACGGATTGCTGATGACGCCGGCCGGCACAGCCTGGCCCTCGACGAGGAGCGCCTGAAAGCCGTTCTCAGCGCGCTGGAGACCCTGCAGAGCGCCGCACCGCAGCTGGCGCCGCCGGATGCCCTGGCGCTGCTGCAATTTCCGGGAATCTGTGAGGGGAGGGGGGATCAGGAAAAAAGCCTGCAGTCCTCGGCGCTGGCGACCTTTGAGCGGGCACTGGAGACCCTGCAGGAAAGCAGAGCCCGGGAAGGCGCGCAGCTCGCAAAGCTGCTGCATCGCCGGATTCAGGGCGTGCAGGAAGAAGTCTCAAGGGTGCGCGGCGAGCTTCCGTTGCTGCGGGAACGCCAGGAAGAGCGACTGCGACAGCGACTGGAGGACCTCGAGCAGCCGGTGGATGCGGGCCGCCTGGAGCAGGAGCTGGTTCTCATGCTGCAGAAATCGGATGTCGATGAGGAACTCGACCGGCTCGAGGCACACGTGGAAGAGATAACCCGCATTCTCAATCAGGGGGGACCCTGCGGTCGTCGTCTGGATTTTCTAATGCAGGAGCTCAACCGTGAGGCCAACACCTTGTCCTCGAAGTCGACAGCAGGCAGTACGACCCAGAGCGCGGTGGAGCTGAAGGTACTGATTGAGCAGATGCGCGAACAGATACAGAACATCGAGTAGGCGGTTAGCAAAAACCGTCCGGCTACCGTAATCTGCGCGTTTCCTTCAGCACTACAGACCGGGAGCTACCCTCAGCATGCCACAACAGTCCGGGACACTGTTTACGATATCCGCGCCCTCCGGCGCGGGGAAGACCAGCCTGGTACGAGCGCTGGTCGAAGCTGAACCCAGCCTTCAGGTGTCTGTCTCCCATACGACGCGACCGATCCGTCCTGGCGAGGTGGACGGCGTGAACTATCACTTCTGCGACCGGGAGACCTTCAGCAAACTTCTAGAATCAGGCGACTTTCTGGAATATGCCGAGGTTTTTGGAAACTTTTATGGAACTTCGCAGAATTTTGTCGACGAACAGCTGCAGGCCGATGCCGATATCGTGCTGGAAATTGACTGGCAGGGCGCACGTCAGGTCAAGCGCTTGCTGCCCGACAGCTGTGCGATTTTTGTTCTGCCCCCCTCCGAGGAAGCCCTGCGTGAGCGCCTGAGCCAGCGCGGCCAGGACGACGCGGACACCATCGAACGCCGCATGGCGGCCGCCGTGTCGGAAATGTCACACTACGTCGAAGCCGATTACCTGGTCATCAACGACGTATTTGAGGACGCTCTCGCCGAACTCCGGGCGATCGTGCGCAGCCAGCGTCTGCTGACCCGGAAACAGGCGAAACGCCACGCTGATCAATTGAGCGCACTGCTTGGCTGAGCACTGGCCACGCGGGTAAAGATTACCGCAGTTAATGCGCTGTACAGTGCCGCTTTTAGGCTATAATGGACGGCTTTTCGGCGTGTTCAGCGCCGGGCGACGCCAAACGATACAGCCGTGAGATGCAGTCGCCTCAGGCCCGCCGAAGGGTCTGCGCGCACCGGCTTAACGATATTTTAGACAACAGTGGAATAGAGAACATGGCACGTGTAACCGTAGAAGACTGTCTGGAAAACGTCGATAACCGCTTTGAACTGGTTATGGTTGCCAGCAAGCGCGCACGACAGATCGCCACCGGCGGCAAAGAGCCGCTGGTGCAGGAAGAGTCGGACAAGCCCACGGTAATCGCCCTGCGCGAAATCGCCGAAGGTCTGGTCACCGCGGACATGCTCAACCGTGAAGACGAACTGGATGCCGAGGAAGAACTTGCCGAAGTCATGGGTGCAAGCGAAAGCTTCTGACCCTGTCTCGCCGCGTGCCGGCTCTCGCCCGCCCAGGCACGCGCCGGCGGTTCAGGCCGGCATGTCTGCGCTCGCGGCGCGGGCGCTGATGGCCATCCTGAGCTGACCCCGGACGACGGGCACTCATGCAAACCATTGACTCCCTGGATGCCCGGCTGCACTCCTATCTGGATGAGCAGCAGACCACGCTGGTGCGTCGCGCCTACTACTATGCCGAACAGGCCCACTACGGCCAACAGCGCCGCAGCGGCGAACCCTACGTAACCCATCCGCTGGCAGTCGCCGGCATTCTTGCTGACATGCACATGGACCATCAAAGCCTGATGGCCGCCATGTTGCACGACGTCATCGAAGACACGGGCATCGACAAATCAGCCATCGAAGCCCAGTTTGGCGAGGCGGTAGCCGAGCTGGTGGATGGGGTCAGTAAACTGACCCAGATCGAATTCGACACCCTCGAAGAGAAGCAAGCCGAGAATTTTCAGAAGATGGCCCTGGCCATGGCGCGGGATATCCGGGTCATTCTGGTCAAGCTCGCGGACCGGCTGCACAACATGCGCACTCTGGGCGTCCTGCCGACCGCCAAAGCCCGACGCATAGCCAGGGAAACACTGGATATCTACGCGCCGATTGCCATGCGCCTGGGGATGAATTCCGTGCGCATGGAATTTGAAGACCTGGGCTTTTCCGCGCTGTATCCGATGCGCGCACGGCGCATCGAAGCGGCGCGAAAAGCTGCTCGCGGAAATCGCCGGGAGCTGGTCGAAAAAATCACCAGCCAGATTGAAAACGCCCTGGCCCAGGACGGTCACGAGGCGACGGTCCTGGGCCGCGAAAAGCATCTCTACAGCATCTATCAAAAAATGCGGGCAAAAAAGAAGTCCTTCTCCGAGATCATGGACATCTACGCCTTTCGCATCGTCGTCGACTCGGTCGATAGCTGCTACCGGGTCCTGGGCTGTATACACTCGCTCTACAAACCCGTACCCGGTGAATTCAAAGACTACATCGCCATTCCCAAGGCCAATGGCTACCAGTCCCTGCACACCGTGACCATGGGCATGCACGGGGTCCCGGTGGAAATCCAGATTCGCACCCGGGAAATGGAGGACATGGCCAACAACGGTATCGCCGCGCACTGGCTGTACAAGACCGACTCGGATACGGCAAAAGGCTCTCATGCGCGCGCCCGCCAGTGGGTGCAGGGCCTCCTCGAGATGCAGCAGCGTGCCGGTAACAGTCTGGAATTTATCGAAAACGTCAAAATCGATCTGTTTCCGGATGAGATTTACATATTCACCCCCAAGGGCAGCATTATGGAGCTCCCCCGGGGTGCAACCGCCGTGGACTTCGCCTACGCGGTACACACGGAACTGGGCAACAGCTGCGTGGCCTGCCGCATCAACCGGCGACTCGCGCCGCTGTCAGAGCCGCTGCAGAGTGGTCAGACCGTGGAGGTCATCACCGCCAACGGCGCGCGGCCCAACCCCTCCTGGTTCAACTATGCGATCACTGCCAAGGCTCGCAGCAATATTCGCCACTACCTCAAGAATCAGACCCGGGAAGATGCCATCGCACTGGGTCGGCGATTGCTGGATAAGTCTCTCAGCAGCTTCGGCCTTGATACGGGCGAACTATCCGAGGCTCGTCTTGCGAGCTATCTGGAGAGCGTCGCCCTGGATGAACTGGATGACCTGCTGGCGGAGATCGCCCAGGGCAGACGCCTGCCGGGCGTAGTGGCATCACAGCTCGCGGGAGAGACGAATACCGAGGGCCCCTCACCACAGCCAGGCAGTGACACACCGCTGGCTATTCGTGGCACCGAAGGCTTTATGGTCAGTTATGCGCGCTGCTGTCGACCGCTCCCCGGGGACCCGATAGCCGGCTATCTGAGCTCCGAGCGCGGTGTCGTTGTACACCGGGAGAATTGTCGCAATCTGGCCGATATGCGCGACAAACCGGAACAGTGGATACCGCTGCGCTGGGACGACAGCGTCGAGGGCGAATTCCTGGCCGAGCTGCGCATCGAAACGGAAAATCGCCGCGGCACCATCGCGACCATTGCCACACGCATCAACAGCATGGACGTGAATATCGACAAGATCAGCTCGACGGACAAGGACTACCAGTACACCTATGTGGATCTGGACCTGCACGTGAAAAACCGGGTACATCTCGCGCGGATTATGCGCCGTCTGCGCAGTATCGACAGCGTGCGTCGCGTCAGCCGCGTGCGCAACTGAAACCTGTTCAGGTCGCAGCAGGTCATTCATTTATCTCATTGATCGCTTACCATCTATCACCTGGCAACTATCGCCTGGCACCCGTCGCCTACCCTCTACACTGTAAGGAGTATTTTGTGAGTAACCGCGCCATTATCGCCACCCCTCAGGCCCCCGCGGCCCTGGGGCCCTATTCTCAGGCCGTCAAGGTGGGCAACACGGTCTGGCTTTCCGGACAAATCCCTCTGGACCCGGAAACAATGACCGTCGTCGAAGGGGACGCTGGTGTTCAGGCTACCCGCGCCTTTCAGAACCTGGCAGCGGTGGCCGAAGCGGCCGGCGGCAGCCTCGATGACGCGGTCAAGATCAATATCTCCCTGACCGACATGAACGACTTTGCCGCCGTTAACGCGGTAATGGAGACTTTCTGCCAGGCGCCCTACCCGGCGCGAGCCTGCGTGCAGGTCGCCGGTTTACCCAAGGGCGTTTCAGTGGAGATCGAGGCCATCCTCGCGCTCTGAGTGCGCCATCCAGCGATGCACCACGGCGGCGTAGCCCGCGCGGTAGTCCGGATATTCCAGTGCGTAGCCGCTGTCATGCAGCCGTGTATTGGCAATGCGCTTGTGTACCGGGGCCGCGGATTCCGGGTCTGCCACAGGGGGACAGTAAGGCCGGCGAATCTGCTCGCAGAGCCAGGCCTCGACCTCCTGCAGCGGCACCGGCGCATCATCAACAAGGTTGTAAAGCCGCCGTGCAAGCGTCCCCCGGAGGCCATAGGTGATAAAGCCGGCAACGTCGTCACGATGAATCCGATTGGCAAAGCTCAGGGGCTCGGCGGGCGTCAGCCTGCCGGCTGCAATACGCTTGAGCAGCGGGCCCGGGCCCTGGCCATAGAGACCGGCGGCGCGGAGCACCACAGATCCGGGAAGCGTATCCAGAAATCGTCTTTCCGCGTCGATAATCGCGCGGGCAAACGGGTCTTCCAAATTCAGGGGCCCGTCTTCATCCACCCGGCCGCCGTCCCGCTCACGATAGACCCGGGTACTGGAAATAAAAAAAGCCCGCCCGGGGCGGCAGACACCGAGACCGGCGAGAATCGCATCCATAGCGTCCACAAAGCCCGCACGGTAGCCATCCACGCTACGCTCCGCCGGAGTCAGGGCGATCACCAGGGCGTCCGGCGCAATCTGCTCCAGCACCTTCAGGCTCCGCGGATCACGGAAGTCCACGGCGACGCTTTTCACACCGTCAGGAACCGCATGAGCCGTGCGTCGCAAACCGAACAGCTGCCACTGATCCGGCGACAGGCGACCGGCCAGGCGCTCTCCAAGATCTCCAAACCCCACAATTGCTATCGTTTTCTGTGCCACTATCGCCGTCCTTTGCTGATGCCCGGGGCCTCACGCGTCGCCCGGGCGCTCACACTGCCATGAGCCAAATCGTCGCACAACGCCTCGAAACACTGCACGGTGTCGGACCAAAGCTCGCCGAGCGTCTCCAGCGCTACGGTATCAGCAACGTTGAAGACCTGTTGTTTCATCTGCCCCTGCGCTACCAGGATCGCACCCGCGTGACCCCCATCGGCGCACTCCAGGATGGCGCCGAAGTGGTAATCGAAGGGGATGTCGCGCTGGTCAGTGTGACCGGCGGTGGCCGGCGCCGCTCACTGCTGGTGAAACTCCAGGACGGCACCGGAACCGCAACCTTACGTTTTTTTCATTTCAGTCAGGCACAGAAAAACGCCCTGCAGCCTGGCGATCGTCTGCGCTGCTTCGGCACCGTGCGCCGGGGCAGTCAGCAGCCCGAATTGATTCATCCGGAATACCGGCGCACGGCCTGGGACAACACGGTAGAAGACAGTCTCACCCCGATCTACCCGAGCACCGAAGGCATTAGTCAGGCCCAGTGGCGCAAGCTCTGCGACCAGGCGTTGGGGATACTCGCGCGCGACCCGCCGCAGGAGCTGCTGCCGGTCCGGGATAAAGACTACGGCCTGCTATCGGCACTAAACTTTCTGCATCGGCCCCCGCCGGATGCGGACCAGCAGGCACTGCGCGATGGTCGCCATCCCGCGCAGCTGCGTCTGGCCCTGGAGGAACTGACCGCACACCAGCTCTCTATGCAGGCACTGCGTGCACGCAGCCGCGAGCGTCCGGCGCCGGTGCTGCAGGATCAGCAATCCATGCTTCGTCGGTTTTTGGAGTCACTGCCTTTCGAACCCACAGGAGCGCAGCAGCGGGTCATCCGGGAGATCGCCAGGGATCTTGGCAGTAACCGCGCCATGCTGCGCCTGGTCCAGGGCGATGTGGGCTCCGGCAAAACCCTGGTGGCAGCGGCAGCGGCATTGATTGCAATCGCCAGCGGTTATCAGGTGGCGGTTATGGCACCCACGGAACTGCTTGCGGAACAGCATCGGCGAAACTTTGCGGGCTGGTTCGGTGATCTGGGAATCAGCATCGCCTGGCTGGCCGGCAGCGTGAAAGGGCAGAAGCGCGCAGCGACGCTCGCTGCGATCCACAGCGGTGAGGCAGCGCTGGTGATTGGCACCCACGCCTTGTTTCAGGAAGGTGTTGCCTTTGCGCGTCTCGGGCTGGTGATCGTCGATGAGCAGCACCGCTTTGGCGTTCATCAGCGCCTCGCCCTGAGCGAGAAAAGCGGTGGGGACTGGCGCGCTCACCAGTTGATCATGACCGCAACACCGATTCCCCGAACCCTGTCGATGGTCGCCTATGCAGATCTGGACTGTTCTATTATCGATGAGCTCCCTCCGGGGCGACAGCCCGTGGGTACGGTACTCATCGACAACCAGCGCCGGGGTGAAATTATCGAACGCGTGGCCCACGCCTGCCGTGAAGGACGTCAGGTCTACTGGGTCTGCACCCTGATTGAAGACAGCGACGTGCTGCAGGCACAGGCGGCGGAATCAAGCTATGCCCAGCTGGCTGAGGCACTGTCGGGCATATCCGTTGCCATTGTCCACGGACGCATGAAGGCCAGGGAGAAAGACGCGGTCATGACCGCCTTCAAGGCCGGCGAATACCAGCTGCTCGTGGCTACGACGGTGATTGAAGTGGGTGTCGACGTGCCCAATGCCACCTTGATGATCATTGAAAATCCCGAACGTCTGGGGCTTGCGCAGCTGCATCAGTTGCGCGGCCGGGTCGGCCGGGGCAGCGCTGCCAGTCACTGCGTGCTGCTCTATCAGTCACCCCTGGGCCAGCACAGTCGCGCCCGGCTGCAGGTCATGCGCGAGAGCAACGATGGCTTTTACATTGCCGAAGAAGACCTTCGCCAGCGCGGTCCGGGGGAGGTGCTGGGCACGCGCCAGACCGGGCTTCTGGAATTTCGCGTCGCCCGGCTGCCTGAGCATGAATTTCTGATTGAGGAAGTCCAGCACCTGACGGAGCTGCTGCTGCAGGAGCATCCGCAGTCTGTTGCGCCGCTTATCCGGCGCTGGGCTGGCGACCGGGAGGCCTTCGCCGCAGTCTGAGTCCTCAGGGGAGGATCGGCGGCAGGGCTTTTTGCAGGGCCATCTTGTCCCGGGTCGCCTCACCGGTCAGCGCAAAGCCGAGCAGATCGCCGGCGGCATTGCGATACTCCGCCCGGGTGCTCGTACCATCAACGCTGAACTGCCACTCGCCCTCGGCCTGGCCGTCCGGCGGTGCCACCACCGTCGGACAGGCGGGCACCTTGATGGTCACAGGCATGGCCGGATAGCTTACCGGAGTAGGCTCACCTGCCAGGGTTTTACCCAGTGCCCGGGCAGCCGCCATCAACGGGGCCACGTAGACCAGCACATGTCCCTCGACCTCCGCGCAATCGCCCAGGGCATACACATCCGCAGCGCTGGTTTTCAGATAACGATCGGTAACGATGCCACGCTTCACCGCAAGCCCGGCAGCGCTGGCAAGTTCCACCCGCGGTCGAACCCCGACAGCCGACACGACAAGATCCGCTTCCAGCTGGCTATCGTTGCTCAGGGACACAATCACCCGATCCTGACTGCCATCGGCCGGGTAGTTCACTTCCGTAACGAGAGGCCCGAAGTGAAAACGCGCGCCTTTTTCTTCCAGGGCCGACTGCAGCGCCCGGGCACAGGGCTCCGGCAGCAGCGTCGGCAGGCAGTGCGCAAGCGGGTCGATAACATCGATCGCATAGCCGCCATTGAGTAGGTCATTGGTGAATTCACAGCCGATGAGGCCCGCCCCGATCACGGCGACCCGCTTCGCCTCGAGGCGCTCCATGGCCTTGCGAAAATCATCGTAGTCCATCAGATCGTTGACGGCGTAAACGCGCTCCAGGGCGTCGCCCCCCAGGGGCGGACGTATCACGCTGGCTCCGGTGGCGAACACCAGCGACGCGTAATGCACCTCGCTGTCGCGGTCCGCCAGCCGAATCAGCTTGCGCTGCGTGTCCACGGATGCAACCCGGGTCATGGTCCAGACGCTGGCATTCAAATTGGCCGCCATGGTCCCGGCATCGCTCTGGGTCAGCGCATCGGCGTCTGTGCCTTTGGTGTACCCGGTGGACAACATGGGTTTGGAGTAAGCGCGACCGTCGTCGTCGGTGATCAGCAGCAGCGGCGTATCGCTATCGTGCTTGCGAAACTCCCGGGCCAGTCCGTAGCCTGCAAGGCCGGTACCGATAATCACGATCGGGGCGGGCTGCGCGTCGGCGCCGGGCACCTGATGATGCGGCGCGTCCTCCTCGACAGGCTCCTGGAGCAGTTCGAAGTCCTCTTTGCCCACTCCGCAGTCCGGGCACAGCCAGTCCTCGGGAACATCCTCCCAGCGGGTGCCCGGCGCGATATCGTCATCGGGCCAGCCCTTGGCTTCATCATAAATCAGGCCACAGACGATACATTCCCATTTGCGCATGGCGGGCGAGCTCCCTGGTTGTCGGTTGGCGATACAGGGCGGCAAGGTTAGCACGGGCTGCCAAACAGCTGGCAACGTCCCCGCCTGGCTTGCAAGCTACGCCAACATCGCGCATTCTCGCGCTCCCCTCCTGCAACAGCGCTATCCCTGTGCAAGCACGCTGCAGCGCAAGCGACGTTAGCTGGCGTCGAGAAGAACAGCTCCCCGGGCCCCTCCTGGCGCCGGTGCGTCGCTGGCTGCTCGATGACGGGTCCCTTACGCAACATCTGATCAACACGGGCCGGACGTTTTCCCTGGAACGCTGGGAGCAACGCTGGGAGGCGCCGCGTCTGGATGAACGCCTGCTTCTGAATATGGCGCTGCGGGAAAGAGCCATGGTGCGGCAAATTGTGATGCGCCTGAATGGCGAGGCGGTCGTTTATGCGCGCTCGGTTTTTCCGGTCAGCACGCTTGATGGACCGCTCTTAAGGCTGCGCCGACTGCACAACCAGAGCCTCGGTACTTTTCTGTTTTCCCGCCCGGATATGCGCCGCGGTCCCTTCGAACTGGCCCTCCTCGCCGGTAACAACCGTTATCTTCCCCGGGCCCTGCACCAGCAGGAACCGGCCTGGGCGCGACGCTCCTGCTTTGAGGTCGCCGGGAAACCGCTGCTGGTGAGCGAGGTTTTCCTCCGCGATTTTCCCCATCGGCAATCACCGAGTCCGCTGCACCGCTCCCGGCGAGGGCAGGTCAGCGCTACAATTGGACGCTCCCGGAACAGACAAGAAGACGATCACTGATTCATGAGCACCTCCATGTCATCGCCGGCTACCCCCAGCAGCAAGCTTACGGCGCTGATGCGCCTGATCCGCTGGGACCGGCCGATCGGCAGTCTGCTGCTACTCTGGCCCACACTCTGGGCGCTGTGGATCGCAGCCGAGGGCATACCCGATATCGACCTGCTCCTGATATTCACGGCCGGCACCGTGTTGATGCGCTCCGCCGGCTGCATTATCAATGACCTTGCGGACAGAAACCTCGATGGCGGGGTGACGCGCACGGCCAGCCGACCACTGGTCACCGGCGACGTCACGGTGACCGAGGCGCTGGGGTTTTTTCTGATGCTATGCCTCCTCGCCTTCGGCCTGGTCCTCATGACCAATCTGATGACCGTGCTCCTGTCGGTACCGGCGCTGCTGCTGGCATCGTGCTATCCGCTGATGAAGCGCTACACGCATCTGCCGCAGGTAGTTCTGGGCCTCGCTTTCTCCTGGTCAATCCCCATGGCATTTGCGGCCCAGCGCGGGGAGCTGCCGCCGGCGCTGTGGTTGCTGTTCACAGGAAACCTCCTGTGGACCGTGGTGTACGACACAAAATATGCCATGGTAGATCGCAAGGATGATCTGGAAATTGGCATTAAGAGTACGGCGATTCTTTTCGGGGAGTCCGATCGCACGGTTATCGCCGTATTACAGGTACTGTGTCTGACTGCTCTGGGGCTTGCGGGCAGAGAGTTTGGCCTGGGCTGGCCTTATTATCTGTCTCTGGGTGTAACTGCAGGGCTGTTTGGCTATCACCTGTATCTGATTCGCCATCGCGATGAGGCAGCATGTTTCCGCGCATTCAAACACAACAGCTGGGTCGGTCTGAGCATTTTTCTGGGTGTCGTCGGCAGCTATGCGCTGAGCGGCTGAGGGGAGAAGGGCGCCTATGAGCCTGGCGATTGACGTACTGGGCTCGGTCGCGGAAATTGCCCCCGGCGACTGGAATGCCCTGCGTCGCGACGACTACCCGTTCCTGCGCCACGACTTTTTACTCGGCCTCGAGCAGGCCGACTGCACCACCCGGGCGGCGGGCTGGGAGCCCGCACACCTGCGTCTTCGCGATGGCGACCAGACGCTGGCGATCGTCCCGGCCTGGCTGAAGAGTCACTCCTACGGGGAATATGTTTTCGACTGGGCCTGGGCCGATGCCTGGCAACGCATGGGTCTGGAGTACTACCCCAAACTGCTGACGGCGATTCCCTTTACGCCGGCCACCGGACCGCGACTGTTGCATGCGCCGCATCTGAATCCGGCAGATCTCTGGAAACTGCTGCGGGAACAGATGCCCGATCTTGCCCAAACGCTCGGTGTTTCCTCCTGGCACGTGTTGTTTCCCCGCGAGGAAGATGCCGACGCACTCGCCGCCGCAGGCCTGCACACCCGCCATCAGGTGCAATTCCACTGGCATAATCGGGGTTATCGCGACTTCGATGACTTTCTGGACGGATTTTCCAGCCGCAAGCGCAAGTCCCTGCGCCGGGAGCGACGCCGGGTGAGCGAACAGGGCCTGAAGCTGAGCATGCGCAGTGGTCTGGAGCTGAGTGCCGCGGACTGGGCGGTGTTTCACCGTTTTTATCAAATGACCTATGCCAAGCGCAGCGGCCACGGGGGCTATCTGACCCGGGAGTTTTTCCTCGAGGTGGCCGCCAATATGGGCGAGCAGGTTTTGATGGCACTGGCGGAGAAAGACGGAGTGCCGGTTGCCGGTGCCCTGTACTTTCGCGACCAGGAGTCACTCTATGGTCGCTACTGGGGCTGCAGCCGCGAATACGACTGCCTGCATTTTGAAACCTGTTACTACCAGGGCATCGACTACTGCATCCGTCACGGTCTCCAGCGCTTTGATCCGGGCGCACAGGGCGAACACAAGATACAGCGCGGATTTGAACCCACCACCACTCTGTCCTGCCACTGGATTGCCCAGCAGGAGCTGGATGCCGCGGTGGGGGATTTTACCCGTCGGGAGCAGGATCATGTGGCACAGTATCGGGACGATGCGCGCAGTCTGCTGCCCTTTAAAACGACCGAAGCAAACGGCGAGGGCGACTAGGCGTCCGTTCTAACCCAGCACAAAAGCCGGTTGTTCGCCGGCATCGCGATATCCTGCTGCAATGTGAAACCTGCAGCCTGTGCCAGCCCGTCTACCCACTCCTGGTCGCGAATACCGCTGTGCGGATCGCGATCTTTCAGCCACTGATCAAAGTCGGCGTTGGATGCGGCGGTGTACTGACCGTCGTAGTTGAAAGGCCCGTAGACGATCAGCTGCGATCCCACAGGCGCCTGTTCGGCGCAGGCGTGGAAAAAGTCTTCAACCAATTCTTTGGACACAATATGAAGCGTATTCGCGGTATAAAGCGCATCCGGCCAGGTTATCGGCCAGGGCCGCGCGGCGATATCGAGCGCCAGCGGTGGGTCAAGATTATCGAGATCCGCCGCCTCATAGCGCGGCCTCAGCATATCCAGAGCCCGCGGATGCTCACTGCCCTGCCAACGCAAATGCGGCAGCTGTCGGGCAAAATACAGCGCGTGCTGGCCGGTTCCGGAGCCAATCTCCAGCACCGAGCGCGCGCCTGTGAGAAGCGACTTGAGTTCCCGGAAAATCGGCTCCTGATTATTCGCAGCCGCGCGGGAGAAAGGCAGGCCGTCGGTCTCGTTCGGTGCCGGGCTCTGATCCAAGTGCGTCAGACCCGCATATCGAAGTCGGCGAAATCCGGGCTGCGCATATGCCACCAGTAGGCGAGGGTAGAGCGCGGCCAGTTATTGACGACCTTGCCCGCCGCATTTTTGTACCAGCTCTCACAATTCGCCACCCAGACCGTCTGCGCCAGCTCTCCCTGCATGCGATCATTGTAGGCGCGCTCCACTCGGGCGTTAATGTCGAGTGCGCGAAGTTCGTGGGTCAGGAGTTTGTCGATGCAATTGACCACATAGGCAACCTGGCGCTCGACCATGAAGATAATGGAGTTGCTGCCCAGATTCGTGTTGGGGCCGTAGAGCATAAAGAAATTGGGAAACCCGTGGGTGCAGACACCGCGATAGGCCTCGGCCCCATCGCGCCAGCTGTCCTGCAGGGAAACGCCGTTCTCACCGCGAAAGTCCACGGCACTGTGCATCTGCGAGGTCTTAAAGCCCGTGGCATAAATCAGCACATCGACCGGCCGTTCAACGCCATCCTCGGTCAACACGCCTTGCTCGTTTACTCCGGTGATCGCTGAGGTCACCAGTTCAACGCTCTTCTCACGAAAGGCCCCGTAGTAATCATCGGAGATAAGAATGCGTTTGCAGCCGAGACGGTAATCCGGGGTGAGTTTGGCACGCAGTTCAGGATCGCTGATCTCCTCTTCACGGTAGTCCCTGCACCACTTTTCCCATTGCCGGAGCAGCCAGCCGGACCCATTGCGCAGCACCGGATAGAACAGCCACTCGCCGCGCAGATAAACCGTCGCGCGAAGGGCTTTCTGGACCAGTGGCACGTGTCGGAAGATCCATTTTTCCCAGTCTTTGTAAGGACGGTCGTGGCGCTTGATCACATAATTGGCACTGCGCTGATAGATATGCAGCTTATCGGCCTGCTTTGCGATGTGCGGAATAAACTGCAGGGCACTGGCCGCATTGCCGATGACCGCGACGCGCTTTCCCCGAAGCTCACAGTCATGATCCCAGCGTGCGGAGTGAAAACTGTGTCCGGCAAAACTGTCACGACCGGGAAAATCCGGGATATTGGGAAGATTTAGCTGCCCCAGAGCGCTGACCAGGCTGCGCGTGGTCAGCGTCTCTCCGTCGGCAAGGGTGAGTTCCCAGTCACCGTTTTCTTCGCGCCAGTGGGCCCGTTCAACGGTCGTAGCCAGACGCAGGTGCGGGAGCAGACCAAACTGCTCGGCACAGCGCTGAAAATAAGCCTTGATCTCGCTGTGTCCGGAAAACTTGTGCGACCAGTCCGGATTGGGGGCAAAAGAATAGCTGTAGAGCACCGAGGCCACATCACAACAGGCGCCTGGATAGGTGTTGTCATGCCAGGTGCCGCCGACCTCCGGGGACTTCTCAATAATCACAAAGTCATGAATGCCCCGCTCTTTCAGCTTGATCCCCATGCACAGGCCGGACATGCCGGCGCCGATAATGACTACCTTGTGATCGCTCACCCTGCCTCCCCGGTGGTTTTTCTTCGACTTAATATGCCATCGGCCGCGCTTCTCACTGTTGTCAGGCGGGCTCATCCCGGGTAAAGACGAGCTCCCTCGCCGTGGATTCCCCGGCGTTGTAGCGATAGCCGCCCACCCGATATTTTTTCAGCGCCGGAACGTCGTTGATCTCGTTCTCGATAACGTAGCGCGCCATTTGGCCCCGGGCTTTTTTCGCGAAAAAACTGATCATCTTGTACTTGCCGTTCTTCAAATCCTTGAAGACCGGGGTAATGACCTCCGCCTCCAGGGCTTTCGCCTTCACCGCCTTGAAGTATTCGTTGGAGGCGAGATTCAGGAGGATGGGCGAACCGGTTTTTTTCAGCTGCCTGTTCAGGCTGTCGGTAAGTGCCTCTCCCCAGAATTCATAGAGATTTTTCCCCCCGCTGTTTTCAAAGCGCAGACCCATCTCCAGCCGGTAAGGTTGCATCAGGTCCAGAGGGCGCAGCAGTCCATAGAGTCCGGAGAGAATGCGCAGATGTTTCTGTGCAAAAGCGAGCTGTGTTGCCGAGAGCGTTTCGGCTTCAAGGCCGGTGTACACATCCCCCTTGAAAGCAAGAATCGCCTGGCGCGCATTATCTTTGTCAAAGGGGGTATGCCAGTCCATAAAACGCTGGTGGTTGAGCGTTGCAATTGCCTCAGACACACCCATAAGAGCGCGGATATCCATCGGGTCGAGACGCCGCGCATCCTCGATCAACGCCTCGGAGCGCTCCAGAAACTCCGGCTGGGTCGCCTTGCGGGTCGTTAGCGGCGACTCGTAGTCGAGGGTTTTGGCGGGTGAAATGACGCTGAGCATGGTCTGTGTCCTTCCTGCATGAACTTGGGTCTGGTGCCGGCTGCGGTCTTGGCGTCGGCAGCGCCTGCTTCTCTCGGGACAGCGCCCCGTGTGCGTGTTTTAAGTGAATTCTCAACGCCTTACGCACAGAACAGACCGCGCGGCGAGCTATGATACCCTCGCCATCCGGCAATAAGAAAGGCAGAAAGCGGGTGATTAACTGGGCGTCTCTGATACAGGCGATTGACCGCTTCACCCTGCTGTCCGGACGTGTTCTGGCCTGGTGCGCCCTGGCCATGGCCCTGTTGACCAGTGCGGTAGTTGTCCTGCGCTACGGGTTTGCCACCGGCGCAATCGCGATGCAGGAATCCATCACCTATCTCCACGGCAGCATGTTTATGCTCGGTGTCGCCTACGCACTGAAAACCGGGGCCCACGTGCGCGTGGATATTTTTTACCGGGACTTCAGCGATCGGCAACGTGCCTGGGTGGATGCGCTGGGAGGCATCGTCCTGTTGCTGCCCCTGTGCGTTTTTATCACGGTCATCAGCTGGGGTTATGTGGCGGATGCCTGGTCGATCCGCGAGAGCTCCCCGGAGCCCGGTGGCATTCCCTATCTGTATCTGCTCAAAACCCTGCTGCCACTGATGGCTATTAATCTGGCTGTCGCCGCCACCGCCGACATTCTCCGTAACGCCCGAACCCTGATCCTCAAAGAGACTCACTGATGGACGGTACGATCGCCCTATGGATGTTTGCGGCAGTCTGTGGATTGCTCATGTTCGGCTATCCCGTGGCCTTCACCCTCGCCGGCACCGCGCTGCTGTTTGCCGCTGTCGGCACCATTGTCGGCGGCTTTGATCCGGCTTTTCTCGAGGCTCTGCCCGGGCGACTCTTCGGCACGATCAGTAATGTGACGCTGATCGCCGTGCCGCTTTTTGTGATGATGGGCGTAGTGCTGGAAAAGTCGCGGGTTGCGGAGGAACTGCTCGAGAGCATGGCCGCGCTGCTCGGTCGGCTGCGTGGCGGGCTGGCGATCTCCGTGGTGCTGGTGGGGACGCTGCTCGCCGCGAGCACCGGTATCGTGGGCGCCACGGTGGTCACCATGGGACTTCTGTCACTGCCCAGCATGCTCCGCGCGGGCTATGGCACCAGTATCGCCACGGGCACGATCTGCGCCACGGGTACCCTCGGGCAGATCATTCCGCCATCCATCGCCCTGGTGCTCCTTGGCGATATTCTCTCCAGCGCGTACCAGCAGGCCCAGCTGCAACTGAATGTCTACAATCCCCAGACCGTGTCCGTGGGCGACCTGTTTGTCGGCGCCATTATTCCGGGGCTGCTTCTGGTCAGCCTCTACTGCCTGTATCTGCTGGCGATGGCTCTGCTGCGACCCGATACGGTGCCCGCTGCAAAACTCCGGACTATGTCCTGGGGCAAGCTGCTGCACGGATTACTGCCGCCGCTGGTGCTGATCGCGGTCGTGCTCGGATCAATCCTCGCCGGGGCCGCTACTCCCACCGAAGCGGCCGGGGTCGGCGCCACGGGCGCACTGATCCTTGCAGCGCTGCGCGGCGAAATTAATGGCCAGAAACTGCAGGAGATCGTTACCAATACCCTGCAGGTGACCGCCATGGTCTTCATGATCCTGATCGGCGCTGCGGTCTTTTCGCTGGTGTTCCGGGGCTTTGGCGGTGAGGAGTTGATTCAGAGCTTCTTCGCTGAACTCCCCGGCGGCGCCTTTGCTGCAACCCTGTTAGTTATGGTGGTGATTTTCGCGCTGGGCTTTGTGCTCGACTTTATTGAAATCACCTTTGTGGTCGTCCCCATCGTTGGACCGATCCTGCTCATGATGGGGGTTGATCCGATCTGGCTGGGCATCATGATCGCCATTAACCTGCAGACCTCCTTCCTTACTCCGCCCTTTGGCTTTGCGCTCTTCTATTTGCGGGGGGTCGCCCCGGACTCCGTGCCGACCTCCGCAATCTACCGGGGCGTGGTACCCTTTATTCTTATACAACTGCTGGTGCTGGCCGCCCTCTGGCTGTGGCCGGCCCTGGCCACCTGGCTTCCGGCAAAACTCTGAACAGTGTGAACAATATTCGATGAGCGATATCGACTCTACGCCTCTGCCCCAGGGGGAGCTCGCCCTGCAAACCATCGCCATGCCGCGTGACACCAATGCGTCTGGCGATATCTTTGGCGGCTGGCTGCTGTCGCAGATGGATCTTGCCGGCGCGATCACGGCGGGCGAGGTCGCACGCGGGCGGGTGGCCACCGTAGCGATCGATGGCATGGCGTTTATCACCCCGGTCCACGTCGGCGCGGTGGTGTCCTGCTACTGCGATGTCATCGAAATTGGTCGTTCATCGGTGCGGATTATGGTCGAAGTCTGGATCAATTCGCCGCACGACGGCGAACCCATCAAGGTCACCGAAGGCGAGTTCGTCTTCGTGGCCATCGATGATCAGCGGCGCACGCGCACGATTACCCAGACTCAGGGGTAATTGCGGTCACCGGAGACCGCAACGCGGGCCTTACTTGTCGTTGATCAAGGCCCCCATCACGTCACGACGGGCGTTGAGGTAAGCCTGTTCGGAGATTTCGTGATAGGCACGCACATCCTTGAGAAATACCGAATAAGATGCCTGAACCCTCGCCGCCATGGGATCCTCGGCGACCAGTCTCGCCATGGCCTCCTCGCTACCCTGATACAGCGCAGCCAGCACATCATCCGGCAGGCGCCGGAGTTTCACCCCATGCTGCTCGATCATTTCGCGCAGCGCGCGATTATTCCGCGCGGTGAATTCATCAAGCATATCCTGATTGGCCGCCCGGGCTGCATAGCGGACGATCGCCTGCAAGTCTTCCGGAAGCGCCGCCAAGGCCTTCGCGTTGACGCTAAACTCAAGCATTGATCCGGGTTCATGCCAGCCCGGGTAGTAGTAATACTCAGCAATCTCGTGCAGACCCAGGGCGAGGTCGTTGTAGGGCCCGACCCATTCCACTGCATCAATCACCCCGGTCTGTAAAGCGGTATACACCTCACCGCCCGGGATTCGCACCGCCTCACCGCCGGCGGCGCTGAAGACCTCACCCGCCAGTCCCGGAATACGCATGCGCAGGCCACGAAGGTCTTCCAGGGAGTTGATCTCGCGATTAAACCAGCCGGCCATCTGGACGCCGGTACTGCCACCGGCGAGCGGCACGATCCCCGCGGGCGCGTAGGCCTCCTCCCAGAGTTCCATGCCGCCCCCGTAGTGCAGCCAGCCGTTCATTTCCTGCGCACTCATGCCGAAGGGGATGGCAGTGAAGAACACCGAGGAGGGGATTTTCCCCTTCCAGTAATAGGATGCACCGTGGCCCACCTGCGCCACACCCGAGGATACGGCATCAAAAACCTCAAAGGCCGGCACAATCTCTCCCGCGCCATAGACTTTGATGTGCATGCGTCCGGCGCTCATCTCGCTCACCATGCGGGCGAAGACTTCCGGGGTATGCCCGAGCCCGGGGAGGTTCTTCGGCCAGGTGGTGACGAGCTTCCATTCGATGGTCGCACCGCCCTGACCCAGTTGACCGGCGTTGCCGGGGCCGGCGCGGCGATCACTGCTCACCCGCTCAAAGGCCCAAAGGCCTATCAACAAGACCAGCAGCGCGGATAAGAGCAGCACCGCCAGGGCTTCCCGATTGATCGCTTTACTACCGCTCATTGCACCATTGCTCCAGGCCAGAGGCTACTGCGATGACTGTTATTATCTGCCGGGTATTACAGCGCCTGTAGTTTCGCATACTGAACCACCAGCCACTTGGTACCTTCGGCGTCAAAGTTCACCTCGACCCGCGCATTGCTGCCGCGACCCTCGAAATTCAGCACCACGCCCTCACCAAACATCGGGTGGTACACACGCTGGCCCAGATTCAAGCCGCTGTCGCCGGGAGGGGCACTGCCGGACAGATGGCTCAGCGGGCGACTGATTTTGGTCTGCAGGCGCACCTCATTCACCAGCTCCGCGGGGATTTCGCGCACAAAGCGCGAAGGCGGGTTGTAACTTTCGCTACCGTGGAGACGCCGGCTTTCGGCGTAGGTCAGGACCAGGCGCTCCATGGCGCGGGTAATACCAACATAGCAAAGACGCCGCTCCTCCTCGAGGCGCCCGGGCTCCTCGATGGACATCCGGTGCGGAAACAGGTTTTCTTCCATGCCGCAGAGAAAGACCAGGGGAAACTCAAGACCCTTGGCCGAATGCAGCGTCATCAGCTGCACGCTATCCTCGTGCGCATCTGCCTGGCCTTCACCGGCATCCAGGGCGGCGCTGTCGACAAACTGCTGCAACGGCGATAAATCATCACCTTCGGGGACAAAGCTGCGCGCAGCGCTGACCAGTTCTTCGAGGTTCTCGACCCGGGCCAGTCCCTTCTCGCCCTTTTCTTTTTCGTGGTAATCGATCAGCCCGCTGCGCCGAACGGTCTGATCCACCAGTTCCTCAAGGGTCATCGGGTCCGTCAGGGAATCCAGCTCGTTGACCAGCACCTGAAAGCCTTCGAGAGCCGTCAGGGCCCGGGCGGGCAGGAGTTTGTGCTCCCGGCAGGCAGTCATCGCCTGCCACAGCGAACTCTGCTGTTCCCGGGCGGTTTCACGCAGTGTATCCAGCGTTTTACTACCGATACCCCGGGGCGGTGTATTAATCACCCGCTCAATCGCCGCGTCGTCACCGCGACTGACCAGCAGGCGCAGGTAGGCCATGGCGTTGCGGATTTCCAGGCGCTCGTAGAAACGCTGGCCGCCGTAGATTCGGTAGGGCAGGCCGCTGCGCAGGAGCGCCTCCTCAAGCACCCGGGACTGGGCATTTGAGCGGTAGAGAATCGCTACCGAGCGCCGCGCCTGACCGTTGTTAATCCAGCTTTCGATCTGCTCGACAATAAAGCGCGCTTCATCCTGCTCATTAAAGCCCGCGTAAAGCTGAATCCGTTCGCCCTCATCGCCGGCGCTCCACAGCTCCTTGCCCAGGCGGCCACTGTTGTGGCTGATCACGCCGTTGGCGGCCTGCAGTATGGTCTGCGTAGAGCGATAATTCTGCTCCAGGCGGACCACCTGGGTGCCGGGAAAGTCCTCACCAAAGCGTTGGATATTCTCGATTTTGGCACCGCGCCAGCCGTAAATTGACTGATCATCGTCACCCACCGCCACGACGGGAATCTGTGTCCCCGCCAGCACGCGCAGCCAGGCGTACTGGATCGTATTGGTATCCTGGAACTCGTCCACCAGAACCTGCCTGAAGCGACCCTGATAGTGCGCCAGCACCTCCGGCGCCTTGAGCCAGAGTTCATGTGCCCGCAGCAGCAATTCCGCAAAATCCACCATACCGCCGCGCTCGCAGGCTTCCTCATACGCCGCGTAAACGCGCAGCATGGTCTTGATATACAGATCACCCAGGGGGGGCTCAATGTGGGCTGCACGGAGCCCCTCATCTTTCTGAGCATTGATAAACCACTGGGCCTGCTTCGGCGGCCAGCGGGACTCGTCGAGCTGCAGCTCCCGGCAGACTCGCTTGACCAGTCGCAGCTGATCATCGCTGTCGAGGATCTGAAAGTTCTGCGGCAGTCGCGCTTCTTTCCAGTGGGTTTTCAGGAGACGGTGCGCCAGGCCGTGGAAAGTACCGACCCACATGCTGTGCGTCGGAATCTGGAGCATATGCTCGATGCGCCCGCGCATCTCCCGGGCTGCCTTGTTGGTAAAGGTCACCGCCAGCACCGCGTGCGGCGACAGCCCCCCGGCGCGAATCAGCCAGGCAATGCGGTGTACCAGAACGCGGGTTTTCCCCGACCCGGCGCCGGCGAGAACCAGCATGTTGCCGCTCTCAGCCGCGACCGCATCGCGCTGCGCGTCATTAAGTCCTGTAAGAATATCGCTAACGTCCATGGGCGGCATTCTAACCGCTTCAACCCCATCGCTGGCGAAAAACGCCGAGCGCAAGCGTTGGCGCGTATGCTCTGCTACTATCGCCCGCGTGTGAAATCCTCTGGTTAAAGTCGATGGCAACAGACGAGAAGGATCCGGATTCCAACGCAGACGGCGACGGCCGGGAGCCCTTTGTGGATCGCGACGATGACAGCAGCTCTTCCTTTGTCGACCGTGATGTGGACGACGCGGACATGCTGTCGATAGATGATGCTGAAGACGCAGACCCGGGCTACGCCGCATTTGCCGGCGAACTCGAAGACCCCCTGGCCGACTGGCCCTCGCCCGATGCCCCCCTTGATGCGCTGCCGGAAATGCGCGGGGCCAATGGCCCGCACAGGAACCGCCAGGAACACGCGACCATCAGCGATGACCGGGCAGAGCAGCCCCGGGAGTACGAAAGCTACGCGGACGATGAGGCTGAAGACATCTCGCCGGCCTCAGCCTCGGACGATATGCTATTTGCAGATGACAACAGTACGCCGGACTCGCTGACACCGGATGCGGTTGATAGTGACCATCCCACAGCCCCCCCGTTGCCAGCAACGAATGAGACCATGGCGCAGCCCCGGGCCACCGGGATTCCGGTGTCTGCCCCTGACAACGTTCCTGAGCCACCGTCCGCGGCCGGGACCATGTCAGACTCCGTCTCAAAATCCATCCCGGGATCTATCTCAGAATCTGTGTCGGAACCCATGTCACATCCTCCGGCAGACCGGGAAGATCCGGTCTACGACCGGGATACACTCCCAAAGGACGCCGAAGAACAGTACTTCGAGGAGCTGCACTTCGAAGATGAGGCAACCGACACCCCTGACGAGGACGATTACGACGAGGAGTTTGTCGACGACTTCCTCAATGACCTCGATCCTCCTGCTGCCGATGACGATGCACAATCAGCCCCGGTCGATGAGTTTGGGGACAAGGAGGACTCTCTTTTTGATGAACCGTCTCCCCTCGCGGCAGCCGCCGCAGCCAGTACAGTAGAAAAAATGACCACTTCAAATGCAAAGCGAAATGCAGACCAGGAACCACCCCGGGCCCGGCGACCGGCGACCGGCGGGCCTGGCGATACCCCGGAGCGCGCATTACCGGTCGGGATGATTGTGGTTGTGATCATCGCCCTGGTGCTGCTGGGCATCGGCGGCTACGGCGTTGTGCAACAGCGCGCAGAAATGGAGTCTGAAATTCGCGATCTTCAGGCGCGACTCGCAACCGCCGTGAGCCCGGAAGAAGCTGAAGCGGAACGTGAGCTGCAGCGTCAGGTCCAGCTGGAGAATGAGTCCCTGGGCACAGAGCTTGAAGCGCTGACTGCAGAAAACAGCGCGCTGGCCGAGCAACTCGCCGAGCTGACCGCGGCGCTGGAAGAAAAGGAGGCGGCGAGTGCCGCGGCGGAACAAAAGGCAGCGCAACTGCGCCAGGCACAGGCAGAGCAATCCGCCGCCAAGCCAAAGCCCCCCGCGACGGCGAGCAACACGGCGGCAACAGCCGTGACCGGACGCTGGTTTGTCAATTTCGGATCCTATGCAGAACGCCCCCTGGCAGATCGCTGGGCGGCGAGGCTTTCTGTCGATGACGGCAAGGTCGTGGTACAAACCGCCTCGGCTGCCGGCAAAACGCTGTACCGGGTGCGCGTGATTGATCTGGGCGATCAGGACGCGGCGGAACGTGTTGCGACGGCGCTGGAGCGACAGTACCAACTGCCCCGACTGTGGGTAGGGAAAAACTGACCAACGGAGGTATCGGGCCGTGAGTAAAACATGTCAAGCAGGCGAGAGCCGCACGTCATCCACCCTGCATGCGACGCTGCTGAGCATGGCGCTGATGGGAAGCATCGCCTTGAGTGTCCAGGCCTTCGCAGCCGCAGACTGCGAGGCACCGGTTCAGCCGACTATGCCGGATGGGGCAAAGGCCACGATGGAAGAAATGCTTGCAGGACAACAAGCGGTGAAGGCCTTCCAGACAGAAAACATGCAATACATGCAGTGCCTTGAAGCCCTCTATACCGCGGCGGAAGGGAAGGCAAAAGCAGCGAAGGACAAGAGTGTGCGGGATGCTGCTGAAGCGCAGTATCGGGAATCCATCGAGGCCTACAATACCGCTGTCTCCGTCGAAGAAGAGGTCGCAGGGGCCTTTAACATCGCGCTGCGAGCCTACAAGGCGGCAAACCGCTAACCCTCTGTGCAGATCGAACAGTTGCAGTTTTCACGTTCTACCGTATCAGGCGCCAGAACGCTGTGAAGCGGACCGCGCCGCAGTGACAGCCTCCCTGCCACTCGCTCTGCCTGCCCATCGATCAAAGCCGTCGCCGGGTGATAAGCGAGGATATCGCGTCCTCACTCAAGCCTAAAGCGTGAGCGAAAGCTGCCCTTCAGGGACCCGGTGCTGCGATCGGTAGCATCAATGATTCCCATGAGCTCCTCGACAAACACCGAGTCTGGCGCGGCGGCAAGACCCTCGAGATTGACCGGACAGTTGGCCTGAACGATAGCGATATCGCGCTGAAGCCCCTCACGATCCAGCAATCCCAGAATTCGAGAGACGCGATTACAAATTGCAATGACGTTCGCGAGTTCACCACCGCTGAGGGGTTCGTCAAAGCCCTTTGCCCGGGTGCGCGTCTGTCGCGCATGACCTGCAGCCAGATTTCCCACTGTGCCTCCGTTATTGCCGATAAAAAGTCGGGGAGTCGCTTGGGCGAATCCCCACAGCAAGCGCCCCACAATAAGCGCAACAGGCCTCAAGCGCCTATGAGCAGCAGATAAATCTGTGCAGCAGATCGCAGTTTTCGGGCGGGAGTGCAAGGGGGTGCCCGTCGGCGCAGGCAGCTGGCAGTGACATAGGGGCCGCGGGATCTTGAAGAGTTTCCCCGCGATCGCGCTCTGACGACCCTTCACAATCGGCTACGCGGTACACTTCGCTTCTACACGGTAAGGACAAACACCCATGCTCAACGCTTTTATCTGCGATGCAGTGCGTACGCCCATTGGCCGCTACGCCGGCGCGCTTTCCACTGTCAGAACCGATGATCTCGCCGCGATTCCCTTGCGAACGCTGATCGAGCGGAATCCGCAGATTGACTGGACAAGAGTCGAAGACGTACTGATGGGCTGCGCCAATCAGGCCGGAGAAGACAATCGCAACGTTGCGCGAATGAGCGCGTTGCTGGCGGGTCTTCCGGTGAATGTTCCGGGCGTCACCATTAACCGCCTATGTGGTTCGGGGATGGATGCGGTCGGTACCGCTGCCCGCGCCATCAAGGCAGGTGAGGCCGACTTGCTCATCGCCGGTGGCGTGGAATCCATGTCACGTGCGCCCTTTGTCATGGGCAAATCGACCCAGGCCTTCTCCCGCGCCGCCGAGTTGCAGGACACCACCATGGGCTGGCGCTTTATCAATCCCGCGCTGCAGGCAGCCTATGGCACCGAAACCATGCCGGAAACGGCGGAAAACGTGGCAGCGCGTTTTTCCGTGTCCAGAGCCGATCAGGACGCCTTCGCCCTGCGCAGCCAGCAACGCGCGGTTGCCGCCCAGAACAGCGGCAGACTGGCTCGAGAGATTTGCCCGGTGAGCATCCCGAAAAGGAAAGGCGACGCACTGGTCGTGGACAAAGATGAGCACCCCCGGGCCGATAGCTCCCTCGAGGTCCTCGCCAGTCTGCCCACACCTTTTCGCGAAGGCGGCACGGTCACCGCCGGTAATGCCTCCGGGATCAACGACGGCGCATGCGCGCTGCTGCTCGCGTCCGAGGCCGCAGCCCGGGATCACGGACTCACACCGCGAGCCCGGATTGTCTCCATGGCCGTCAGTGCGCTGGAGCCCTCCATCATGGGCTACGGGCCGGTCGATGCGACGCGAAAGGTACTGGGCCGTTGTGGACTGGATGTGGAATCAATGGACGTTATTGAGCTCAACGAGGCCTTCGCGGCCCAGGCGCTGGCCGTCACCCGGGCTCTGAAGCTTGCGGATGATGCAGAGCATGTCAATCCCAACGGCGGCGCGATTGCCCTGGGACACCCCCTGGGTATGTCCGGCGCACGACTGCTGCTCACCGCTACCGAGGAGCTACAACAACGGCAGGGCCGCTACGCGCTCTGCGCCATGTGTATCGGTGTCGGCCAGGGCATCGCCATTCTGCTTGAGCGCGTGTAAACCGTCGCCCGGATCAGCCGTCACGCATCCGGCGGATTTCATCATCCCGACCGGTGAGTTCCCAGCGTATGAGCGACAGGGGAATACGTCCCACAGCCAGCAGTTCATCGTGAAAGGTCTTCAGCTCGAAGTCCCGGCCCCGATCCAATGCCAGTTCCGCAAAGAGTTTCTCCAGCTCAACCTTGCCCATGTAGTAGCCGATACCGTAGCCGGGCTGGCGCAGATACAACTCGAGATCAAAGCGGGCGATCGGGTCGTTGGGCTCCATCCAGTAGGGCGTGCGACTCGTGAGGGAGTGCAGGGCCTGGCTATAGGTCCACTCGCGGGCGTGCATCATGAGTTCCGGTTTGACCCGCGCTGCACGTTTCGCCTGCAGTATGTAGTTGATTTCCCGCGCTTTGGGTCGGGCGTCGAGCATGCCTAACTGCTGAATCATTTCTTCGAGGTAAAAAGCCCAACCCTCCGCCCGAATGCCATCGATGAAATACAGGCGACGATCACCCCGGATAGGACGATCATCCCGGGCGAGCATCAGGCTATCGAAGAGGTGGCCGGGGACATTGTGCGCCCGCAGGGGCCGCGGGTCCCGATCTTCGGTCTGACGGAAAAAGTGTCTCTGCACCGGCGCCGCGAAGGGGCCCGGTCTGGACGGATCACGATCCGCTGGCAATAGATAAGGCCCCTCACCCGCAACAGGCTGAAGATACTCGGGCACCGTCATGACCTCTTCCCGGCGCAGAAAAGCCAGCAGCTCCGCATCGGCCTCGGCCCGGCGACGCTCAAACTCGGCCATGGATTCCGCCGGGGCAATCATCTCGATATCGCGGTTCCGGTGCTCCTCCAGCTTCAGGAACACCATCGCGCGCTGGTACTCCCGCTCCGCCAGGGTCATGAGGCTGTCCCAGTCATAGGGGAACAACATCACATTGCGCAGATACCAGTTGTATTCCGCCTTGCCGACGCCGCCATGGGGCGGCAGCTCCGCTTCAATCGCCTCCAGCCAGCTGAGAAAGCCCTCTACGGCAGCCTGCGCATCGGCCGCTGCTCGGGAGAGCTCCGGATCGCTGCCGGCCAGCTCTGCACTCAGGCGCTGAAACACGTTGCGCTCAATGCGTTTCTGAACAATCCCCAGACGCGCGAGATCTCCCCTGGGATCAGTCAGGTTCTCCCGTGCCTGGCGGTACAGTGCGGGTACCGCCGCTAATTTCTCCGCCAGCCCGGCGCGAGTCTGCGCATCCATAGGGAGCGTGGGAATCGCCATGGCGCCATGCATTTTGGGACCGAAGCCAAGGTTGGTACTGCTGTAAAAAGCGGGATCTCGCTCCCAGGGGCGCATCACCCGATGCATAAAATCCATGCCGCGCATTTCCGCCAGGACCAGCATGTAATCGACACGTCTGGGGATTGGCCAGGCACTGTCGTCAATAGCATCCAGCCGCTGGCGAAGCGCCGTCAGGGACTCGGCCTGGGCGCGCATGGCCGCGGGAGAATAATCGGCTACACCGTCACGATAGACCGGTACCGCAAGGCGGCGAAATTCTCCGTAGAGCTCCAGCAGCCGGGAATATTCAGCGGGCTGCGGAGCCGCAAGGCCGGGCCGGGAACATAGGATGGTCAGGAAAAACAAACACAGCAGCCGCAGCTGAGGGCCGGGAAGGTTTAGCATGTTTGCTCCTTGTCACACTGAAAAGGAATAGCGTTGTCTAGAGCATGGGCGCCTGGATGACAGACCAGTGCTCATCGATTAGCAGGGGCGCCGCCGTGAGCTCGGCAATCCGTTCAAGGCTGACACCCTCGGCCGCTTCACGCAGGACAAAGCCCCGCTCGCTGATGTCGATAACTGCAAGATTGGTATACAGGCGTTTAACGACCCCGCGTCCGGTCAGGGGATAAGCGCATTCCTCAAGCAGTTTGGGTTCTCCCTGAGAAGTCACGTGGTCAGTAATCACCAGCACCTGCCGGGCCCCCGCCACAAGATCCATGGCGCCTCCGACCGCTGGCACGGCGCCTGTCGCGCCGGTGGACCAGTTCGCCAGATCACCGTTCTGCGCCACCTGCATCGCCCCGAGAATGCAGACGTCAATATGTCCGCCGCGAATCATCGCGAAGCTGTCGGCATGATGAAAAAAAGAGGCTCCGGGCTTGAGGGTTATGGGCTTCTTGCCGGCGTTAATCAGTTCATGAACCTGCTGCCCGGGCTCCGGCGGCGGACCAAAGCCCAGTACGCCGTTCTCTGTGTGATACACGACTTCCCGGCCATCAGGTACAAAACTGGCGACCATCTCCGGAATACCGATCCCTAGATTCACATAGGAACCATCGACGATATCCTGGGCCGCACGCCAGGCCATCTGAACCCGGGTCAGTCCCTCCCGGTCTTTACTGCTCCCGCTCATGGATACCTCGCGCCGCTGGCAATCAATTCCGATTCGAGCGCAGGCTGAGCAACCGCCACCACTCGTTGTACGAAAATACCCGGGGTGACCACATGCTCCGGATCGATGGCTCCGGCGTCCACCACCTCGCCCACCTGTATCACGGCGGTACGCGCGGCCATGCACATAATAGGGCCAAAGTTTCGCGCCGCTTTGTTGTAGACGGCGTTCCCGAAGCGATCGGCGCGCTCGGCCTTCACCAGCGCATAGTCGGCCACCAGCCCACGCTCCATCACGTAGCTGCGGCCGTCGAAGTCGCGCTGCTCTTTGCCTTCGGCCAGCGATGTACCTGCCGAGGTGGCGGTATAAAACGCCGGAATTCCGGCGCCTCCCGCGCGAATACGCTCGGCCAGCGTGCCCTGGGGCACCAACTCAAGTTCAATCTGTCCCGAGCGGTACAGTTCCGGGAACACCGTGTCCGTGGTACCCCGGGGGAAAGAGCAGATCATGCGCCGGACCCTGCCCGCAGCGATAAGCGCGGCGAGGCCGACTTGCCCGTTCCCCGTATTGTTATTGACCACCACCAGGTCGCGCGCGCCCTGATCAATGAGCGCATGGATCAGTTCGATGGGGGAACCCGCTTCACCAAAGCCGCCGATCATAATCGTGGCACCATCGCGGATATCAGCGACGGCAGCCTCAGGCGAGGCGACAATCTTGTTAATCAAAGCTTCACTCCCGCACCGGGCGCTGCTGCGCTAGCTGTTTCTGCCACAATTTTGGCTCCCAGGCCGATCCTCACGAGGGATTTTAGTGTACGCCAGACGCCCATCAGTTCGCAAAGAGAACGTATACTGCGTTTTATCGACTTCAGAATACCGGTCACCCGCCTAAAACCAGAGGACTCGTCACCATGAAAACAGCTTTTTTTGGTTTAACCGGCCTGCGCTTCGGAAAGATCCGACGTACCCTGGCGCAGTTTTCCCTGTGCTCCCTGCTCTTCGCGCCGCACCTGGCGAGTGCGAGCAGCTATGACGAATTGCTGGCGCTATTCAAAGAGTGGCGCAGCGTCGAGCAGCCGACGCTCCTCGATGGCGCTCCCGATTACACGCCGACCGCGGTTCAGCTTCGCTACGACCACATGCTGGTGCTCCGGGACCGCCTCCTGGCAATGGACACCAGCGACTGGAGTGTTGCGCAAAAAATTGACTGGCACCTGGTTCGCGCCGAGATGAACGGCCTGGACTTCTATGCCCGCGTGCTCAAGCCCTGGGAAAGGGATCCGACGTTCTACGCCTCGGTGCGCACCGCCCAGAGTGACACGCCTGCGGAAGAAGCACCGACGATCCACAATGCGATCAGACTCTGGGAGTATTCCATCTGGCCGCGGACCGCACTCTCAAAACCCTCCCCACTGTCCCGGGAGGCTGAACAGAAGCTCGCGAAAGAACTGCGCACCATCTCGCCACTGCTGACCCAGGCCCGGAGCAACCTCACCGGTAACACCCGGGACCTGTGGATACCGAGTGTTATCAGCTATCGCAATCAGGCCAGCGCCCTGCGTGCCCTGGGAGACAAGCTCGACGCAGCGGGTCAGGATGTCCGCGAGGCGCAACGCGAAGCGCTCGCCGCAACGGAGCGTTTTCTCGCCTGGCTCGAGACCGAGTCGCAAAAGAAAGACGGGGTTTCTGGCATTACCCGCGAACAATACACCTGGCACCTGCGCAACGTGTTGCTCGTTAACTCCACCTGGGAAGGTGAGGTGCAGTTAATGCAGCGTGAAATGGCCAGGGGTTATGCCGGTCTCCGAATGGAAGAGGCCCGCAACCGGACACTCCCCGAACTCGCTCCCGCGGCGAGCGCAGCTGCTTTCGCAACCCTGCAGGAGGAGTCCATCAGCAACTATATGGCGTTTATCGAGAGCCACGAGATTCTCACGGTACAGCCCTGGATGGAGCGGGCCCTTCGGGAGCGGGTTTTCCCCTACTCGCCACCGGAAGAACGCAACTTCTTTGGCCAGGCCACGCACCGGGACCCGCGCACCCTGTGGACACACTTCTATCATTACTGGGATCTGGCACAGCTCAGCGAGGCGCCCCACGCCAGCCCCATCCGTCGTACACCGCTTCGCTATAACATCTGGATGAGCCGCGCGGAGGGCGCAGCAACAGGCATGGAAGAATGGATGATGAACGCCGGCCTGTTTGATGACAGCCCCCGCTCCCGGGAAGTGGTGTGGATTATGTTGATCACCCGGGCTGCACGGGGACTGAGTTCACTCTATGCGCACGACAATCAAATCACCCTGGAAGAAGCCGCAGACATGCATGTGCGATGGACTCCCCGCGGCTGGATGAACCGCAATCTCGAGCTGCTCGGATTCGAGCAGCACCTGTATCTGCGTCAACCGGCCTACGGTTCGTCCTACGTCACCGGCGCCCGCATGCTCGAGTCCATTATTGCCGACCGCAGCGAACAGGAAGGGGCTGACTTTTCTCTGCGGCGCTTCTTTGACGATCTCAACGCGGCGGGCATGATCCCCGTGTCGCTACTGCGCTGGCAGCTCAGCGGTAACGATGAGGATATCCGCGCGATCATGGATAGACCGCAAGGCTAGACACCGACCGACGGGGAAGCGATGGCCCTAGGCGCCATCGCGGACCCAGCGGGCAATATCGATGTGCGAGGCAAAATAAGGCTTGCCCAGGGCCCGGGCATCTTCGATGAGGCGCTCCATGATCCACAGGCGCGAGCGGTAACCAATAACAAAGGGGTGCATGACCAGCTGAAAGAGCCCGCCCTCGCGCGCGGCTCCCTCCAGCTCCAGCCGGAACACCTCATACACTTCCTGGGGAGTCAGCCAGGGCCGCGTGGCAGGCTGACGGTTAAACAGCAGATACACGGCGTCATCGCGCAACCACTCCACGGGAATTTCCACCACACCGCTGGCCTGCCCGTCGAGTTCCAGCTCATAGCAGTCATCATCAGCCATCAGGGAGCTGTCGTACTCCAGCCCCATCTCCGCAACGATGCGGATCGTGTTTTCACTCAGATCCCAGTTGGCTGAGCGGAATCCGCGGGGCGGGTCACCGGTGACCGACTCCAGCGTATCGCGAGCGCGCAGCATGAGCTCTCGTTCCGTGGCCTCGTCCAGCAGCGAGTTGTTCTCGTGAATCCAGCCGTGCATGCCAATTTCGTGTCCCGCTGCCACAATCCGTCGGGATTCATCCGGATCGAGCGTCGCGCACACCGCGGGCATAAAAAAGCTTGCGGGCACCGCCTGGCGCTCGAGTACCTCAAGTATGCGAGGAACCCCCACCCGGCGACCATATTCGCCCCAGGACAGTCTGCCCACGGTAGAGCGACCCAGGCCCAGCTCAAAGGTCTCGTGGTCGCAGTCAAAGGACAAGGCAACCGCAAAATCACAGTCATCCGGCCAGCGCGGAGGCGCCAGACGACGGCCGGCGCGGACCCGACCCAATAGCTGGCGATACTGCGCCTCGCCCAGCTCCCAGGGTCGCTCAATGAGTTTGTCTGTACCGGGTCCCGAGGTCATTTGCTGCTTCTCCTTCTAGCCATGGTTTTGCATTCCCCGCCTACTCCTCGCCGCTCGAGGCGACCCGACACAGGGTGCTTCGGCGGGGGCCGGTAATCACCGGCAGATACCCCGCCAGCATGCGGTCCACCGCATCGTCGCCGCTGTCGACGTACAGCGTCGATGCCGGCAGCGCTGCCAGTTTTTCAGCGGAGGCGAGTATGCGGATGTGCTCCCGGGACACCGCTCTGAGCACCCGCGGGCTCAGCTGTTGATTGCCGCGACCCAACAGGAACCCCTGGCCACCGATAACACCCAGGGCGAGGCAGCAGTTTTGCCCCTGCACCGCCTCCCAGATCTGATCTTCCCGGGCGTCCCGAACAATACAGCGCCCCCGGGAAAAAATATCGACACCGAGCAGGCTTCCATTAAAGCCCAGCTCTTGTTTAAGCGCTTTGAGCGTGGCGCCCGGGCCCAGCAGCGCGACATCGAAACTGCGCAGCTCCGCTGCCAGTTTCCCCAGCGCAGCCAGAACAGCACCATCACTGGATCCGCCGGTCGCAGACTTGGCAGCCTGCACGAGGGATGGCATCTCAAGTGTCTGAAGATAGCCGTGCAGAATAGGCGACGAGGCGGGCTGACCGTCGGCCAGAAACTCCCGATCCATAACCTCTCTGCGGGCGCAGAGCCGC
>CAZGGN010000001.1:63234-66710 GCA_964525195.1 uncultured Congregibacter sp.
GATCAACGCCCAGGGCAAGGATGCGCTGCGCGGCCTGCTGCGTGTCGAGTTGACTGCTGGGCTCTGCCGGCTGATGCACGATCACAGCCTCGGCTGCACTGCTCGCCGACAGATGCCTGCGCAGAATATCCTCGCCCATGCTGCCGCCGGCGGTGTACCAGATAACCGGCTCTGTGAGCCTGGCAAGCTCGTCCAGCGCGGTGTGCACCTTCTTTGCCACCAGCGGCCGGGCCCCGAGGGCTCGGGCGCGCGCCGCCCGGTCCCCGTCAGAGCCCTTCAGGCCCACGGGCCCCCCGATACCTGCGATGGGGTTTACCAGCAGACCAATGCGCAGCTGATTTACAGTCATCTCGCCGTCAATTCCCCAATTGTTCGAGTCCCGATACTCGCCTAAGCTCCCCAAGAGCGGCTTGCGTCGCCGTGTTTGAACGCGTAAAACAGCGCCTCAGTATTCGCACCAATTGTACGCTATCCGCACAAACAACAGTCGACCAACGGGAGCTTCTATTGCATGACCAAGCCAGCGCAGCGCGCCCACCCCTACATGCCCAACTCCATCTCCAGCACCAAAGAGCAGTTGCTGGGTGGGCTGGGCATTGATTCACCGGAAGCCTTGTACGAGCAGATTCCGGAATCCCATCGCGCCAGAAAGCCCTTTGACTTTCCACCAGCCCTGAGCGCCGAGGTTGAATTGGAGCGCCACGTCCGCGACCTGCTCAGGAAGAACGTTTCCTGCGAGGACAACCTGAGCTTTCTGGGGGGCGGGTGCTGGCAGCACTACGTGCCCGCAGTGTGCCAGGAAATCATGTCGCGCAGCGAATTCCTTACCCCGGTCTGGGGTACCCCATCCTCAGATCACGGGCGCAACCAGGCCTGGTTTGAATTCAACTCGCAGCTCGGAGAGCTTCTGGGCGCCGAGATGGTCGGTATGCCGGTCTACAGCTGGGGCTGCGCCGTCGGTCATGCCCTGCGGATGGCCGCGCGACTGACCGGTCGACGGCGCGTCTTGATTCCGGAGATTCTGGACCCCGAACGTCGCGCCGTAATCGCCAATTATTGCGAACCCGAGGAAATGGACAGCCACCTGCAGGTGCTTGAGATTGGCACAGACAGCGTGAGCGGCGGCATCGATCTTGCCGCGCTGGCGGAGGCAATTGACGATACGGTGGCGGCGATCTACGTCGAGACGCCGAATTACCTGGGCACTATCGAGACGCAATTGGAACAGATTTCCGCCCTGAGCCGCAGCGCCGGCGTTGAATTGATCGTCGGAGTGGACCCTATTTCTCTCGGTGTTCTGAAAGCCCCGGGGGATTGCGGAGCCGACCTGATAGTGGGGTCCACCCAGCCGCTGGGCATTCCCATGAGTTGCGGCGGCGGTCTTGGAGGATTTATCGCCTCCCGGGATGAGCCGCGCTATGCGCACGAGTATCCGACGCTCATGTTGAGCGCGACCGAAACCGAGCGCGAAGGCGAAATTGGTTTTTCCATGACGCTCATGCATCAGAACTCCTATGGTTCCCGGGAAGAGGGCAAGGATTGGACGGGCAACTCGACCTATCTTCATGCGATCGCCGGCGCCGTCTATCTGGCGCTGATGGGCCCCCAGGGAATGCGCGAGATCGGCGAGCTCATTCTGCAGCGCGCGCATTACGCGGCACAACAGATCAACGCCATTGATGGTGTGCGGGTTGATCGCCTGCAGGGATTCTTCAAGGAGTTTGTAGTGAACTTTGACGACACGGGCAAAAGCGTAGCGGCGATTAACGACGCTCTCCTTGAGCAGGGCATTTTTGGAGGCATTGATTTGAGCAGAAGCTTTCCCCAGTTCGGTAACAGCGCGCTGTTCTGCGTAACCGAAGTGCACACCCAGAATGACATCGACCGACTGACCCGGGCCCTGGCGGAGGTGTGCGCATGACAACGACAACAAAGCTGCGGCGCTTTCAGGCGCCCATCTGGGACGAGCCGGTGATCATGGAAATGAGTGTGCCCGGTCGTCGCGGGCTTCACCTGCCCCGGGCCGAAGAGGCTGTCGCTGCCGCCGTGGGCGGTCTCGACGAGTTACTTCCCCAGGCCGTGCGGCGCGCTTCCCTGCCCGAGCTCCCGGAGGTCTCAGAACCGGATGTCCTGCGGCATTATCTCCACCTGTCTCAGGAGACGCTGGGGATGATGGGTATCAGTCTGTTTGGTACCTGCACGATGAAGTACAACCCCCGGGTCGGTGAGCGCCTGGCGGCGCGCCCGGAAATGGCACAGCTGCATCCCTACCAGCCCCCGGAAACGCTCCAGGGCCTGCTGGAAGCCGTGCACAACTTTGATCAGCTACTGCGCTCCCTGTCGGGCATGGACCAGTTCGTGTTCCAGGCCGCAGGCGGCGCCGACGCGGCCTATCTGCACACCTGCGTCACCCGGGCTTATCACGCCTCCCGGGGTGAACTTGCGCAGCGCAACCAGATCATAACCAGCATCCAGTCGCATCCCTGTAGTCCCGCCACGGCCGACGCGGCAGGTTTTGAAGTCATCAACCTCAGCCTCGGGGAGAATGGCTATCCAACCCTCGAAGCCCTGAAAGCCGCCGTGTCAGACCGCACGGCAGCGCTGATGATCAATAACCCGGACGATATGGGGCTCTACAACCCGGAAATTCGGGAATGGGTGCGCATCGTGCACGAGGCCGGTGGCCTGTGTTTTTACGATCACGCCAACTTCAATGGGGTCATGACCAAGATCCGGGCTCGGGAGTTGGGCTTTGACGCCTGCATGTTCATGCTGCACAAAACCTTTGGCGTATCCAAGGGCGGTGGCGGTCCGGCAGTGGGCGCCTACGGCTGCAGCGAAGAGCTGATTCCCTTCCTTCCCGGTCCGATTATCGAAAAAACCGCAAGCGGATTTGGCTTGCGAGACCCCGGGGAGCACTCCATCGGCAAGGTCCGCGAATATTTCGGCAATCTGCAGCAGGTCCTGAAGGCCTATACCTGGACTCGGGCGATGGGCATTGAAGGGCTCAGCGAAGCCGCCGATATCTCAGTGATTCTCAACAATTATATGGAACGAGAGCTGCTGAAAATTCGCGGCGTGACCCGCTCGCATCCTGATATTGATGGCTGGAGACTGGAGATGACGCGCTACAGCCTGCAGGAGCTGTTCGAGGATACGGGTGTGACCGTAGCCGACGTGCAGAATCGCATGGTGGACTTCGGCGTGGATGCATTCTGGATGGCCCACGAGCCCTGGATCGTACCGCATCCTTTTACCCCGGAAACCGGCGAAATGTGGTCCCTGGAAGATATCGACTACTGGATTGCCGTGCTCAGACAGATCTCGGATGAGGCCTATGCAAACCCGGAACTGGTGCGCAGCGCACCGCACAATCAGGCTATCCAGAAGGTCAAAAGCGACAATCTGGATAACCCCGATTACTGGGCCATGACCTGGCGTGCGTGGCAGCGCAAGCGGGCGGCAGCGGCCGGTCG
>CAZGGN010000002.1:0-27516 GCA_964525195.1 uncultured Congregibacter sp.
CTGCAAAGCCGCTGCACGTCCGATGCCATCGCTCGCGCCTGTAACCAGGATGGTCTTGCCGGAGAGTGCGTCCCCCGCCGGTGCGTAGTCCTGCGGGATGTGGGCGGCCACGCGTGGCTGTTCGGTCATTACTCTCGTCCTCAATGCAAAAATAGCAGTTCCTGAAGGTCCTCACTGCGCCCCGCAATAACGTCGGCGCCCCAGGTCCGGGCACTGTCACCGGGCTCGATATAGCCATAGGCGGCGGCAATCGTGTAGATCCCTGCGCGCCGGCCCGCTTCGATATCCCGGGCGTGATCGCCAAGATAAATCGCCCTGTCGTGCGTACAGCCCAGCTCCCGGCAGCCTTTCTCGAGGCTTTCCGGATGCGGCTTGGGGTGAGTCACATCATCGGGACAGATGACGCTGGCCGCTGTCAGTCTCAGACTCTCCAGTAGTGGCAGTGTGTAGAGTCGCGGTTTATTGGTCGCAATACCCCAGGCGATGCCCGCCTGATCGAGCGCCGTCAGGAGTTCTCTGACGCCCGGATACGTTGCAGAGTGACGTCCCAGCAGCTGTGCATACAGCGCGAGCAGGCGCTGCCGGTGATCCTCAAAGGCTGGATCTTTCTCGTCGATCCCGAGCGCGAGGCGCACCAGTGCCCGGGAGCCATTGGAGACGCTGGAGCGAATGCGAGCAGGGTCCATCGGCGTCATGCCGCAATCCTCGCGCAGTTGCTGGACCGCGGGAATAAAATCATCCGCGGTATCAACGAGCGTTCCATCGAGGTCAAAGATCACGGCGCGGAGCGCATCGCCGGGGTGTTTCATGCGGGCTTGCTCGCATGCACCATGTAGTTGACTGATACATCCGCAGGGTCAAGGCGGTAGCGCTTGCTCAGCGGGTTGTAGACCAGACCGGTCATTGTTTCGAGCTGCAGGCCCGCGTTGCGGATCCACTGGGCCAGTTCCGAGGGGCGAATAAACTTCTCGTATTCATGGGTGCCTGCCGGTAGCAGGCGGAGGATGTGCTCTGCACCGACGATGGCAAACAGAAAGGCTTTGGGATTGCGGTTGATCGTAGAAAAATAGAGGTTGCCGCCGGGCTGGGTCATGGCCGCGCAGGCGGCGATGACTGCGCCGGGGTCGGGTACGTGTTCCAGCATTTCGAGGCAACAGACAATGTCGAAGTGTTCCGGTTGCTCCTCGGCCAGCGCCTCGGCTGTGCTTTGGCGGTAGTCGACCTCAACCCCGGATTCCAGCTGGTGCAGGCGAGCGACCGCGAGCGGCCCCTCGCCCATATCGATCGCAGTGACGCGGGCGCCGCGCAGGGCCATCGACTCGGAGAGAATGCCGCCGCCACAGCCGACGTCGAGCAAGGCCCGTCCGGCCACGGGTGAGTGGGCGTCAATCCAGTTGGCGCGCAGGGGGTTGATTTCATGCAGTGGCCGGAATTCACCGTCCATATCCCACCAGCGTGCGGCGAGAGCCTCGAACTTGGCGATTTCCGAGTCATCGACATTCAGGGTTTGATTCATGATTCCGTCCGATAGATTCTTGTTAGGCCGAGGCCGCGATTTTCTGCCCCCAGGCCCGCGCCCTGGCGATGCAGTCGTCCACATCCAGGGTGGTGAGTTGCCGCTCCCGGACCAGCATCTGGCCGTCCACCCAGCTGTGGGTTACCTCGCCCCCGGTGCAGGCATACACCAGCTGCGATTGCGGATTATAGAGCGGCTGGGTGGCCGGGGAGGAGAGGTCGACCGCGATCAGGTCAGCCTGTTTGCCCGGGGTAATGCTGCCAATCAGGTGATCCAGTCCGATAGCCCTGGCTCCGCCGAGGGTTGCCATGTGTAACACCTTTGCAGCGGGCAGTGCGCTCGGGTCGGCGGCTGTGAGTTTGCCCAGCAGCGCTGCACTGTGCATCTCGTTAAAGAGGTTGAGAGCGTTGTTGCTGGCTGCGCCGTCAGTACCCAATCCCACGTTGACGCCAGCCTCAAGCAGAGCGGCTACCGGGCAGGCGCCGGAGGCGAGTTTCATGTTGGATTGCGGGCAGTGCACGACCTGGGCGCCGGTTTCACTCAGGTTGGCAATGTCCTGCGTACCAAGATCGGTCATGTGAACACACTGCGTGCGCGGGCCGAGGAGCCCGATGCGGCGCAGCGTGTCGATCGGCCGTTCGCCAGTTGCTTCGACGGCGCTCAGGACCTCCCCGCGGGTTTCATGCAGGTGGATATGTACCGCCATATCGAGCTCGGCGGCATAGGTCGCGATTTTTTCTAGCGTGCCTACAGAGACGCTATAGGGGGCGTGGGGGCCAAAGGCAACGGTCAGGCGATCGAGGTTCTTGCAATCGTCCCGCAGCGCCAGCGCCTTGCTGATGTATTCATCCGCACCGCTGCCCCAGATCGTCGGGAAGTCGAAAACCGGTGTTGCCAGCTGCGCGCGCATCCCTGTTTGAGCACAGAGTGCGGCAACGACCTCGGGGAAAAAGTACATATCGCTGAAGCTGGTGGTCCCCGAGAGCAGCATTTCGGCCATGCTCAGGGCTGTGCCGTCGCGCACGAATTCCGCGCTGACATGCTTGTTCTCTGCCGGCCAGATGTGATCCTCGAGCCAACGCATGAGCGGCAGATCGTCCGCATAGCCGCGCAGCAGGCTCATGGCGGCATGGCCGTGGGCATTGACCAGTCCCGGCATCAGGACATGGTTGGGAAGTCTCAGCTGTTTCGCTGCGGTGTAGGGCCCGAGCTCATCCGCCGAAAGAATGGCCTGAATACGACCATCGTGGATTGCCACTGCGTGATCGCGATACACGGTGCCGGAGGGCTCAATGGGGAGCACCCAGTCGGCTTGGATAATGAGGTCGACCGGAATCGGAGGCTGGCTCATGACGGCTTCTGTCCCAGGGGATTTGGGGGCGCTCGAACGCCCGTGCGGTCGGCAGTATAACGCGCTGAAATGACTCTGCAGCCCGAGCCCGATGGCCCCCGCTAAGCGTAGCCTTCAAGGGCTCCGAAAAGGTATACTCGACGGCTTATTTTTGACGCCGCAACACGGCGTTTTCCCTGCTGCCATTGTGCCGCTCCTGAATCCGGTGTCGACCGTTCGGGATTTCGGCAAATGTCATTGGCCCGGCGCGAGCCGGGCAGTGAAAAAGCGGCGGCTTCACACGATAGAGCAAGGCTGTTTATGGGTGAGTTAGCCAAAGAAATCGCACCGGTCACGATTGAGGACGAGCTCAAGCAGTCCTATCTCGACTACGCGATGAGCGTGATCGTTGGGCGGGCGCTGCCCGATGTTCGGGACGGCCTGAAGCCTGTACACCGCCGTGTGCTGTTCGCCATGAACGAACTCAACAACGACTGGAACAAGGCCTACAAAAAGTCCGCGCGGGTTGTGGGTGATGTGATCGGTAAATACCACCCCCACGGTGATTCTGCGGTGTACGACACGATTGTGCGCATGGCACAGCCGTTCTCCCTGCGCTACACCCTGGTCGACGGGCAGGGCAACTTTGGTTCTATCGACGGCGACTCTGCGGCGGCGATGCGTTACACCGAAATCCGCATGTCCAAGATTGCCCATGCGCTGCTGTCGGATCTCGACAAGGACACCGTAGATTTTGTCGACAACTACGATGGTACCGAGCAGATCCCCGCTGTGCTGCCTACCCGGGTGCCGAATCTTCTGATCAATGGTTCTGCCGGTATCGCCGTCGGAATGGCAACCAACATTCCGCCGCACAATCTGCGGGAAGTGGTCAACGCCTGCCTGGCACTGATTAATGATCCCGAGACCACTATCGATGATCTGATGCGCTATCTGCCGGGCCCGGATTTTCCCACCGGAGCCATCATCAACGGACGGGCCGGTATTGTGCAGGCTTATCGCACCGGACGCGGGCGGATTTATGTGCGCGCCCGGGCAGAGGTGATCACCGATGAGAAATCGGGTCGCGACACCATCATCATTCACGAAATTCCTTTCCAGCTGAACAAGGCAAAGCTGATCGAGCGCATCGCCGAGCTGGTCAAGGAGAAAAAAATCGAGGGTATCAGCGAGCTGCGTGACGAGTCCGACAAGGATGGTCTGCGGGTTGTGATCGAACTGCGCCGGGGCGAACTCGGCGACGTGGTGCTGAACAATCTCTATGCGCAAACGTCGCTGCAAAACGTCTTTGGTATCAACATGGTTGCGCTCGTCGACGGGCAGCCGAAGGTACTCAACCTCAAGGCGATTCTCGAGGCGTTCCTGCGCCATCGCCGCGAAGTCGTTACCCGCCGTACCCTGTATCTCCTGCGCAAGGCGCGGGAGCGCGGTCACGTGCTGGAGGGGCTGGCGATTGCGCTGGCCAATATTGATCGCGTGATTGAGCTGATCAAGGCATCGCCGAGCTCCGCAGAGGCTCGGGACTCCCTGCTGGCGCAGCGCTGGGTTCCCGGTGAAGTCATGTCGATGCTGGAGCGTGCCGGCGCCGAAGCCTGTCGTCCCGATGAGCTGGATCCGTCCTATGGCCTGCACGATGGCACCTATCGTCTGTCGCCCGTTCAGGCGCAGGCTATTCTCGATCTGCGTTTGCACAGACTGACCGGGCTGGAGCATGAAAAACTGCTCAAGGAGTATCAGGACAAGCTCGCCGAGATAGCAGATCTTCTCGATATCGTTCAGGACCCGGAGCGTCTGCTGCAGGTGATTCGTGAGGAGCTTGAGGAAATCGCCACGGAGTTTGGCGATGAGCGTCGCACGGAGATTCGCGACTCTCAGGAAGACCTTACCGTAGAGGATCTGATTACGCCGGAAGATCGGGTCGTGACGCTGTCCCATGGTGGCTATGCCAAAACCCAGCCCCTGGCGGAGTATCAGGTTCAGCGTCGGGGTGGCATGGGCAAGGCAGCGCTCAGCGTCAAGGACGAAGACTTTGTCGAGCACCTGCTGATCGCCAATACCCACGATACGCTGCTCTGTTTTACCAACCTGGGCAAGGTCTACTGGCTGAAGGTGTACCAGATTCCCGTCGCCGGGCGCAGTTCCCGGGGGCGTCCGATGGTCAATCTCCTGCAGCTGGATGAGGGCGAGCGCGTGACCTCAATACTGCCACTGGAGGAACAGGTCGATAATCGTTTCATATTCATGGCTACGGCGAATGGCTACGTCAAGAAAACCGATCTGGCAAGCTTTGCGCCCCGGTCTGCGGGTTTGCGCGCGATCGTCCTGGGAGAGGATGACGTGTTGGTGGGCACGGCGATCACCGATGGCAAGAAAGATGTGATGCTGTTCTCCAGTGAAGGCAAAGCCATGCGTTTCACCGAAAGCGCCGTGCGTCCCATGGGCCGAACCAGCCGCGGCGTGCGCGGCATGAACCTCGCAGCGGGTCATCGGATGATTTCCCTGCTGATTCCCGATGAGTCCGGCACGATCCTCACGGCGAGCGAGAACGGCTACGGCAAGCGCACCGCGGTCAGTGATTTTCCGACCAAAGGGCGGGGAGGCAAGGGCGTTATCGCCATGGCGAGTTCTGAGCGCAACGGTCGCCTTGTCGGCGCCCTGCAGGTGTTCAGCGGTGACGAGCTCATGCTGATATCCAATCAGGGTACCCTGGTGCGTATCCAGTCCGATGAGGTGTCGCAGCTTGGCCGCAACACACAGGGTGTGCGCATTATCAGGACCAAAGCAGGAGAATCCCTGGTGCAGGTGGAGCGCATTGTCGACAGTCGTGCGGATCAGGAAACTGGCGGCGACAGCGCCGCCAGCGACGATTGATGACGCGTCCCTATAACTTTTGCGCCGGTCCTGCGGCGCTTCCCGATAGCGTGCTGTCCACTGCGGCGGAAGAAATGCTCGACTGGCATGGCACCGGCATGTCCTTCATGGAGATGAGCCATCGCTCCAGGGAAGTGGTCGCGACCGTCGAAGCGGCCGAGGCTGCGTTGCGCCGGCTTCTGGGTATCAGCGACGCGTTTGCGGTGCTGTTTGTGCAGGGCGGTGCCTCTACGCAATTTGCATCGGTGCCTCTCAATCTGGGCGCCTCAGCCAAAGCGTTGGCTTATGTGAATACCGGGCAGTGGTCGCACAAGGCCATGGCCGAGGCCGCGCGCTACGGCGAGGTGATTGAAGTGGCCTCAGCGACTGCCGACATTCCCCGGGCTATCCCCGAACAGTCATCCTGGGCCGATTCGTCGCACGCGGCTTATCTGCATTTTACGCCCAACGAAACGATTGATGGCATCGAGTTCCACTGGGTCCCTGAAAGCCCCGTGCCGCTGGTCGCCGATATGTCCTCCACCTTGTTGTCGCGGCCGATCAATATCGACGACTTTGATGTGATTTATGCCGGCGCCCAGAAAAACATTGGTCCGGCAGGATTGACACTGGTGATTGTGCGACGGGAGCTCTACGGGCGCGTGATGAAGAGCTGCCCGTCCATGCTGAACTGGCAGCTAGCCGATGAGGCCGGCTCGATGCTGAACACGCCCCCGACCTATTCCATCTACCTCGCCGGCCTGGTTTTTGAGTGGCTCGAGGCCCAGGGCGGACTGGCGGCGATGGCGGCGCACAATCGCAGGAAGGCGACCACCCTGTATGCGGCCATTGACGGCAGCGAGTTCTATGGCAACCCGGTCGCCGTCGCCGACCGCTCCTGGATGAATGTACCTTTTACCCTCGCGGATCCGGAGTTGGACAAGGCGTTTTTGACAGGCGCTGAGGCGGCGGGGTTGCTCAATCTGAAAGGTCATCGTTCCGTCGGCGGGATGCGCGCGAGTATCTACAATGCGATCCCGCAGGCGGCGGTGGATACGCTGATTGAATTCATGCAGGATTTCGAGCGCAGCCACGGCTAGGCCGTAGCCTTACTGGATGCCGGGCACTCGAGGAGCCGCAGGAATATGACCATTGATCGGCGCGATGACAAATGCGACGACGAGCGCAATGAGCACGACGATTGCCCTCAGGATTCCTCGCCGGAGCGCGCGCGGGATGAACGGGATCTCGCCGAGGTGCGCGCGGATATCGATGCCATTGACGAGCAGATTCAGCGACTGATTGGCGAGCGCGCCCGCTGTGCGCAGCGCGTCGCCGCTATCAAGCTCGCCGATGTGCAGGCGGCCCGGAGCCGCGGCGAGCCGGATCAGGAGGTGGTTTATTACCGTCCGGAACGCGAGGCACAGGTGTTGCGTCGTATTATCGATCGTGATGAGGGGCCCTTGGACGGTCCGACCGTTGCCCACGTTTTTCGCGAAATCATGTCGGCCTGCCTCGCGCTGGAAAAACCGCTCCAGGTTGCCTATCTGGGCCCGGAGGGCACTTTTACCCAGGCGGCCGCACTCAAGCATTTCGGGCACGCGGCGGTTTGCGTACCGCAGTACACCATCGACAGTGTGTTTTCCGAGGTCGAATCCGGGCACTGTAATTACGGTATCGTGCCGGTGGAAAACTCTACCGAGGGTATGGTCAGTCATACGCTGGACAGCTTTATGGACTCGCCGCTCAAGATTGCCGGTGAAGTCGAGATGCCCATCAGCCACCATCTACTTGTCGCTCCCGGCACCGAGGCGCACTCCCTGACCCGGATCTGCGCCCATCAGCAGGCCCTGGCCCAGTGCCGCAACTGGCTGGATGCACACTGGCCGAAGCTGGAGCGTCTGGCTGTAAGCAGCAACGGTGAGGCCGCGCGAATGGCCGCCCTCAACCCGGGAACCGCAGCGGTAGCCGGCGATATGGCGGCTGAGGCCTATCAGCTGGATAAACTGGCAGAGCACATTGAGGACGCGGCGGACAACACCACGCGTTTTCTGGTCATCGGACGTCGGGAAGTGCCGCCCAGTGGACAGGACAAAACTTCCATCGTTGTCTCCAGTCGCAACAAGCCTGGTGCTTTGTTCACACTGCTTGATCCCTTCCGCCGCCATGGCGTCAGTCTCACACGCATCGACACCCGCCCCTCGCGCACGGAAAAGTGGGCCTATGTCTTTTTCATCGAATTCGAAGGTCACGTGCAGGATCCCGCCGTGCGCGACATCATGCGTGAACTGGAAGAGCAGTCGATCCTGCTCAAGCCGCTGGGTTCCTATCCCCGCGCGGTCCTCTGAGTACTCGCGGTGACTGAAAAAACGGTTTTTTGCGTTGGCTTTGTCGGTCTGGGTTTGATCGGCGGGTCTCTGGCGATGGCACTGCGCGAGGCGGGGTTCGCGTCGAAGTTGATTGCCTGGGACCATGATCCCGGGGTGCTGCAGCAGGGCCTGAGCCTGGCTGTGATCGATGCTGCCGCTGACAGCGTGTCGGACTTGATGGGACAGGTTGATATTGCCGTGCTGGCAACGCCCACGCTGATCAGCGAAAGCCTGCTGCTGAACATGCTGGAGAACCCGGGTTCGGCCCGCTGTGTCACCGATGTTGCCAGTGTAAAAGGAGCCTTGTGTCGTGCAGTGAAATCCCTGGCACCGGAGCACGCGGCGCTCTATGTGCCGGGTCATCCGATCGCCGGCTCCGAGTTGTCGGGGGTCGCTTCGGCGCAGCCGGCGCTGTTCCGACATCACCGGATTATCCTGACACCGGATACGGCCACGGATGCTCAGGCCCTTGAGCTGGCCAGTGCGCTTTGGGCGTCCTGTGGCGCAAGCGTTGAGCAAATGGGTGTAGAAGAGCATGACGCGGTGCTCGCTGCGACCAGTCACCTGCCGCATGTATTGGCTTACGCGCTTGTCGACGCGCTCGCAAAGTCCCCGATCAGGGATAATATTTTCCGTTTCGCTGCGGGTGGTTTTCGCGACTTTACGCGCATCGCCTCCAGTGATCCGGTGATGTGGCGAGATATCGCGCTGACCAATAAGGAGGCGTTGCTTGCGGCGATGGATGACTTTTCGGGGCACCTCGATACCCTCCGAAGGGCAATCGCATCGGGGGACAGCCCTGCGCTCGAGGCAACTTTTCGCAGCGCAAAACAAGCGCGGGATGAGTTTGCCCGGGATCTGGAGCAGCGCGGCCGTGAAGGCGCTGATCGTTAACCGTATGTCGGGTAATCGTCCCCGGGAAGGAGAGAATAGCGCGTGGAATTTCTGGTAGCCCCCGGGGGCAGTATCGATGGTGAGGCGCGTGTGCCCGGCGACAAGTCAATCTCCCACCGGTCGGTCATGCTCGGGGCGCTCGCGTCGGGTGAAACCCGGGTCAGCGGCTTCCTCCAGGGTGAGGATGCCCTGGCCACGGTCGCCGCGTTTCGCGCTCTCGGGGTCGAGATCGAGGGTCCCAGAAAAGGCTCCCTGTCTATTCACGGGGTCGGCCTGGAGGGGCTTCGGGAGGCGCCGGCAACCCTGGATATGGGCAACTCCGGCACCAGCATGCGTCTGCTCGCAGGCATCCTCGCGGGGCAGCGTTTTGCCAGCGAACTGGTGGGCGATGAGTCGTTAATGCGACGCCCCATGCAGCGGGTCATTACACCGCTGACTCGCATGGGAGCATCGATCGAGTCGGGAGAGGGCGGGCGGCCGCCGCTGCGCATCGCCGCCGGATCGCAGCTGCACGGCATTCACTACGATCTGCCGATGGCCAGCGCTCAGGTGAAGTCCTGCGTCCTGCTTGCGGGGCTCTTTGCCAAGGGGGAGTCCTCGGTTACGGAGCCAGCACCCACCCGGGATCACACGGAGCGTATGCTGAGGGGCTTTGGCTACGACGTGCGCAGCAACAAGGGGCTGATTTCCCTGCGCGGTGGCGGTGAGCTGCGCGCCTGTGACATAGATGTCCCGGCCGATATTTCATCGGCGGCTTTCTTCCTGGTAGCGGCGAGCATCGCACCGGGGTCGGAGCTGTTGCTCACGCATGTGGGAATCAACCCCACGCGCACGGGCGTGATCGATATTCTGCGGCTTATGGGCGCGGACCTGCGCATTCTCAATGAGCGCGTGGTCGGCGGTGAGCCGGTGGCGGATCTTCTGGTGCGCCATGCGCCCCTGCACGGCATTGATATACCCAGGGAGCTGGTGCCGCTGGCGATTGACGAGTTTCCCATTCTGTTTATTGCGGCCGCCTGCGCCGAGGGGCGTACGGTCCTGCGCGGTGCCGAGGAGTTGCGGGTCAAGGAAAGCGACCGGATTGCGAGCATGGCTGAGGGTTTGACGACGCTGGGGGTGCACAACGAGGTGCTGGAGGATGGCATCATTATCGAGGGTGGAAATCTCACCGGAGGCACCATTCGGACCTTTCATGATCATCGCATCGCAATGGCCTTTGCCATTGCGGCGCTTCGCTGCGAGAGCGAAGTCTGCATTCTCGATTGCGACCATGTGGCGACGTCTTTTCCCGGTTTTGATTCCCTTGCCCGCGGCCTCGGTCTGCAAATTGCGGTGCGGGACGCGACGGAATGAGCGTGCCGATCATCACCGTTGATGGTCCCGGCGGCGCGGGCAAGGGGACCCTTTCCTACAGTCTCGCAAGTCGACTGGGCTGGAACATGCTCGACAGCGGCGCTCTTTATCGGGTGACCGCCTACGCCGCGCAGCGGGCCGTCGTTGCCCTGGATGACAGTGAGAGCATCGCAGCGATCGCGCGGGCTCTGAACCTGCGGTTTTTACCCGCGGCGGATGGCTTAACGCAGGTGATTCTGGATAACGAGGACATCAGTGCCGCGATACGCAGCGAAGCCTGCGGTGCGCTCGCATCGAGAGTGGCGGCCATGGGCGATGTGCGTGCGGCGCTGCTGGATCGGCAGCGACAGATGGCGCAACCCCCGGGGCTGGTTGCCGACGGGCGCGATATGGGAACCGTGGTGTTCCCGGATGCGCCGCTGAAAATCTTCCTGACAGCGACAGCTGAAGCCCGGGCTGAGCGGCGCTATCGTCAGTTGATGGACAAGGGTGAAAGTGGTACCCTCGCGCGCCTTCTGGAGACCATCCAGGAGCGTGACGCACGGGATATTAACCGAGCGGAGTCGCCTCTGGTGCCTGCTGACGATGCCCTGGTGATCGACAGCACGGGTGTTTCTGCCGATGCGGTGCTCGACACCGTCCTGGCTGAGGCGCGACAGCGGCAGCTGATCGGCTGATGCTGCAGTCGCCAGAAGGGTAATAGTAAGAAGATAGTAAGAAGATAGTAGGAAGAAAGACGAGAAATAGCAGTAAGAAAAGCAGGAGGCCAAACACCTCCTGAACGTATGCCGCGAGTGGAATCCGTTCCAGCACCGTTTTACTCAGGCTTAAAAAAACTGGACCCGTTCTGGCTGGAAGGACGGCAGGCGTTATACGCCGACCAAAACAAACAGGTAACTATTAATGAGCGAATCCTTCGCTGATCTCTTTGAAGAGAGCCTCAAAACCGTCGATATGCAACCTGGCGCCATCGTTACCGGCGTGGTTATTGATATCGACAACGAATGGGTCACTGTCCACGCAGGACTCAAATCCGAGGGTGTCATACCCCGGGCCCAGTTTGTCGACGCTGCGGGCGAATGCAGCCTGAGCATCGGTGATGAAGTTCAGGTCGCACTCGAAACGGTTGAAGATGGCTTTGGTGAAACCAAGCTGTCCCGTGAGAAAGCCAAGCGCGCTGAATCCTGGAAAGATCTGGAAGCTGCCTTTGCCGCTGAAGAAGTGGTCAAGGGTGTTATCAATGGCAAGGTTAAAGGCGGCTTTACCGTTGATGTGAATACTATCCGCGCGTTCCTTCCCGGATCGCTGGTGGATGTGCGCCCGGTGCGTGATACCGCGCACCTCGAAGGCAAAGAACTCGACTTTAAAGTCATCAAGCTCGACCAGAAGCGCAACAACGTTGTGGTCTCCCGCCGCGCGGTCATGGAAGCTGCGAACAGCGTTGAGCGTGATGCTCTGCTGGCGGGTCTTCAGGAAGGGCAATCCATTAAAGGTGTGGTCAAGAACCTCACCGACTACGGCGCCTTTGTTGACCTGGGCGGCGTAGACGGACTGCTGCACATCACCGATATGGCCTGGAAGCGTATCAAGCATCCGTCTGAAATTGTGGAAGTCGGTCAGGAGCTGGACGTCAAGGTGCTCAAGTTCGATCGTGAGCGCAACCGCGTCTCCCTCGGACTCAAGCAACTCGGCGAAGATCCATGGGTGGAAATCACCGGACGTTACCCCGAGGGTAGCCGCGTAATGGCCAAGGTCACGAACCTGACCGATTACGGCTGTTTTGCGGAAATCGAAGAAGGTGTTGAAGGTCTGGTGCACGTTTCTGAGATGGATTGGACCAATAAGAACGTTCATCCGTCCAAGGTTGTACAACTCGGCGATGAAGTCGAAGTTATGGTCCTGGATATCGATGAAGAGCGTCGTCGAATCTCCCTGGGCATCAAGCAGTGCCAGCAGAACCCCTGGGATGCTTTCGCATCCAGCGCGAGCAAAGGCGATCGTATCTCTGGCGTGATCAAGTCGATTACCGACTTCGGTATCTTCATCGGACTGGAAGGCAATATCGATGGTCTGGTGCACTTGTCGGACATCAGCTGGAACGAAACCGGTGAAGAAGCGGTTCGCAGCTACAAGAAGGGCGACGAGATTGAGACAGTTATCCTCTCGGTCGACCCGGAGCGTGAGCGTATCTCCCTGGGTATCAAGCAACTTGAGGACGACCCGTTCAGCAACTACATTGCCGTCAACGACCGCGGCACGATAGTGACTGGCGAAGTGACTGAGGTTGACCCGAAGTTTGTCACTATCAAGTTGGCGGATGAGGTTGAGGGTATTCTCAAGGCGTCCGACATCAGCCGTGAGCGTGTCGAAGACGCGCGCAGCGAGTTCAAGGTGGGCGACACGGTTGAAGCCAAGATTACTTCGGTCGATCGCAAGAACCGGGGTGTAAGCCTGTCGATCAAGGCCAAGGACTTCGATGATGAGAAGGAAGCGGTCAAGACGCTGAAGGATCAGGAAGAGTCCTCTTCACCGGGTACCATCGGTGATCTGATCAAGGCGCAGATGGGCAGTCAGTAACGGCATGGTCTAATGCCATTGTCTCAGTCACTCCTCCCGGGGTGACTGGTGACAGCACATCAAGGGCCTTCGTGGCCCTTTTTTTGTGGGGGATTTTCGGGCTCTCCGGGACGCCTTCGGGGGATGTAAATTTTCCATATAAAATAAGACGTTGCGCGGTTTTATGGAAGCGTACACAATGTCGCCTGGTAGGAAATGCACGGCTAATGCGTGGGCATTGTCGGACTGGACCGGGCTGCCGGGCCTTGGCGAATTCGCTGAGGCCCGGAGCAGATATTGGATAGAGCATGACCAAAAGCGAATTGATAGAAGCCATTGCCCTGCGACAGAGTCAGCTGTCGACCAAAGACGTCGAACTGGCGGTGAAAACCATCATTGAACAGATGTCCCACACCCTCAGCAGCGGCGGGCGGATAGAGATTCGAGGCTTTGGCAGCTTTTCGCTACATTACCGCGAGCCGCGCCGTGGCCGCAATCCAAAAACCGGCGACGCCGTGGAGCTGACCGGTAAGTACGTGCCTCACTTCAAGCCCGGTAAAGAGCTTCGGGATCGAGTGAATCTCGGCCTTCAGGCAGGGCTCTGATCGGCGCAGTGATGGGATTTATCTACAAGCTGCTTGCTCTGCTCCTTGCGGTTGCCATGGCCGGTGTGGGTGTTCTTTTTGCGCTGCAAAATGCTCAGCCGGTGCCCCTTGATATTCTGGTGATGACCCTGCCGCCACGTTCCCTTGCGCTCTGGGTACTCGGTGCCCTGGCGATTGGAGGGATTCTCGGGCTGCTGCTTTCCAGTCTGGCGGTTCTGCGTCTGCGTGCACGACTGCTCTCCGCCCGGCGGCAGATTGCGAGCGCTCAGACTGATCTGGATCGCTTGCGCAGCAAGGGTCTGGTCACGCGTGAATGATGCGCTGTTTTTTGCACTGCTCTTTTGTGCGATAGCCTGTGGCTGGTGGCTTGGACGACGCAGTATAAGAGCATCTCTCGAAAATTCCGGGAGTCTCCCGGATCCCTACTACCAGGGGCTTAACTACCTCCTCGACGGCAGCCCGGATAGTGCCGTTGACCACTTTGTCAGCGCGCTGGAAGTGAACAGCGAGCCCCTCGAAACGCATATAGCGCTGGGAAACGCACTGCGACGACGGGGCGAGGTCGATCGGGCGATCAGAGTTCATGAGAACCTTCTCACGCGTCCGGGGCTGTCCCGATCGCAGCGGCATGTGGCGCTGCTTGAGCTTGCCCGCGACTATATTGCCGCCGGCTTACTCGATCGTGCGGAGGAGCTTCTGACCGACCTGGTGGCTGAGTCCGAGGAACAGCGCGATATCAGTCGTCAGCATCTGCTTGAAATTTATCGCTCTGAGAGCGAATGGCGTCGCGCCATTCAGGCCGCGCGGGCACTGTTGCCCAAAAAGAGGCTGTTGCGCGCCGCGGCGCGGGATCCGCAGCTGTCGGGCCAGTCCGTGTCGGTGCAGCTTGCGCACTTTTACTGCGAGCTCGCCTTGCAGTTGATAAAAACCAACGAGCACGATGAAGCGCGAAAAATGCTCCACGAGGCGCAGCGCAGTGATCCTGGGTGTGCCCGGGCATCGCTGGAGCTCGGGCGACTTGAGGCCTCGCTGGGAAATCATCGCCGCGCCATTGATGCACTGACTCGCGTTGTGGAACAGCATACGGATCTGCTGCCAGAGGCGATTCCGGTACTGCGCGAGTGCCATATCGCGCTGGGCGAGGAGCAGGCCCTGTCGGCTTATCTGAGCGCCTGTCTGGACCGCCATTCGTCAACACCCCTGATGATCGCAGTGGCTGACGATATTCGACGTGACCGGGGCCTGGAGGCAGCCCGGGACTTTCTGACTCAACGTCTGGCCCAGGTGCCTTCTCTGCGTGGGCTATTGCGGCTGATCCGACTGCAGCAGGAAGAGGCGTCTGACGAGCCGCAGGGAGTGCTTGGCATGCTCGGGGTTTTGCTGGACAGGCTTGTCGAAGAACGTCCGACTTATCGCTGCGAGCAATGTGGCTTTGCCGCGCGACAGCTGCTCTGGTTCTGTCCGGGCTGCAAGTATTGGGGTACGTTCCGGACCATTCGCACAACCGAGGCTGAGTAAACCCATGACGAACACCACATCGCCGGTCATTGTGGCCCTGGATTATGCACAGGTGGAACCGGCTCTGGCACTGGCGCAGTCCCTGGATCCTTCGGCTTGCCGCCTGAAGGTGGGAAAGGAGCTGTTTACAGCGGCCGGGCCTGCGATCGTCGAGGAGTTGCAACAACTGGGCTTTGAGCTGTTTTTGGACCTGAAATTTCACGACATCCCCAACACCGTCGCATCCGCGCTGCGCAGCGCGGCGGCTCTGGGTGTGTGGATGGTAAATGTTCATGCGAGCGGGGGGCGACGAATGCTCGAAGCCTCGGTTGAGGCCCTGTCCCTTGGCAGCTCGCCGCCCCTGCTGATTGCCGTGACCGTACTGACCAGTATGGAGCCGACGGATTTCGCCGAGTTGGCGCACCGCGATAATCTTGAGCAGCACGTGCTGCGCCTGGCGACTCTATCGAGGGATTGCGGCCTGCAGGGCGTGGTTTGCTCCGCACGGGAAGCGCCCGCTCTGCGTCAGCATCTGGGGCCTGCCTTTGAACTCGTCACGCCGGGAATTCGCCCGGCGGGAGCCGCTGTCAATGACCAGCGTCGTGTATTGACACCGGCCCAGGCAATGGAAGCGGGGTCGAGCTATCTGGTGATTGGGCGGCCTGTAACGCAGGCGCCGGACCCCGCTGCGGCGCTCGCTGCGATCAACGCCTCATTGCAGGCCGACCTGACCGACTGATCCGTTTTCCCGGCGCCGCCGCGGCAGGGGGCATTCGGTCATATCCGAGCAACGCGTACAGTCTCCATCGACCCTGTGCTAGCCTGTTCCTGTGTTGTGAAGCATGGAGGCGCCACACACGGTTGCCAAGCTGCCCGGCCCTGTCGCTACCTTGTCGCATGCACTTGCGACCTCGCCAGGGACGATGAGGCGCTCGCCAGGCGAACGCAATACAAATGATGTTAGGCACGATGCTCAGCTCTAAAACCGCTGGAAAGCAGTTTAACGGGCGAGTTGAACGCCAATCACAAAGACGATCACGCGATGACAAGGAGGTCTCAACGTGAAAAACCTCGAATCCACCCATACACTGACTACGCACCCTGTGACAGAGGGGGAGATGAATACCCGCGGCGATAGTGTCGCTAGGGGACGCTCACAGGCTTTCAAGCGCTGCGCCGCAGTGTTCCGCCGGCCGATGCTGTCGGCGCTCCTCGTGTTCACCCTGCCAGGCGCCGTACTGCCGGCGGCGACTATGGCACAGTCCGCAAGCGCAGAGCTTGCTCAAAATGCGGTCGCCGCCGCAGTCAACATCAACAGCGCCAGCGCGTCAGAACTGGCCGAAAGGCTGGAGGGTATTGGCCCCAGCAAAGCCGAAGCCATCGTGCGATATCGCGAGCAATACGGTCCCTTTGAATCTCCCGAAGAATTATCGGAAGTCTCGGGTATTGGTGATTCGACGGTCGAGCGCAATCGCGACGTGATCAGTATTCGCTGACTATCGGTGTGAGTTTTCCGGGGGCCAGGCCCCCTTTATTTTTGATTTTTGCCACCGTTACGCGCACCATCCGCGGCAGTCGGTGCTGAGGAGAGAACAAGCGCGTGCATTGCCTGGTAACAGGGGCAAGTGGGTATCTGGGGAGAGCGTTGCTGCCTGCGCTGGCAGGGCAGGGCCACCAGCTGAGCGCCCAGTTTTGCAGCGGCTCGCTTCCGGATGCGCCGATGCCCGACTGCACGTCACCCCCGGTCACGCCAGAGGTCCCGCGCGTGATCCCGCTGCGCTGCGATCTTCGTGAGGGGGTCGATGGGCTCCCTATGGACGGCGTCGATGTCCTGCTCCATCTCGCGGGTATCGCACACCAGCGCGCCGACCCTTCAAGCTATCAGCGGGTCAACGTCGATGCCAGTCTCAATCTGGCGCGCAACGCGCTGGCGGCGGGTGTAAAGCGATTTGTATTTGTCAGCAGCGTCAAGGCCGCCGCAGTCGCAGCGCCGCCGTCAGGCGACAAAGCGGGAAGGTCCTCGCCGTCCGATTATGCGCGGTCAAAAGCGTCGGCTGAATCAGGGCTTGCCGACATCTGTCGCGACAGCGCTATGCAATTGGTTATTGTTCGCCCCGCGCTCATCTATAGCCCCGATGCGCTCGGGCACCTGCGCTGGTTGCGGCGCTGGGCCGAGCTGCGGTTGCCTGCGCCGCCTGAGGGCGGTGGTCGCAGCATGGTGGCGCGGGAGGATGTCGTGCGACTGTTGCTGATGCTGAGCGATGTGTCCCTTGAGGTGCCGGGCTTGTTGACGGTTACTGACGGCGAGGTTTACAGCACAAGGCGTCTCTACGAAGCGCTTTGTCAGTCGCTGGGTCGAAAACCCTGGCTGCCAACACCGCCACCGGCGCTCTGGCGCGGGGCATCCGGTCTTTTTGATCAGCTGCGCAATGATGCGCCCGGCACACTCTGGGAGCGGCTGCTCGGGGATGACTGTTACGCTCCCGAGGGGCTGGATGCCCTCGGGTTTGAGCCGGCGCTAAGCTTCGAGCAGAGTCTTGGTGTCAGGTCCTGATGCTGCTGGCGATCGGACTGCTCTCCTTCACGCTGGTTCTGCTGTTGACGGCGCTCTACCTGCCTCTGGCAGCGCGTTTCCGTTGGCTCGATATCCCTAATCACCGCAGTTCACATGAGTTCGTCACGCCGGGGTCTGGCGGGATGGCGATTGTTGCCGGTCTGATCTGTGGATTGTTGATTCTGCTGTATGCGGGTTACTGGCCTGCGGGCGAGGAGGGCATGTATATGCTTGGCCTGCTTGCAGCGCTCTGCACTCTGGGCGCCTGGGATGACCGGCATTCAGTGCCGGTATTGCCAAGACTCGTCTTATTTTTGCTGCTGTCCGCTTTGGCGGTACTTTGTTTTTGGCCGTCTGCCGGGGCTCCCAACTGGCTGTTTCCGCTAGTCGCCCTGGCCATGGCCTGGCAGTTGAATCTCTATAATTTTATGGATGGCATCGACGGAATTGCGGCGCTTCAGTGTCTGTTGGCCGCTGGGGCACTGGCTGTGCTCGGCTCCGTCGCTGAGGCCCCCCCGGCCTTCCCTATTCTCGCGGTGGCAACAGCGGGCGCCTACGCCGGCTTTCTCGTGTTCAACTGGCCTCCTGCGCGCCTGTTTATGGGCGATGCGGGCAGTTTGAGTGCCGGTTTTCTGTTGGGTTGGCTCGGCCTCTGGCTGTGGCGCGATGCGCTCCTACCCGTCCCCATCTGGCTACTGCTGATGAGTCCGTTTTTGCTGGATAGCGGAGTGACTCTGGCGCTGCGGATAAAGCGTCGGGAACGTCTTAGCGAAGCCCATCGGTCGCATTGCTATCAGAGGCTGTCGAGGCATTGGGGGAGTCACAGGCGCGTCGATTACGCGCTGTTGATCCTGCACGTGCTCTGGCTGTTTCCACTGTCGCTGCTGACGGTCTCCGGGCGTCTTTCGCCATGGACGTCCCTAGCCCTGGGTTTATTCCCGCAACTCTTACTCATGGTCAAGTTCCGGCGATTGCAGTAAGCTTCTCGCGAAGTCGGCAAAGACAAATATTAAGCTGACATGCGCACGACCAGCGCGGAGAGACCATACGAGTGAATGAGCCCGCCAAGAACATGGCAATGCGGCTGCGTGCGCTGTTAGACGCACCGCTACAACTTTTCTTACGCATTATTGAGGTGCCCCGCAACGTCAAGCAGGGCATGGTGCTCGCTCTGGATATGGCGTTTGTGAGCCTGTCCATGATCGTGGCCTATGGTTATCCCTTCGTATCGTCGTCTCGGCCGCCAGGCCGCGTCGAGCTGTTTTGCGCGGTCCTAACCCTCATTGCCAGCGCAGTCATTTTTCTGCGTATGGGGCTTTACCGGGCGATTATTCGCTTCATGGGACAGCAGGCGATCTGGACCATCATTCAGGCGGTCAGTTACTCCACCCTCGCGCTTGGCGCGGCTATTTTCTTCACCCGTGCCGACGTGCCACGATCTATGCCGTTTGTATTCTGGGCGGTGGCCATGAGTACGATCGGCGGCGCGCGTTTAATCGTCCGTGCCAGCTATCAGGCGCGATTGCGCTCCAGTACCAAGAATGTGTTGATTTATGGCGCTGGTGAGTCCGGGCGCCAATTGCTCACCGCCCTGCATCATGGGGATCAGTACCGGGTCGTTGCTTTTGTTGATGATGATCCCAAAACCCGGCACTCGGTAATCAACGGGTTGCAGGTGGTCTGGCCCAGGGATCTGGAACGCCTGGTAGAAGATCACGGGATCACCCAGGTACTCTTGGCCATCCCTTCCGCATCGGCCGAGCGCCGGCGTGAAATCATTAACTCTCTGGTCGGTCTGCCGGTGCATGTGCGCACCGTGCCAAAGATCAATGAGCTGGTCGGAGGCGCCGCTGCAGTCAGCCAGATCCAGGATATTGACCTGGACGACCTTCTCGGTCGGGAGCCCGTGCCGCCGCATCCTGAGCTGATCGATCGCTGTATCACCGGCAAGGTGATTATGGTGACCGGCGCGGGCGGCTCGATTGGTGCCGAACTCTGCCGGCAGATTCTCGAGGCCCGGCCGCAGGAAATTATTCTTCTAGACAACTCCGAGTACGCCCTGTACCGCATTGACCGCGAGCTGCGGGACCTTCAGGCGCGCCAGCAGACGCATATCGAAACCGTGTGTCTGCTCGGCTCGGTCCGTGATCAGGCGCGGATGGAGTCGATCTATCGGACCTTCGGCGTGCAGACGGTATACCACGCAGCGGCCTATAAACATGTGCCGATGGTGGAGCACAACGTTGCGGAAGGCGTTGCCAACAATGTCTTTGGTACCTGGCACGCAGCCGAGGCAGCGCGTCTGGCTAAGGTGGAGACTTTCGTTCTGATTTCCACGGACAAAGCCGTGCGCCCCACCAATATCATGGGGGCCTCAAAGCGTTTTGCGGAACTGATTCTGCAGGGGCTCGCCGGTGAAGAGAGCGACACGCGCTTTTGTATGGTGCGCTTTGGCAACGTGCTGGGATCTTCCGGCTCGGTCGTGCCACTGTTTCGTGAGCAAATAAGCCGGGGCGGACCGGTTACCGTTACCCATCCGGAAGTGTCCCGCTACTTTATGAGTATTCAGGAAGCGGCGCATCTGGTGCTGCAGGCCAGCGCCATGGGCACTGGAGGTGATGTTTTCGTACTCGATATGGGGGAGCCCGTGACGATCGTGGATCTCGCCAAGCGCATGATACGGCTCAGCGGTCACGATGTCGGCAGTGGCCGGGATTATGGCAATGCTGTGGATATCGAGTTTATCGGTTTGCGCCCCGGCGAAAAGCTGCATGAAGAGTTACTGCTCGGATCGTCCGTCAGCGGTACGGGACACCCGATGATCATGCGCGCCGAGGAAGAATGCATGTCCTATGGTGAGGTATTGCTGGCGCTTCGCGAACTGGTGGAGCGATGCGATGCCATGGATTGTCAGGGTATTACTGAAGTGCTGCGCCAGGCAGTCAATGGTTTTGCCAACCACGAAATCCGCCATGATCACCTCTGGGTGAAACAGGGCCGGGCGGGCAAGCGGCGGGTTGCGGCGGTTGACGCGGCCGATCCGTCGAAGGTCAAAAAGCTGTTTCCCGGCAGCGCGGCGGAAGGCTGACGAGCCGGGAATTCGCCTGACACCTGCCCCAAGCGTTGCTGCACAGGGCTCCCAGTTACTCGACCCGCTCTGCACAAGGCGTCATACTCCGCCTATGAAATCATTTGATGTATTTAACGGCGATGCCGACGGCATCTGCGCGCTTCTTCAACTGCGTCAGGCCGAGCCGAGGGACGCGGAACTGGTGACCGGGGTAAAGCGGGATATTCAGCTCCTTGACCGGATTGATCCGCAGACGGCCCGGCAGGTGACGGTGCTCGATGTTTCCCTGGACAAGAATCGGGAGCCGCTAGTCGCCCTGCTCGATGCCGGCTGTGAGATCTTTTACTGCGACCACCATTTCGCTGGAGAGATTCCCCGCCATTCGGGCCTGGAGGCCCTGATCAACCCGGCGCCGGATGTGTGCACCAGTCTGCTGGTTAACGGGCGCCTCGCGGGCGCCTATGTGCACTGGGCCATCGTCGGCGCCTTTGGCGATAATCTCGATGTCAGCGCTGAGGCGGTGGCCAGGACCATCGCGCTCGATGCGAATAGCCTGGATCTCTATCGACGTCTGGGTACCTATATCAACTACAACGGCTACGGGGCGGCCTTGGAGGATTTGCATTTTCATCCAGCGGAGCTCTACCAGCTGATGCGTGATTATGCTTCCCCGGGCGAGTTTGTGAGCGAGGCTGCCACGACCTTTCAGCGCCTGGCTCAGGGTTACGAGGACGATATGGCGAATGCCGCGGGCCTCGCGCCCGAGTGGCAAAGCGAGCGCGCGGCAGTTTTCATACTGCCAGATGCGCCCTGGGCTCGTCGTGTGAGCGGCGTCTATGGAAATTCACTCGCTAACGAGTTCCCCGGGCGCGGTCATGCCGTGTTAACCCGCAAGGCCGACGGCAGCTTTCTGGTCAGCGTGCGTGCGCCGCTGAATGACAAGCGCGATGCTGATACCTTGTGTCGGCAGTTCGCTACCGGTGGTGGCCGGGCGGCTGCGGCGGGTATCAACGAGCTGCCGGCGTCAGATCTGAATGCCTTTATCGACGCGTTTTCTGCCACTTATCGCTGACGTTCATGGATTGGGATGATCTGAAAATCCTCCTGGCGCTATCGCGGAAACGCTCAGCCCGCGGCGCCGCGCAGTTGTTGGGCGTCAGCAACTCAACGATTACCCGCCGTCTCGATGAACTTGAGCGGGATCTCGGTTCGCGATTATTCGACCGGACCCCTGAGGGGTATCGGATGACTCAAAGCGCCGAAAACCTGCTGCCGACGGCAGAGCACGTAGAAGAACTGCTGCTGGCGGCCGAGCGCCAGGTCACCGGAACGGATCAGGAGTTACAGGGGCGGATCCGGCTGACTTTGCCTCCGGCCAGTGGGTTCAATGTCATCATGCCGCGTCTGGCCCATTTTGCGAATGAATATCCGGGGATCGAGCTGGAGATCATCAGCAGCGCTGATGCGTTGGATCTCGGGCGCCGGGAGGCGGATATTGCCATTCGTGTATTTCGCACCGGTACCACGCCACCCGAGGCACTGATCGGTCGCAAGATATCCGCCATGACCGCGTCTGCCTATGTGCATCGCGACCTTCTTAATCCCGATGATCCAGAGGATGTAAGCCACCTGACCTGGATTGGATTGCATGGCAATAACTATGATGATTCGTGGAAGCAGATTTGCAGGAACGGGCATCTGCCGGTGCGACACGCGGTATCGGCAATTACACTTCAGGTTGAGGCAGTCCGATCCAAGATGGGCATGATGTTCGCTGCCTGTGCAATGTTTCGCGATCTTCCTGAAGTAGTTCGGGTACCCGGTGAGGGCGTTCATCACTACCTCGATCTGTGGGTTTTAACGCATAAGGATTTGCGCCTGTCAGCCCGGATGCGCATTCTTCGCGAAATTCTCGCGGAGGAATTGAGTCTGTTGCGTCCTTATTTTGACAGCTACTGCGATACCCCCGAGGGTGCTCCGAAATTGCAGCAGGCCTAATCAATAGCGGCTATCACGCTCCATATTTAGAACGCCTATAGTGCTCCCCATCAACCTATGAAGGAGAGCCTCCATGAAGAAAATCATCGCATCATCTCTCGGTATCGTCCTTGCTGCCAGCGCCGTATCTGCCTTTGCGGGTAAGGAAGATCGCGAAAATCTGGCCCAGTGCAAAGCCGATATCGAGTCTTACTACGGGGAAAGCACCCGGACCCGTCTGCGCAGCATCAAGCATACGGCAGGCGAAACCCACATGCGCTTGCGGGTAAAACCCCAGGGTGGAGAGAACACTATTGTTGTGTGCTCTATCACCCGCGAGGGGACGAGCAGCCTCGCTGATGGCGAAGGCGTAGCATTGAGTGGGCAGAGCACAGAGCAGAAAGTCAGTTATAGCAACTGACAGCGGCAGGTTTGGTGCCTGCCGCCTGCGTTAGTCCAGTGATGAACCACTTGCCGGGACTACAGGTTCCGGCTTTTTTATGTCCGGGCTTTGCTTAGCCTAGTCTTCTACATCATCCACATCGAGCTGTCCGCTGAGGCGTCGGCGGATGTGCGACCAGGACATTCCTGTGGCAAGTAACAGCGATACCAGTAGCAGGGCCAGCCAGGTCAATGCGCCGGTGGATTCCATGCTCAGGAGACCCAGGTCAATAAACAGCCAGATAAGGCAGCCAAAGAGTGCAGCGCCAAGCGTCAGTCCAAGCCAGCCCAGTGAGTTGAAGGTGGCACGGAGGTAGACAATCCAGGCAATCAAAATCGCGACCCCCACAAAGGCCGGTAGCGGACCGAAACTGAAACCCTCAGAGAGCAGCCAGCCTACGTAGGAGAAGGGCGTGGGGTTATAGGTTCCAAACACCAGAACCGCAGCAAATAACCAGCGCAACAGAAAGCTGTCAAAGCCAAAGGATTGAGCCATGCGGAGGTCTCCGTCGTGTTATTCGATAGCAGTTGCGTGACAAAACTAGAGCAAAGCGAAGGCTCAGGCAATATGTCACGATGATTTGCCGTGCTTGGGGGAAGCCAGACTCCTAGGGCGCGGGAATCGTGTAGCGCCGGTGGATCGCTTCAATCGCGTCCAGGAGCTCCTTGTCCAGCTTCAGCGTCGCGCTGGCGATGTTTGACCGCAGCTGCTCCATTGTCGTAGCACCGATAATGTTGCTGGTAGTGAATTGCCGTCCATTGACAAAGGCCAGCGCCATCTGCGCCGGGTCCAGACCGGCTTCCCGCGCAAGCGATACGTAGGCCTCGCTGGCCGCCTCGGCCTGTGGATTGCTGTATCGACTGAAGCGCTCAAAGCGCGTCAATCTCGCGCCTTCGGGGCGGGCACCACCCAGGTATTTTCCGCTGAGAAGTCCAAAGGCCAGGGGCGAGTAGGCCAGCAGACCGGTGTTTTCGCGAATGGCCATTTCGGCCAGTCCCACCTCAAAACTGCGATTCAGGAGACTGTAAGGGTTTTGAATCGACTGCACTCGCGGCAGATTACGTTCCCGCGAGAGCCGCAGGTACTCCATTAGGCCCCAGGGAGTTTCATTGGAAATACCAATCGCTCTGGCCTTGCCGGCTTTCACAATCTCATCCAGGGCACTCAGGGTTTCCTCAATCGCAATGGCGTCATCCTCTCGGTGTCGGTAACCCAGTTGTCCGAAGAAATTGGTGATGCGCTCAGGCCAGTGAACCTGATAGAGATCGACGTAGTCCGTTTGCAGGCGCTCAAGGGAAGCATCGATCGCTTCCAGTATCTGCTCTCTGGAAAGTCTGGGCCCGTCCCGAAGATGGTCGAAACCGGCCCCGGGAATGCCGCGCCCCGCGACTTTGGTGGCAATCACCAGTTCACTGCGCTTGTTGCCTGTGCTCAGCCAGCGGCCCACAAAGCGCTCCGTATCGCCCTGTGTTTCGGCGCGTGGGGGAACCGGGTACATCTCCGCCGTATCAATGAAGTTGACGCCCTGATCGACCGCGTAGTCCAGTTGCTGCGCCGCTTCCTGGTAGCTGTTCTGTTCACCAAAGGTCATTGTCCCGAGGCAAATCAGGCTGACGTCAATATCTGTGGTACCCAGTCGGCGAAATTCCATGCTTTGTTCTGTCCGTTTTTTGAATTGAATCGAGATCGGTTCAGGGGGTTGTGGCGGGGGGGGGTTATTCGCTCTGCTGCCAGCGAGGTTCCTCATTCAGCCCCTTTGGGTCCTGATGAATGACAACATCCGCATCAGGATAACGTTGATGTATGGCTGCCTCTACCGCGTCAGCGATGGTGTGGGATTCGCGCAGGGACAGGTTGCCATCCAGTTCGATGTGCATTTGTACGATCGGGGTGCGACCGGAGCGTCGGGTGCGCAGATCGTGGACCCCGTGTACCGCCGGATGTCCCGTGGCAATCTCCAGGATTACCTGACGCTGGGCGCCCGGAAGCTCCCGATCCAGCAGCTCGTTGAAAGCCTGGCCGAGAATGGCGCGGGTCGATATGAGCAGGTAGCCGGCAATGCCCAATGCCAGAATCGGATCAGCCCGGGTAAATCCCTGATTCGCCAGAACGATGGCCAGTAGCGTGGCGGCGTTGCTTAAAACGTCTGCGCGGTAGTGCAGGGAGTCAGCTTTTATCGCCGTGGAGTCGGTTTTACGGATCACCTGCAGCTGAAAGACCACCAGCGCCGCGGTAACGACAATTGCAAGCAGCATGACATAAACGCCATAGCGTATGGCTGTGATGGGCTCAGGTGCGAGCAGACGGTGGACCGCCTCGTAAACCAGAAACCCGCTGGTCGCGATGATAAACGCCGCCTGGAAAAGTGCGGCAAGTGATTCGGCTTTGCCATGGCCAAATCGATGGTTGTGATCTGCGGGCATCAACGCATAGCGCACCGCAAAGAAGTTCACGAGGGATGTGACCGCATCCATTAATGAGTCCAGCAGTGAGGCGAGGATGCTCACGGCGCCCGTCTGCAAGTACGCAAACAGCTTGGCGGAGATCAGCAGCAGCGCCGTAGCGACCGAAGCGATGGTCGCCATACGCATGAGTCGCGCGCTTTCGCCGGCGCTGCTGTGCTGTTCAGTGGGATTGGATGACATAGGCCGGCAAGTTTAGTGCAGAAACGCAGTCGCTGTACGCACTTTATGCGCCACGCCAGAAGCCATGCAGCAGGTCATTTTTAAAACCGGGGATTTATATTCCGGTTCTGAGTGCGTAAAGTCTCGGTCTCTTTATGCAGGCTCACACTCTGGATATGACTGTTTTCTTCAGCAAGCTTCGAGGCATCGACACGTTCCTGCCTCGCAGCCTGACTCTCTTTCTGGTCCCGGCTCTCTTTCTGGTCCCGGCTCTCTTTCTGGTCCCGGCTCTCTTTCTGGTCCCGACGGTGACACTGGCTCAGGTGCCACCGCCGCTGGAGGAGGTCACCGTCATCGGTCGGCGGGATCTGCTCGCCCCGGGGATGGCTTCCGGTTCGGCGGACTACCTGCATTTTGATGAGCAGTTGTCCCTGAATCGCACGGTGGGCGACTGGATTGAACATATGCCCGGGGTCAGCCTCAATGGCCAGGGCGGGCTTTTTCAGTCCTACAGTGTTCGAGGATTCAGTCGCTGGCGCATTCGAACGGAGCTGGATGGTGTGCCTGTTATCACCGATCGTCGCGCCGGAAACTCCGCCTCGTTTGTGCCACCGGAGCTTCTGGAGCAGGTGCGCGTGGATCGTGCGGCTTCCTCAGCGCTGTACGGTTCCGGCGCGATGGGCGGTGTCGTCAGTCTGGGTACGCGCCGCGTTGACGGGCCACGGGTGATCGCCGGCGCCCAGAGCAATGATGAGCAATTCTCGTTGACCGCTTTGACGGGCAGGCAGGATGGTCTGAGTGGAGGGCTGAGCCTGCGTAAAGCACAGGCCGCCAGTGATCCCTCGGGCGCTACCCTGAATTCGGGCTTCGAGCAGGTTGCGGGGCTCATCGCCGGCGATGCTTCTCCGGGGAGCCTTAAGCTGAGCTACAGCTGGATCCCCAGTGTCGGCCGCGATATCGGTAAGAGCAACAGCTTCTACCCGGATCGCCGGGAGAGCAGCTATCCGGAGGAAATTCATTCTGTTGCACAGTTTGAACTGCGCTCCGGTGCCAGCTGGCTACTGCGCGGCTACCACCACTATCAGGACTGGGACTCGGATGTGGAACGGATTGGCCAGCGGCGCAATCTGACTCGCTACCGCTCACACACTGTCGGAGGTTTATTCATGCTCTCCACTCGTCGCCTCGGCGGTGAGGGTTCCGCAGGGCTTGAGTGGCTTGGACGTCGCGGGGTGGTGATAGACGAGAAGGAGTTCGATCCCGCCGGTGATCTGCTGCTCAGCCAAAGACTCGTGGATGGCGAAGAGGATACGCTGAGCTTTTTTATCGATCAACGCTGGGTGCGTGACGCGCTGACCCTTAATGCGGGACTGCGTGTGGATGGGAATCGTCAGTCGGCAGGTTCCGAGGACGAGCAGGACTCTCAGTGGTCCTCAAGCCTGGGTCTGGGCTACGCTTTGTCGGATGCCTGGTCGATCGATGCGGAGCTTGCCTCGGGTTATCGTTTTCCGGCGTTGAGCGAGCGCTTTTTTAATGGCGTAACGCCCCGCGGAGACACTGTCGGCAACCCCTCGCTCAAACCCGAGACCCGGCAGAACTTTGAGGTCGACCTACGCTACGCGCCGTCCGGCAGTGCGTTCTCTGCTGAGGTGTCGGCGTACTACAGTGATCTTGGGGACTATATCGAGCTCGAGCTGCCTTTTGAGCGCGCCTGGGCGTCGGTGTCGCGATCGCTCTCGAAGTGCTCGAGCATGTCGCGGAACGACGAGCCGTTGATCGGGTCGCCGCCGATGCCGACCGAGGTCGATACGCCGAGGCCCAGCGCCTTGAGCTGGCTCGCCGCCTCGTAGCCCAGCGT
>CAZGGN010000002.1:27526-33746 GCA_964525195.1 uncultured Congregibacter sp.
CCTCGATGAGGCGAGCATCCACGGTATGGAGGTTGACCTCAGTCTTCGCGCGGGCGAAATCGATCATCGTCTGAGCTATCAGTGGCAGCGCGGCGAAGACGATGCAGGGAACACACTCGCCGATCTCAATCCACCCGGTTGGCGATACTTTCTCAACTGGCGTCGCGAGCGCCAGAGCCTGTCCAGTGACCTGAGCTATCGCGCATCGCGAGATGATTTTGGCGCAGAGGAAATGCCTCTGGATTCCGCCTGGATATGGAATGCGCAGATCACCCAGGAGCTGTCACCCGCCTGGCAGGGCGAATTGTTTATCAGCAATATTCTGGATGAGAGCTATCGCGCAACGGCCGACGACACGGCGCCACTCCAGCCGGGCCGAATCTTTGGGGTGCGCTTACTCTGGAACCCCAGCTGACGATGATAAGCGGCGGCTGCGGGCCTTCCTCAGCGCTCCGGGAAATTTACGCCGGGTTCCTCGCCTGTCCAGCGTGGGTACTTGTGCATAACAGACAGAAACAGTTCGTCTGAAAGTTGTAACGCCAGCCAGCGGCGCAGAGCGTGGTAGGGCGATTGGTCAAACCATGGACGGTCGACCATGGCGAACTGACGGATGAAGGGGAAGAGCGCGACGTCCGCAATGCTTTTTTTGCTCCCGCATAACCACGCATTTTTGCCCAGCGCCCCATCCAACTGCTGTAAATAGCGCTCGGCCTGACTGCGATAGAACTCGGGGGGCTCAGCGGGGTAGCGATCGGCGTATTTGTACTTGTCCAGCCATTCTTTGAAGGTTCCGTCATTTTCAGCGATCAATGCATCGGCTTGACTGTCTTTAGCGGCCGCAAGCCAACCCAGCGGGTCATTGAGATCCAGAGCCCAGCGCATGATATCCAGGCTTTCGTCAATCACCCTGCCGCTCTCAAGGACCAGCACCGGTACGCTGCCCTTGGGTGAGACCGCAAGCATCTCCACGGGCTTTTCCCTGAGCAGGACTTCGCGCAATTCGAGGTTAACCTCTGCGCAGGCGAGGGCCATTCGCGCGCGCATCGCATAGGGGCAGCGACGAAAGGAGTAAAGGATGGGCCGGCCGGGCATCAAGGGGCTGTGCTCATCGGCTAGTGGTCACTGACCTGTATTGGCAGAGGCGGCTCAGAATTCTACGGTGTCGCCGCGTCGCGGTATCTCGACGTCGCAATGCAGTTCGTTGCGCAATCTTCCGGCCAGTACGTTCTGGGCTTCTTCCTCGCCGTGTACCAGGTAGGTCTTGGGTACTGATCCAAAGGCGCTGCGCCAGCTCACCAGCTGGTTTTGTCCCGCATGCGCAGAGAGTCCTCCGAGTGTAGCTATCCTGGCCTTGACGATGTACTCGTCGCCGAACAGGCGGATATGCGAGGCCCCGTCGACGAGGAGTCGGCCAAGGGTGCCCTGGGCCTGAAACCCGGCAAAAATAATGGTATTGCGGTCATCCCAGATCCGCTGCTTGAAGTGGTGACGGATGCGTCCGCCCGTGCACATGCCGCTGCCGGCAATAATGATGGCGCCGCCCTTTATACGGTTGATGGCCATGGATTGCTCGGTGTCGGGGGTCAGGTTAAGTGAGGGCAGAAAATCCTCAAGCGAACTTTTGTTCACATCGCTTAGGGTGCGTATGTCCTCCGCATCAAGCAGCTTGAGCCAGTGGTCATACACCTGGGTGACGGAGATTGCCATCGGGCTGTCGAGAAACACCTGCCATAGGTCAAGCTCGCCGCGATGATGGAGCGTGCCGAGATCGAAAAGTAATTCCTGGGTTCGTCCGACGGCGAATGCCGGAATCATGACACTGCCCCCAAGGGACCAGGTCTCCCGAAGAATGTCTCTCAGCTCGTCCAGCGTGTCGAGCTCCGGGCGGTGGTCGCGGTCCCCGTAGGTGCTCTCCATCAGCAGCACGTCGGCTTCGTGCAGCTGCGCCGGTTCGCGCATGAGCACCGAGTCGGTTTTGCCCAGATCTCCCGAAAAAACCAGACGCTTCTCCTTGCCTCCTTCGTTGAGTGTCAGTTCAGTAATGGCTGAACCGAGAATATGTCCCGCATCGCGAAAGCACAGGCTCCCCAGTCCTTCGTCGCCCAGTGCATAAGGCTGACGATAGCCGATGCCGATACAGGCTTTCAGGATGGCCTCTACGTCTTCCATTCCATAGGTCGGTTCGATGAGCGGTCGACCGCGCCGTGCGTTGCGACGGTTCTTGTGCTCAAGGTCGCGAAAATAAAGTCCCGCCGAGTCATGCAGCATGATTCTCAGCAACTCAGCGGTGGCGGGTGTGCAAAGGACCGGACCACTGAAACCATCTTTATAAAGGCGGGGCAGAAGACCCGAATGATCAAGATGGGCGTGGGAGAGAATGACCGCATCTATGCTTGCAGGGTCAAAGGCAAAGCTTTCATCGTGGAGGCGATCGACCGCGTCGCCGCCCTGGTGCATACCGCAGTCCAATAAAATCCGACCACAGGCCGGTGATTCCACCAGATGGCAGGAACCGGTGACCTCGCGAGCCGCGCCCAGGAATGTGATGCGGGCCATGCCAGCCTCCTCTGAACTGATTTCAGTGGCCAATGTAGCGGATTTGTGCTCGTCAAAACTGCTTCAGATCAAAAGAAGCGCGTGTTGCCCACCACTACGATGCGACGACCCTGTATGCGGACCTCCTCAATCAGGTCCTCGTGGGCTGATGCGGGGTTGTGCCCGCTCAGTGTCACCAGCACCAGCGACAGGGTCAGGTATCGGCCGTCAGTGCTTTAACCGGGCGCTCTGGCAATATCTTCGCGTATCGTTCTTCCGGCGAGCCAGAAGTGTGTCGCTGACCAGACCATTACCGGCGGGAGTACATAGAGCATCGCGTAGCGCAATGACTCCGCACCCAGGCTGGGCGCCAGAAAGTCGCTCAGCACCCCAACGACCCAGGGGCCGGCGCCGAGGCCGATAATATTCAGAATCAGGAAGAGCAGGGCCGAGGCCGTCGCCCGCATGCGCGGGCCCACGATGGCATGGGTGGTGGCGATGGTATTGCCGAGATACACCTGAAACAGAAGGCCGGGAACAATCGACAGCGTGAGAGCGGCGTAGGCACTGTCAACCAGATACACGCTGACCATAAAGGGCACGATGGCAAAACCGCAAAGGCTGGGCAGCCAGGCGTACCAGCGTTGATCCGTGGATGCCATACGGTCCGCCAGAAAGCCGCCCAGGAATACGCCGATGGCGCCACCGATGCCGATAATGAGGGCCAGCCAGGTACCGAGTTCACCGGTTGACATGCCGAAGCTGCGAATCATGAAGGACGCAGTCCAGTTGGCGGTGGCGTAGCCGCAAAAGGCATTCAGTCCCGCACCGAGGGCGATGTGCCAGAACGTCGGCCGACTGGTCAGGACCCGGACCACCTCGCCAAAGGGGACCGGACCCTCAGTGCTGGTTCCTCCGTCGTGCAGTCCCCGAATCGGTTCGGCCATGGTGAAGCGGAGAATGAATGCGAGTAATACGCCGGGAATCCCCACGACCAAAAATGCCATGCGCCAGCCGAAGAATTCGTTGAGCCAGCCCCCGGCCAGAAACCCAAAGAGAATACCGATGCTCACCCCCATGGAATAAAAGCCGATGGCAGTAGCGCGACGTTGCGGCGGGAAAATGTCGGAGATAATCGAGTGCGATGGAGGGCTTCCGCCGGCTTCACCCACCCCCACGCCGATGCGCGCCAGCAGGAGTTGCCCGAAATTCTGCACAAAGCCACTCAGGGCGGTCATGAAGCTCCAGATAAACAGCGAGAGCGACACGATATTGCGACGGTTGCTGCGGTCAGCCCAGCGCGCGATCGGGAGTCCGGCCGTGACATAAAAGATAGCAAAAGCAAAGCCGGTCAGCAGCCCGAGTTGACTGTCGGAGAGCTCCAGATCCGCTTTGATGGCCTCCTGGAGAATCGCCAGCAGCTGGCGGTCGATGAAGTTGAAGCTGTAGACGATGGTCAGCAGGCAGAGCGCGTACCAACTCGCCCGACGCGTTGCATAGGGATTATCGGGATGATGCGCGGGCTGCTGCTCCGGGTTGCTCTCGGTCACTGAACTATCCTTGTGCTGAGGGTTATTGGTTATGGGGTAAAGAGTACACACTTTTTGGCGATCGGGCTGCGGCGGCTTGCGATTGTGCCGCTCACCCACCCGATCGGATCAGAGCCTCGTGCCGGCGACTGACCAGCCTTCAAGCACCCTCCCCGGGCGATTTGCTATCTGTGTTCATCACGTTACCCTCGAAGGACTCAAAGAGAAAATCAACGGGAGAACATATGACGATGGGTGGTCCGTCGGGCACCAGTTCGCCGGTCATAGGCGATATAGATGAATACCTGATCGGCGAAGGCACACACAAACGCCTGTGGGAGGTTCTGGGCAGCCATGTCCTGGAGCACGAGGGTCAGCGCGGAACACATTTTGCCGTCTGGGCGCCGAACGCGCGCGGAGTCGCTGTGGTCGGCGATTTCAACGACTGGGACTCGCGGCAGAACTGCCTGTCCAGCAGGGGCCAGACGGGTGTCTGGGAAACCTTCGTTGCCGGTGTCGGTGATGGCGACGCCTATATGTACGATGTCATCGGTGTTGACGGGGTAGTTCGGCGCAAGGCGGATCCTCTGGCCTTCGGCGCGCAGCATCCGCCTCAGCAGGCGTCTATTGTCCGTGACATCAGCGGCTACGGGTGGAAGGATCAGGAGTGGATGGCAACCCGTGGCGCACACAATCGCCGCGATGCGCCGATCTCGGTCTATGAGGTCCACCTCGGTTCCTGGCGTCGCCGCGCGGCAGAAGACAATCGCATGCTGTCCTATCAGGAGGCCGCGGTAGAACTGGTCGAGTATGTGCAGGATCTGGGCTTCACGCACATCGAATTCATGCCGCTGTCTGAGCACCCCTTTGATGGTTCCTGGGGCTATCAGCCCGTAGGACTTTACGCTCCGACAATTCGCCACGGACCGGCACACGAGTTTCGCGATCTGGTCGAAGCGGCACACCGTGCCGGGTTGGGCGTGATCCTGGACTGGGTGCCGGGACACTTTCCTGTCGATGCGCACGGACTCGGGCAATTCGATGGCACCGCCCTCTATGAGCACGCGGATCCCCGGGAAGGCTTCCACCCGGACTGGAATACGCTGATTTACAACTACGGTCGCGTTGAGGTCAGTAATTTTCTCTCGGCCAATGCCCTGTACTGGATGGAGGAGTACCACGTCGACGGTCTGCGGGTGGATGCGGTTGCCTCAATGCTCTATCGCGACTATTCCCGCAAAGCAGGTGAGTGGGTTCCCAACAAGGATGGCGGGCGCGAGAATCTGGAGGCGATTGAATTCCTGCGCAAGACCAACATTGAGGTCTACGCAGAGTCGCCGGATGGCATGATGATCGCGGAGGAGAGCACCAGTTTCCCCGGGGTCTCCCATCCGGTCGATGCCGGCGGGCTGGGTTTTGGTTACAAGTGGAATATGGGGTGGATGAACGACACCCTTCGCTATATGGCGGAAGATCCGGTGAATCGAAAGCATCATCACGATCTGATGACCTTTGGCATTCACTATGCGTTTTCGGAAAACTTCATACTGCCCATCAGCCACGACGAGGTGGTGCATGGCAAAGGCTCCATGCTCCAGCGCATGCCGGGTAACGAATGGGAGCGCTTTGCCAATCTGCGAGCCTATTACGGTTTTATGTGGGGGCACCCGGGGAAGAAACTGCTCTTTATGGGCTGCGAGTTTGCGCAGGCGAGCGAGTGGCGCCAGAGTGGGCAGCTGAACTGGAGCGAGGCAGAGCAGCCCGCGCACGCCGGCGTCCAGCGCCTTGTTCGCGATCTGAACCATGTTTACCGCACACAGCCGGCCCTGCACCGGCGCGACTGTGAACAGGAAGGTTTCAGCTGGATTGCGCTGCATGAGAGCGATACCTCCCTATTTGCCTGGCTGCGCCGTGGCGACGATGAGGATCCGCCGGTGGTGGTGCTGTGCAACTTTACGCCGGTGGTTCGCGAAGAATGGCGCTGCGGTCTGCCCCTGGCCGGCCATTGGCGTGAACTGGTGAACACTGACGCGGATATTTACGGGGGGAGTGGTTGTGGAAACCTTGGCGGCGTTGTCGCCCGGGCGCAGGCCTGCCACGGGCAGCCCGCGAGTGCGCATCTCACGCTGCCACCGTTGGCAACGCTGATTCTGGTT
>CAZGGN010000002.1:33756-34211 GCA_964525195.1 uncultured Congregibacter sp.
AAAACCCGGTGGCAGGCGTCGTCGGGGAGGCGGGCGCATGAGTTTGCGTGACCGCGCCGCCGTGGATACGGCTGCCAGCCAGGTGCTGGTTAACTGGTGTCGGAACTGTTACCTGAGTCTGCCCACGACGTTTGATGCGGAGCGGGCAATTGCAACACGCCTGGGTTGCCAGGTGACTCCCGAGGGGGCGTCGTTCGGCTTCTGGACCCCGGAGTTGCTGGATCATCGGGTGCCCGAGGGCGATGTGTTTCTCGAGGTGCTCGCGCCGCTGGAACCGATTGATCTGACGCGCTCACATCAGGAGCTGGAGTTTGAGCGGGTACTGCTGCCCGTGCTGCGCTATGAGGCGCACAGCTTTGTGGTGGTGTCCGGGCTGCGCGCCGGGAGGCGTGAGCAGATCGGTGATTTCTACGCGCTGGTCTGGCGGGACGCTGACGGTCACTGGGAACGGATCG
>CAZGGN010000002.1:34221-34705 GCA_964525195.1 uncultured Congregibacter sp.
CTTTGGCGCCTTTGCGCCGGCTGAGCTCTATGACATGGATGCCATGCAGGCGGCCCGCGCTGACAAAGCCTATTACGCTGAGCGGGTGGGTGACACGCCCTTCAAGTTCGGCCCTCCCTGCAACATCCTGCAGATTCACGTCCCGACGGGGACGGCGGGAGGTACCCTCGCGAGCCTCGCACGGCAGTTTGAGCGCCTCGCAGAGCGCCTGCGCAATGAACTGCCCGCCGAGGATGGGGATGTGGTTTACCTTGGCTACGATGCGGTGCAGTTGCTGCCGGTCGAGCCGACCACGGTCTACGAGACCGGGCCTGATTTCTGGCAGGAGACCGCAGCGCAAGAGGGGCGGGTGCAGGTAACGCTGACCCGTCCGGACACCACCAACTGGGGTTACGACGTGGTGATAGCCGGTATGGGAGCGGTGAATCCGGTGCTGCTTGAGAGCGGTCGTCCGGATGAGTTGGTCGATCTCGCTGCCGTCCTG
>CAZGGN010000002.1:34715-46467 GCA_964525195.1 uncultured Congregibacter sp.
CGGCTGCTTCCCCGTCGCCCACGGCGCGGTGGCGTCCTGCACAATTTCCCACACAAGCCCAAGCAGCTGATTCTGGATGTGGTCTTCGGTCACTCGGACAATCAGGGTCTCAAAGCACTCAACTCGCACTACTTTGCGGGCCCCAACATGTACGGGCAGAACCTTGAGTATCGCAATCCTGCCGTGCGCGCGATTCTTCTGGAAATGCAGAGACGCAAGGTGAACTTCGGGGCCGACGGGGTCCGGGTAGATGGGGCACAGGATTTCAAGTGGTGGGACAGCGGCGAGCAGACGCTGCGCCATGACGACGACTATCTGCAGCTGATGGCGGATGTCGAGCAGGATGTTGCGGGTCTTCGCTATCGGCCATGGTTCGTGTTCGAGGACGGGCGTCCCTGGCCCGATGAGGATTGGGAATTGAGCTCCTCCTATCGCGCGGTGATCGAACGCCAGCGGGACGATGATGTGTTTCAGTGGGGGCCCCTGACTTTTGCCCACAACACGCCGTTTCTTTACGGTTTCTGGCTCTCGAAATTCTGGCGGATAAGGGAAATGCTGGCCCAGGGTGATCGCTGGATTTCCGGCACGGCCAACCACGACACGCTGCGCCGGGGTACCCAGGTGAACCCGAAACTGAGTGTGAATACGCGCCTTGGCAGTACGCGCATGGAGATTCTCGATAAAGCCTATGACAACCCGGCGGTGGGTCTGCTGACCTACGCGGTACTGCCGGGTGTCCCCATGGACTTTCTCAACGCTTCGGCCCGGGCCAGCTGGGGCTTTATTCGCAATCAGGACGATGAGTACGGGGTCAAGGTCGTCGCCGAGGAAGCGATTTCCCTGAAATGGCAGGTCGATGATTATGCCTATTCAATTCCGGCTAATTTTCGACGGCTCAAAGCTCTGGGCTATGCCACCCGCGAAGACCTGGTGCGCTTTTTTGAGTTCCTGCCGGCGCTGGTCGAGGTCACCGACTACGATCTGGATGAGATCGCTTCGCTGCTGAACGCCGTTTCGCCCCGGCTGGCAGGTCCGGAGCGCTTTAGCCCATCCGAGCTTAAGGCCGTGGCGCGGGCCTGGATGGATGACATGCACGAGTACTGCAACATTGTGCATAGCCTCTCGGCCCTGGACCCGGTGCAGGCTGAATTTATGTTTGCCCTGCGGCGTTTTCGTCGGGCAAACCCCTGGCTGGGGCAAAACCTGACGGAAGATGACTACTTTGACTACCTCCAGCCGATTGAGGGGCGGGCGCTGTTTGCCTCTGTACGCAATGCACCGGATGGTCGGCAGTTCTTTGCCATTACACACATGGAGGGGGTCGCGACGGCGTCCTTTGATCCCCTTCGCCTGAATATCCCGCAGCTCGCCGGCGGCGGCTGGAAACTGCTGCTGCGGACGCCGTCCATTGGCAGCGAGTACACCGGCGGCGAGCTCGTGCTGCATGACAGCATGGGTCTGCTCTATGAGCGCGGGAACTGACGGCTTTCCCGGTTGCATGGAGGCGCCTGTTCCCCTGCTAGCAGCGACCCGCTGCGCGGCTCATCTCACGCAGGTGCTGAAGTGGCAGCTGCCCGAACTGTTCTTCGCTAAGGCGCCAGCGCCAGTTGTTGACGGGGTTCGACGGATCATTGAAGCGCGCAGCCGAGGAAAGGCCGAGAAGGTCCTGCGCTGCAATAATGGCGAGCTTTGGGCGCGACTGGAGCAGCAGCCTTATGAGCGCATCGACCGGTTCCTGCTCCCAGCCCCGCGGCAGGACGCGAGTCAGACGCTCACGCCCGGCCTCGTCCACCTCCTCCTCGAGCCAGCCTGCGCTGGTGTTGTTATCGTGAGTTCCCAGATAGGCGACGGCGTTTTCGCTGTGGTTCTCGATACGATGAGGATTGTGCGGATCGTCATTGCCGAAGGCGAAGTGCAGGACCACCATGCCCGGGAGGTTAAAGTGCTCTCTAGCCGCAATCACATCCGGAGTGATTGTCCCGAGGTCTTCGACGACGACGGGCAACTCGCCCAGGGCCGACTTCAGACTGTTGAACAGCGCCTCGGTCGGCGCCGGATACCATCGTCCCTCCATCGCCGTCTCTGCGCCGGCCTCAACGCCCCAGTACTGTACAAGTCCTCTAAAGTGATCGATGCGCAGCAGATCGTAGTGTTCGAGGTTGTTGGCCATGCGTCGTTGCCACCAGAGAAAGCCCGTGGCCTGCAGCACCGGCCAATCGTATACGGGGTTGTTCCACAGCTGCCCCGTGGCACTGAAATAGTCGGGAGGCACTCCCGACACCAGCGTTGGCCTGAGCTGTTCATCCAGCTGAAAGACCTGGGGGTTGGACCAGACATCGACACTTTCGTAGGCCACATAGATCGGCATATCGCCAAACAGGGACACGCCGCGACTGTGGCAATAGTTCCGCAGGTCACGCCACTGCTTGTGGAAAAAATACTGCAGCACCTGTTCCCGGGCGATCGCTTCGCCATGCGCCTGCGTCGCCGCCCGCAAGGCGTCGGGCTCCCGGCGGCGAAGGCTCTCGGGCCAGTCGGCCCATCGATCCCCGTAGTGTTGCCGCAGGGCGGTGAACAGCGCGTGATCCGAAAGCCAGTGGGCGTGAGCAACCAGAAACGCCGCAAAGTCGCCGCTATAACCCCGCTCCCGAAAACGCAGTTGTGCTCGCTCAAGGCGGGGCAGCTTAAAGCCGCGCACGGCAGAAAAATCGACTCCTGCGTTGTTGCTATCCGGCATCGGCTCAATATCCGCCGGGTCCAGCAAGCCCTCGCTTGCCAGGCTGCACAGGTCGATCAGCAAGGGATTGCCCGCCAGTGCCGAACAGCTGAAGTAGGGCGAATCATCGGCTTCGCTCAGCGTCGGATTGATCGGCAGCACCTGCCAGTAACGTTGTCCCGCGGTAGCGAGAGCGTCGACAAATCGATAGGCGGCCTGACCGAGATCCCCGATCCCATGCCGCGAAGGAAGGGCGCTAACATGCAGAAGCACGCCGGAGGCCCGCTCTGCTGGAGAGCTCGGTGTGTTGTCTGGGGTAGTAGTCATAGAGAATCTCGAGTTGAGCGGCGGTAAATAGAGACAGTGATGGAGATCAGAGCAGGCAACCCGGACCGCCTCGGTGCCAGCGTCGGTGAAGGAGGCATAAACTTTGCGTTGTTCTCGGCGAACGCCGAGGCCGTGGAACTCTGCCTCTTTGATTCGCGCAGTGGCCGACAGACCGCGAGTTTATCAATGCCCGGTCGCGACGGCGATATCTGGCACGGCTTTGTGCCCTCTCTGGGGCCGGGCTGTTGCTATGGCTACCGGGTCCACGGCCCCTTCGAGCCCCTGGCGGGACACCGCTTTAATCCACATAAGCTGCTCCTCGATCCCTATGCCCGCCAGCTCCAGGGCAACTACGTCTGGCACGAGGCGAATTTTGGCTACCGGCGTGATGGCAGTGAACACCAGGACCTGAGCTTCAATAGCGAGGATAACAGCGCCTATGTGCCCCGGGCTGTGGTCCAGGCGGATCCGGAGCAATGCTTGTCGGACACTGGGCCGGGAGTGCCCTGGGCCGATTCGATTATCTATGAGGCGCATGTGCGCGGGCTCACCCGGATGCACCCGGATATTTCACCTTCGGAGCGCGGGTCCTTTGCGGGGATGGGCAGCGCGAAGCTCGTGGAATACGTGAAATCCCTGGGGGTCACTGCGGTGCAGCTGCTGCCCGTGCAGGCGTTTATTGACGAGTACGCCTTGTATCAGCGCGGGCTCAGTAATTACTGGGGCTACAACACCCTGGGCTTTTTCGCGCCTCATCCGGCTTACCTGTCGAGTCAGGACGTTATGGAGTTCCGTCGACTGGTTGATCGCTATCATGCCGTGGGCATCGAGGTGTTGCTTGATGTCGTTTATAACCACAGCTGTGAAAGCGATGAACTCGGACCCACGCTCAGCATGCGTGGCATCGACAACCAGAGCTACTACCGGCTTGTTCACGACGATCCGCGCTTTTACATCAATGATACGGGCTGCGGTAACACCCTTAAGCTGGATCATCCGCAGGTGCGGCGGCTGGTGATCGATAGTCTGATTTACTGGGCCGAGACCATGGGGGTAGATGGTTTTCGCTTCGATCTTGCCACGGTGCTCGGGCGCAGCGCCGAGGGTTTTCAGAGCGAGGGTGCTTTCTTCGAGGCCGTGCGCGCGGAGCCCGCCCTCGCGCAATGCAAGCTGATTGCAGAGCCCTGGGATATCGGCCCCGGTGGCTATCAGCTCGGTGGGTTTCCTGCCCCCTGGTCCGAATGGAATGATCGCTACCGCGATTCCCTGCGACGTTTCTGGCGCGGAGACCGGAGCGAACTGCCGGAGTTGGCCCGGCGACTTCAGGGCTCCGCGGACCTCTTTGAAGCCACGGGACGGCCGGCGTCTGCGAGCATCAATTATGTCTGCAGCCACGACGGTTTTACCCTCCGTGACCTTGTCAGTTATGCGCAGCGCCACAACGAAGCCAACGGCGAACACAATCGCGACGGGCATGGGGAGAACTTCAGCGCAAATCATGGTCAGGAAGGTGTCAGTGATGACCCGGCGGTTAACGCCTTACGTCGACAGCAGCAGCGCAATCTTCTCGCGCTGCTGATGCTCTCTCAGGGCGTGCCCATGCTTCAGGCGGGGGACGAGTTGGGACGCACAACCCGGGGAAACAATAACGCCTACTGTCAGGACAACGCGCTAAACTGGCTGAACTGGGATCAGGGGCTGGCAGAAGAGGGGGAGCTGCTGGCTTTTACGCGTCGCCTGCTCGAATTGCGCCGCTCGCTGCCACTGCTGCGGGCCGATGATTTTCGCCACGGCGACCCGGATGCGCCCGGGGGCTGTATTCTGTGGTTTGCCGAGGATGGGCAGCCAATGCACGAGGGCCATTGGCACGATGAGGAGCGGCGTGCCCTGGGTTTTGTGTTGCGGCGTCGGCAGGAGGATCGGGTCGATGAGCTGTTGGTGCTGATCAACGCAGGCGCCGGGGACCTGTGTTTCGAGTTGCCGGGCTGCTGGTCCGGAGCCTGGCAGCTTGCGCTCGATACGGCCTGCCCCGGTGCGCTTGCGGGTACCGCTGCGGCTACCGCCCAGAGCAACCTGGCTGCACATTCACTGCAGCTTTTTCTTCCGACGGCTGGCCACTAGCGGCCCTTGCGCCGCTACTGAAGCAATGAAATGACAATGGAACTTCGATGAATAACGACGTAATTAACGGGCAGCTAGAGGATAGTCTCGAGAGTGATCTGCAGCGCCATTACGCGCTCACCCTGGGACGCGATGCTCCGGGAGGAACGCATCACTATCTGTATCAGGCTCTGGCCTTGTCGGTGCGTGACCGGCTGGTAGCGCGTTGGCGCGCCACGCGACAGCGCTACCGCGATGAGCAGCCAAAGCGCGTGGCCTATTTGTCCATGGAGTTTCTGATGGGCCGCTATCTGCACAATACGATCATGAATCTGGACCTGGAAGACGAGGCTCGCGCGGCGATCACCGATTACGCCACGGAGCTGGAGGATCTGGAGAGCGAAGAACACGATGCCGGTCTGGGAAATGGTGGTCTGGGTCGTCTCGCCGCCTGTTTTCTGGATAGCTGTGCGAGCCTGCGTCTGCCGGTTACGGGCTACGGTATTCGCTACGAGTACGGGATGTTCCAGCAGCGTATCGCTGACGGTTTTCAGGTTGAGTACCCGGACCGCTGGCTGCGCGACGGCAATCCCTGGGAGTTTGAGGTGCTGGAATGCACACGGCGGATCAAGTTTTTTGGCCGCACAGAGCATTTCCATGATCCCCAGGGCAAGCACCATGCGCGCTGGGTCGAGACCGAAGACGTGCTCGCGATTCCCTACGACACGCCCGTGCCCGGCTATCGCAACGACACCGTGAACACGCTGCGACTATGGAAAGCGCAGGCCACCGAGGAGTTCAATCTCAGCGAGTTCAACGAAGGTAGTTATACGGACGCGGTCAAGGCTAAGACCCACGCTGAACAGATTACTATGGTCCTGTATCCGAACGATAAGAGCGAGCAGGGCAAGGAGCTGCGTCTGCGTCAGCAGTATTTTCTGGCATCCGCGAGTCTGCAGGACGTACTCGCACGCTGGTGCGAATACAACAGTCCCAGTCTGGCGAACTTCAGCGACAAGAACGTCTTCCAGCTGAACGATACACACCCGACCGTCGCTATCGCCGAGCTCATGCGTCTGCTGTTGGACGATCACCGCCTGGACTGGGACGAGGCCTGGGCTATCACCCGCTCTACGATGGCTTACACGAACCACACCCTGCTTCCTGAGGCGCTGGAAACCTGGTCGGTGGCGCTCTTTCGACAGCTGCTTCCGCGGCTCCTTGAGATTATTTTTGAGATCAACTCACGGTTCCTCAGCGAGGTGGCCGCTCGCTGGCCGGGCGACATGGATCGGCTGCGGCGCATGTCGATTATTGAGGAGGGACCCGAACAGCGGGTGCGCATGGCCTATCTCGGCATTGTGGGGAGCTTTTCCGTTAATGGCGTAGCAGCGCTGCATACGCAACTGCTCGAGTCGGGACTGTTTCGCGACTTCTATGAGCTGTGGCCGGAAAAGTTCAACAACAAGACGAATGGCGTCACTCCGCGACGCTGGCTGGCACACTGCAATCCGCAGTTAAAATCCCTGATCGACGAGACGATTGGCGAGCACTGGGTTAAGGATCTGAGTGAGCTCAGCAAGCTCGAGGCGTTTGCACAAAACGCTCATTTTCAGGATCGCTTTGCCACTATCAAGCGGGCCAACAAAGAGCGGCTTGCGGCACTCGTTCGCGAGCGCTGCGCTGTGGATTTCGACACCGATATGATGTTTGACGTTCAGGTCAAGCGTATTCATGAATACAAGCGACAGCTGCTGAACGTGCTGCACGTCATTCATATTTATGATCGCGTATTGCGTGACGACACCGACGGCCTGCAGCCACGCTGCGTGCTGATCGCCGGCAAGGCCGCGCCGGGCTACGCAATGGCCAAACTCATTATCAAGCTGGTCAACAATGTCGCGGCCGTGATTAATCGAAGCGAGCGGTTGCGTCCCTGGCTGCGGGTCGCATTTCTGCCCGATTATCAGGTCACCAGCATGGAGCTTATCTGCCCGGCGGCAGATCTATCCGAGCAGATATCGACGGCTGGCAAGGAAGCCTCCGGGACCGGCAACATGAAGTTCATGATGAACGGGGCGATGACCATCGGCACCCTGGATGGTGCGAACATCGAGATTCGTGACGCGGTGGGTGCGGATAACTTTTTCCTGTTTGGTCTCACAGCCGATGAAGTGCAGGCGCGGCGTGGTCACTACCAGCCGGACGATATCATCGCAGCCGATGAGGACCTGCGGCGCGTCATGCAGCTTCTGGAGAGCAATCATTTCAGTCTGGTGGAGCTCGGTATCTTCGATCACATCGTAAACGCTATTCGCGACCCGAATGACCAGTGGATGACTGCAGCAGATTTTCGCAGTTACCTGCATGCACAGCGTGAGGTTTCTGCCACCTACGCGGACCACAGCACCTGGACCCGCAAGTGTATTCTCAATACCGCGGCGAGCGGCGGTTTCTCCAGCGATCGCACGATCAGCGAGTACGCAAAGGAGATCTGGTTTTAGTCCGGCCAGGGGCGAGCAGATCGCCGCTTAGCTGTTATGCTCTGCGACGGCGCGCGTTGTTGTTGTGCGTCGGAATTTGATCAATACGATTGGGGCGATCCGTTATGGAAGACCAGAATCCGCGCTATGTCAGCCGTCTCACAAAAAACACGCTGGCGCTCGTGCTTGCCGGCGGACGCGGCTCGCGTCTCTACGAGTTGACCGCCTGGCGGGCCAAGCCGGCGCTCTACTTTGGCGGCAAATACCGGATCATCGATTTCCCTCTGTCCAATTGTGTCAATTCTGGTATCCGGCAGATCGGCGTTCTCACGCAGTACAAGGCGCATTCACTTATTCGACACATCGTGCGCGGCTGGAGTCACTTCAAGAAAGAGCTCGGGGAATTCATCGAGATACTTCCGGCCTCCCAGCGTCAGTCCGACGACTGGTATCAGGGCACGGCTGACGCAATCTATCAGAATCTGGATATTATTCGCGCCGAGAAGCCCGATCATGTGTTGATCCTGTCCGGTGATCATGTCTACAAGATGGATTACGGCCCCTTGCTGGTAGAGCATGTCGAAGCCGGGGCGGACATGACGATATGTTGCCTGGAGGTCCCGGTAGAAGAGGCCGCAAATACCTTCGGCGTTATCGAGGTCGATGAAAATAATCGCGTTATCGGCTTTCAGGAAAAACCCGCCGTGCCCGCAGAGGTACCCGGGAAACCCGGCATCTGCCTTGCTTCCATGGGCAATTACCTTTTTAACACTGAGTTTCTCTATGATCGACTGATACACGATGCCGCGCAGCCGGCATCGGCCCATGACTTTGGCAATGACGTGATCCCCGCGATGATTGCGAACTTTCATGTGTATGCCTATCCATTCCGCGACCCGTTGACGGGCGAGAAAGCTTACTGGCGTGACGTGGGTACCCTCGATTCGTTCTGGCAGGCGAATATGGAAATGGTGACCACCACACCGCAGCTCAACGTCTACGAGCGGGACTGGCCGCTCTGGACCTATCAGGAACAGCTGCCGCCGGCCAAGTTCGTCTGGGATTATGAGGACCGACGCGGGATGGCGCTCGATTCCATCGTTTCCGGGGGCTGCATTCTCTCTGGATGCCAGGTTCGGGAATCCGTGGTATTTTCCAACGTCCGGGTGCACTCCTATTCTCAGGTTCAGGGTTCCCTCCTGCTCCCGGACGCCGAGGTGATGCGTGGTGCTTCGATCAGAAATGCCATTATTGATCGCGGCTGCGTTATCCCCGAAGGCATGCACATCGGTCAGGATCCCGAGGAAGATCGGGATAATGGTTTTCGCGTTACCGCAGGTGGCATTGTTCTGGTGACCCGGGGCATGCTCGGACAGGCAGAAGGATCCGCTTAATTTATGGAAGGCGCCACACAGTTGATTGCGTCACGCGTTGACACCCGGCCGATTGCCGGCCAGCGGCCCGGGACCTCGGGGCTGCGCAAAAAAGTCTCGGAATTTACCCAGCCCCATTACCTGGAGAACTTTGTCCAGGCGCTTTTCAATACGCTTGAAAACCGCGTTGGTGGCAGTCTGGTGCTCGGTGGCGACGGACGCTATTTCAATCGGGAGGCCATCCAGCAGATTCTGCGCATGGCGGCGGCCAATGGTTTTGCTCGTGTACTTGTGGGCGCCGGGGGACTGCTTTCGACGCCGGCCGCGTCCTGTGTTATCCGCAAATATGCTACGGATGGCGGCATCATTCTCTCTGCGAGCCACAATCCCGGCGGCCCCGGGGGCGACTTCGGGATCAAGTTCAACGGCGCCAATGGCGGCCCCGCCAGCGAGACCGTCACGGAGAAAATCTATCAGCACAGTCTGCAGATCGACCACTATCTGATCCTCGAGGCAGCGGATGTGGATATCGACCAGCCTGGCAGCCGGATGCTCGGGGATATGCGCATCGAGGTCATTGACCCGGTGAGCGATTATGCGGAGCTGATGGCCTCCCTGTTTGACTTTGCGGCCATCCGCCAGATGTTCGAGCATCAGCGTTTCACCATGTGTTTTGACGCGATGCACGCGATTACCGGCCCCTACGCACAGGAAATTTTCGAGCGTCGCCTGGGTGCCGAGCCGGGAACCGTGATTAACGCGACACCCCTGACCGATTTTGGCGGCGGGCACCCGGATCCTAACCTACTGTATGCCCGGGAGCTGGTCGCCCGGATGAACAGCGATGACCCGCCGGATTTCGGCGCGGCGTCTGATGGCGACGGTGATCGGAATATGGTGTTGGGACGCGGTTTTTATATCAATCCCTGTGACTCGCTGGCGGTGATTGCGGCCAACGCGTCACTGGTTCCGGGCTATAGCCAGCTGGCGGGGGTTGCGCGTTCCATGCCCACCAGTCGGGCGGTTGATCGTGTGGCAGAGGTTCTGGGGCTTGCCTGCTACGAGACGCCGACGGGCTGGAAGTTTTTTGGCAATCTGATGGACGCGGGAAAAATTACCCTCTGCGGAGAGGAGAGCTTCGGCACCAGTTCTGACCACGTGCGCGAGAAGGACGGTCTCTGGGCCGTGCTGTTCTGGCTCAACATTATCGCCGCGCGTAAGCAGCCTGCTCACGCCATCGTTCGCGAACACTGGCGCCAGTATGGTCGCGACTATTTCACGCGGCATGATTATGAAGGTCTTGATTCCGCTCCGGCTGAAGCGTTGATGGACAATCTGCGCCAGGGTCTTGCAGGAATGCCGGGGCAGCGCTTTGGCGAGCACCAGGTCGCCAGCGCCGACGACTTCAGTTACGTGGACCCCGTCGACGGCAGCGAGAGTAAGGGGCAGGGAATACGCATCCTGTTTGAGGACGATGCACGGCTGGTGTTCCGACTGTCGGGTACCGGAACCTCCGGCGCGACCCTGCGGGTTTACTGCGACGCCCATCAACGTGATCCCGCGCTTATGGAGATGGGGGCACAGAAAGCTCTTCAGAGCCTGCTCGAAGCGGCTGAGGCGATTGCCGCCATTCGTCAGCGCACGGGCCGTGACGCGCCCGACGTCGTAACCTGATTAAGCCCGGACGATGAACATCCTGATGTTGGCTGCGGAGAACGGCGCCCTGCCCGGGGGAAAGGTCGGCGGTATGGGCGATGTTATTCGCGACATACCGCCGGCGCTTGCCAGTCTCGGACACCAGGTGACGGTTCTCACACCGGCTTACGGTACCTTTTGTCATCTGCCCGGTGCCAGCTTGAGCGCGGGGACGACTGCGCGCTTTCGTGGCGAGCCGGTCGGCCTTGATCTTTTTGATTTAAAAGACGATCCCGGACGGCCCGGCGTTCGACAGCGGGTGCTGGAGCACCCACTGTTCTCTGCCTGCGGCGCGGGAGCAATTTACTGTGACGATCCGCCGGATCGGCCTTTTGCAACGGACGCGAGCAAGTTTGCGCTGTTTTGCGCGGCCGCCGCCGCTGCCCTGCTCGACGGGCAGCTGCCGCGTCCCGACCTTATCCATCTGCACGATTGGCACAGTGCGGTTCTGGCAGTGCTGTTGCGCTGCGATCCGGCGTTTCTACCGCTGGCCGACATCCCGCTGGTGTTCACTATCCACAATCTCGCTCTGCAGGGCATTCGCCCCCTTGAAGGCGACGAGTCTTCGCTCAAAAGCTGGTTCCCGGAGCTAGCGATTACCCGTGAAAGCCTGCGCGATCCGCGCTATGCGGATTGCTTTAATCCTATGCGCGCGGCGATTGCGCTGTGCGGAAAAGTGCACGCTGTATCGCCGACCTACGCGCGGGAAATCTGTGATCCTCAGAATGACAGCGGTTCGGGCTTACAGGCGGATCTGCAAAAAGCGCATGCAGAAGGTCGTCTGCTGGGCATTCTCAACGGCTGTGAATATCCGCAGCCCGCTTCGGCGCCTTCAGCGCGGTGGTTCTGGCCGTGCTCGACGATGCGGTACGCGACGAGAAGAAGCTGGGCCCGGGCATGGGCGTGGAATCGGTTGTGCGCTGGGCGCGCAGCAAGGACGGCCGTCTGGTTCTCTCCTGCGCCGGTATCGACCCGACGGAACTGGCGATCCAGGGTCTGGCCGACTTCGTGCGCCGCGGCGAGCGCGTGTCGAGCGCGCTCCGCCTGGCCGACGACTC
>CAZGGN010000002.1:46477-57467 GCA_964525195.1 uncultured Congregibacter sp.
CGTTGGGAGATTGACCACGCAGAAACTGGGTTTGCTCACCCAGCGCCTCGATGACGGACGCAGCTGTCTCGAACATTTGCTGGATGCCCTGGGGGATAAGGACCTGTTGATCGTGCTAGGCAATGGCGATCGCCAGCTGGAGACTTTTTTGGGAGAGTGCGCCTCGCGACGAGCCAATATCCTGTTTTTGCGGGGTTACTCGGAGACCCTGTCAGAGCAGCTTTATGCATCCGGCGATTTGTTCCTGATGCCGAGCAATTTTGAACCCTGCGGAATCAGCCAGATGCTCGCGATGCGCTCCGGCCAGCCCTGTCTGGTAAATCAGGTCGGGGGTCTGGCCGATACCGTTGAGGACGGGATAACCGGCTATGTCTTTAGTGGCGCATCCGACAAGGATCGTGCTCAGGCGCTGCTCAGGCGCTGGTGCGAAGCTCTCGACCTGCTTCGGCATTCCCCCGATAAGACCCGGTCGATGCGAAAGGCCGCGGCCAGCAAGCGTTTTATGTGGAAGACAGCGGCACAGGCCTACGTCAAAAATCTTTATTGTTCGGATACGGCAGTCAAGGGCGCTCGCGCCAGAGCAGGTAAATAGCCGGCAGCACAAACAGCGTAAGCAGCACCGAACTGATCATTCCCCCTACCATCGGTGCGGCAAGGCGACTCATCACCTCTGACCCGGTGCCGTTGCCAAAAAGAATGGGAAGCAGCCCGACAATTGTTGCGCTTGCCGTCATGAGCACCGGCCGAACGCGCAGCACCGCGCCGTCCAGAATTGCCGTTCGTATCGCATCTCTTGATGGAACGCGAGTGTCCGCGGGTAGTTCGTTCAGCAGCCGTTTCCAGGCCTGGTCCAGATACACAATCATAATAACGCCGGTTTCTACCGCGACTCCCGCCAGTGCGATCAGCCCGACGCCAACGGCAATGGAAAAATTGTAATCCAGCATATAGATAAGCCATGCGCTACCCACCAGAGCGAGGGGCAGGGCGCTTATCAGTATCAGTACTTGTCCGAAGGCGCGGAAGTTCAGGTAGAGCAGCACGATGATGATCGCCAGGGTTAGCGGAATCACATAGGCGAGGCGGGCTTTGGCCCGTTCCATGTATTCGTATTGACCGGACCAGCTGAGCGAGTAGCCTGGGGGAAGGTCGAGTTCACTGGCGACACGATCTTTAGCGTGGCTGACGTAACTGCCGATATCCGAGCTATCCAGATCAACAAAGGTCCAACCATTTAAACGCGCGTTTTCGCTTTTGATGCCGGGGGGACCGTCTTCGACGCGCACAGCGGCGACATCCCCCAAAGCAATACGCTGGCCCGATGGAGTCACCACGGGGAGTTGCGCGAGGTCCTCGGGAGACTGTCTGTAGGACTGGGGATAGCGTAAATTGACGGGATAGCGCTCCAGTCCCTCTACGGTGCGCGTCACATCCACGCCGCCGATTGCCGTGGCAATGACCTGCTGCACATCGGCGATATTCAGTCCGTAGCGCGCGGCGCGCTCGCGATCAATATCCACCACGATGTAACGCCCGCCGCTTACGCGCTCCGAATAGACCGAGGCTGTGCCGGGGATTCCTGGCAGAATCTCCTCAAGCTGCCGTCCAATAGCCTCAATGACGTCGAGTTTTGGCCCCGCGACCTTGATACCCACCGGGGTTTTTATACCGGTGGCGAGCATATCGATGCGGGTTTTGATCGGCATGACCCAGGCGTTGGTGAGGCCGGGAATCTGTATGGCTCGATCCAGCTCTCGCCGTATGTCTTCGGCGCTGATGCCCGGTCGCCAGTCAGCTTTGGGTTTGAGCTGAATAAAGGTCTCGATCATGGTCAGGGGCGCTGGATCGGTGGCAGTTTCAGCACGGCCAATTTTTCCGAATACGCTTTTCACTTCAGGGACCGTCCGGATCAGTTTGTCGGTTTGCTGGAGTAGTTCCCGCGCCTTACCGATGGATATCCCCGGATAGGTGGTTGGCATATACATCAGGTCGCCTTCGTCCAGCGGCGGCATGAACTCACTTCCGGTTTTACTCAGTGGCCACAGTCCGCTGAGGACCATGAGCAGGGCCAGGGACAGCGTCAATTTGGGATAGGCCAGCGCGGAGCGTAGCAGCGGCCGGTAGGTGGAAACGACCAGCCGATTCATGGGATTTCTGTTCTCGGGTCGGATTTTGCCACGGATGAAATAGCCCATGAGTACCGGCACGAGGGTGATGGCCAGCAGCGCCGAGGCAGCCATCGCATAGGTTTTGGTGAAAGCGAGGGGGGCGAACATGCGCCCCTCCTGGGCTTCGAGGGTAAACACCGGAATGAAGCTCACGGTGATAATCAGCAGACTGAAGAAGAGGGCCGGGCCTACTTCGATCGCTGAGTCCGTCACAATCTGCCAGCGGTTCTCCCTGGTCAGTGGGGTTCCTTCGATATGCTTGTGCATGTTCTCGATCAGCACAATGGCGCCGTCAATCATCGCGCCAATAGCAATCGCGATGCCCCCCAGTGACATGATGTTCGCATTCAATCCCTGCAGGTGCATCACGATAAACGCCATGAGGATCCCCACGGGCAGGCTGATGATTGCTACCAGTGAAGAACGCACATGGAACAGAAAAGCCATACACACCAAAGCGACCATCAGGAGTTCTTTCCCCAGCTTCTCCCAGAGATTTTTAATGGCGCTCTCGATCAGGCCCGAGCGGTCGTAGACCGTGACCAGCTCTACGCCTGCTGGCAGGCTCGTGCGAAGTTCCCCGAGGCGGGCTTTGACCGCCTTGATGGTGGCTTGCGCATTCTGGCCGGAGCGCATGACGATGATTCCCCCGACGACCTCGCCCTCGCCGTTGAGCTCTGCGATGCCGCGACGCATCTGCGGTCCGGTACTGATATCCGCCAGGTCGCCGAGAAGCAGCGGCGTGCCGTTTTGGTTTACGCCCAGCGGAATGTTCTCCAGATCCTCAATGCCGGAGATGTAGCCTGAGGCCCGCACCATGTACTCGGCCTCGGCCATTTCAATTACCGATGCGCCGACTTCCTGATTCGCTCTTAGAATGGCTTCCCGGATATGCGATAGCGGAATGTCGAAGGCGCGCAGCCGGTCGGGGTTTACGCTGACCTGATACTGCTTGACCATGCCGCCTACGGTGGCGACTTCGGACACACCCGGTACGCCCTGCAGCTCATACTTCAGGAACCAATCCTGCAAGCTGCGCAGCTGGCTGAGGTCGTGTTGTCCAGTGGGATCCACCAGCGCATAGATATAGACCCAGCCAACCCCCGTTGCATCCGGACCCAGTTGGGGCCTGGCGGCATCCGGCAAGGTGGGGGCTACCTGGCTGAGGTATTCGAGGACTCTGCTGCGAGCCCAGTAGAGATCCCGGTCATCATCGAAAATGACGTACACATAGGAGTCCCCAAAAAACGAGAAGCCTCGAACCGCGGTGGCACCGGGTACTGACAGCATGGCGGTGGTCAGCGGATAGGTCACCTGATCTTCCACCACCTGTGGCGCCTGACCCGGGTAGCTGGTTTTGATAATGACCTGGACATCAGACAGGTCGGGGATTGCATCGACAGGCGTGTTTTTGAGTGAGAACAAGCCCACGCCCACCACGATGGCGGTGGCTAGCAGTACGAAAAACCGGTTAGTGACTGACCATCGAATAATCGCTTCAATCATGATGCGATTTCCCTCTGTGATCCATGGGCATGGAATTTATGTTTTTGTCTGCCTCGCCATGTGATCCATGGTTGTGATCCATAGGCATGGAATCCAGGCTCTTGTCCGGCTCAGCATGTGATCGATGGTCGTGGTCCATGGGCATGGGGTCGGCGCTCTCGCGCGGATCAGCTCGGGACTCCAGTGGATGATCCATGCGCATGAAATCCGAGCTCTTGCTCGATTCCGAATCGAGGAGAAACTGCGCGGAACTCACAATCTCATCGCCCTCGGACAAGCCTTGGAGGATCTCCACCCGACTGCTGAAAATTCGGCCGGTTTTTACGACTATGGATTTGAATCGACCGTTGCCCAGGGCGAGCACCACGCGATTCTGGCTACCGGTTCTGATCAACGCTTCCCGGGGTATCACGATATGCTCAGCTCGCTCGTCCAATTGGATCTCAACTTGCGCATACATATTGGGCCTAAGTGCTCGATCGGCATTGGCGAAACGCAGCCTGACCCGCAGGGTCCTGGTGTCGGTATCGAGCGAGGGGTAGATGTAATCTACCCTGCCCAGCCATTCGCGCCCGGGCAGATAGTCCAACCGCATAAGTACCGTCTGTCCTATCCGGACCAGACTCGCCTGGCTCTCGAAGATCTGTGCTTCCACCCACACCTCCTGAAGATCGCCGATGGACATCAGGGTGGTTTCAGGGCCGACGAAAAATCCTTCCCTGATATCGAGGTTGTCGACGACGCCATTCTGCGGTGAGGTGAACGTGACCGTTTGCAGAACCTTCCTGTCGCCCCTGAGCGAGCTGATAAAAGCATCGCTCAATTGCAGGGCCCGAAGGCGATCCTCGGCAGCTTGCTGAAGTCTGTCGCTGCCCCGGCTCAGGGCTGATAGAAATTCTTCCTGTGCATTCACCAGCTCCGGTGAATAGATATCGTAAAGGGCCGCACCCGCCTCGACGGGGTCACCGGCCGCAGTGACGTGGAGTTGTTCGATCCAGCCTTCGACCCGCGGGTGAATATGGATAAGGCTGTCCTCGTCGTACTGAACGTAACCGACGGTGCGAATGGTCTGACTCAGTGTGCCCCGCGATACCCCGGTCGTTCGAACCCCCAGGCTGTTTTCCACCTGAGGTGAGATTTCGACCACGCCGGGTGCATTATCTGTCGCAAAAACCGGCACGAGATCCATCCCCATCGGGGACTTCCCGGGTTGGTCGCGACGAAAATCCGGATCCATGGGGGCTACCCAATACAATGGCTTTTCATCTTCGGAAGACGCTGTGCCGGCGTTCTTCCGGGCAGGCTCTGGAATGCTGTAAATCCCGATAGCAGAAGCTGCGCCGGCGGCAAAAACGAGAGTGTATTTCAGGACATTGTGCATATCAGCGCTCCTGCCCATCGTTGGCCGATACAAAGAAGTAGTTCAGCTCCGCGAGGGTCTTTTGACGGTTTACCTCGATATCGATCGCCGCGATGCGTGTATTGAGCTGTGCAATCCTCGCTCGCACAACCTCGGCAAAATCGCCATCGTCATTGGTATACGCTTCCAGAGCCGATTCAACCTGCGCTCGCATATCGCTGAGCAAACGGGACTGGTAAAGCTGCTGCCGTTCATTTAAGCGCTGCAACCTGGCTTGTAGCGTGGTGATCTCCGCGATCATCTTGCGCAGCAGCAGGGCTTTTTCTGTGCGTATTGATTCGGTGGTGGCGGTGGCTGATATCACTTTCTGATCCTGCCGACTCGATGTGAAGATCGGCAGGTCGAAGGACACGCCAAAGGAAAAGAAATCTGCACGCCGCTGGCCCAGGGGATCGTCGTCGCGATAACCATAGCTCGCGCTCAGTCGCCATTCGGGGCGATATTGCTGTTCCGCAAGCTTGATTGCCGTGCTGCTGGCTTCGAGACGTCGCGTAACTGTTTGCAAGGCGGGATGGTGCTCCAGCGCTCTGGCGAGCGACTGAGGTCCGGGACTTTGTGTGGCGGTCAGGAACTGGGGTGCCAGTGGTTTTATATCCGAAAGCTGCCGGGGCAGTTCGTAGCCCGGGGACCCAACGGCCGCCGCAGCACTGTTCTGTAACCACTGCTGGAGTTTGGCCAGTGCGATTTCACGCTCTTCGCGGAGAACCAGAAGTCGATCCTCAAGCCGCGTGAGTTCGGATTCTGCGTGCACAAGATCCTGCTGCCGTGTGCCCTTGAGGGAGTTCACGTAGTTCGATTGCGCGATATCAACCAGCTGCAGAAAAAGATCGCTGTCTTTCTCTATCAGGCGGATTGTCTCTGCGGCGCGCCAGGCATCCAGCCAGATTACCGAAACCTGGGCCTCGACTCGCGCGCGACGATCTGCCCGCTGATAGGGGTGCTGGGCGCTTAGTGTAGCCAGTTGCTCACGTCGCAGTGCGCGACTGTTACCCCGCGGAAGAGCCTGGCTGACGCCCACGCTGAACTGGGTCATCGGCTCCTGATTGAAATCGAAGGTATCGGTAGGCAGGTTGGCAAAGCCCGCGGTCACCATCGGATCGGGCAGGGCGCCCGCTGCGGTGCTTTGCGCTGCGAGCGCCTGCTGCCGATATCGGCTTCCCTCAATCCAGGGGTCATTGCTCTGGGCGATTTGTATCGCCTCGCGCAGACTCAGCTCCAGGGCCGTCGCGCTGTTTGAGCACAGAAGCAGTGCCGGGAGAAACGCCAGAGCTGAAAGGACGCTCCCGCGCGATCGTATAAAGATGTTCACGTTGTTTTCCACCGTTCAGTCGCCGGGCCGGCTCCACAGAGGGACTTTGGCCGTTTTTATCGCGTGCTGCGAAATCGCTGAGCCCTGAAGGAATTCAGGGTCTGACAGGTTCCTATCGCCAGATTACAGGCGCACCTGTCCTGTGGAGGCTAGGCGGAGGGTGGTCGGTAGAGGGAGCCCGGAGGGTGAAGAGGGACCCCGGAGAGTAGCAAGCGGTTGTAGTCAGCGGGTACCCGGGTTGGTGACAGGTAAGCGGACTGCTCGAGAGCACTTGGACTCATGCAGCCGTTTTGGGAGCAGTAGCCTCCATCGCAGCACTTACTGCTGGATGGTTGATCGGTGGCTGAGGTCGGCTCGACCCTATGATGGGAGCTGTGGTCCGCGTGCTCCATCCCGGCCATGGGCGGGTTTGTGTGTCCCATGGCGGCCGTTTCGCCCTGTCCCGCAGCGGTCATCATGCAGGGCGAGGCCTGCAGCACAACAGACTGCAGCGCGAGAATGCCCGCGAAAAAAACAGTCAGTAGTCTGTTCGAAGTCTGCAAGTGATGCCCTTTAAGCTGTGCGTCAGTGTCGTTCAGACGCAACCACCGCGATTACACCGCTAATCCTGTTGGCAGGTCAAGCGGCCAGGCCTGCCTCCAAGGTATAGTGCTCCATTCATGGCGATGCTTTTCAGAGAGGGTTTTATGTTTCACCGAATTGTTCTGGGTTTAGCGGTTTTCCTGCTGTTCACGCCGGTTGGGGTGCTGGCCGATGACGTGGAATCGCTGCAGGGTTTGCTGGACGAGTTTCTTGCCGGTGCCTCGGTTGACGATGCGGCGATGCATGATCGCTTCTGGGCTGACGATCTTGTGTACACGAGCTCCAGTGGTGCGCGCTATGGCAAGGCGCAGATTATGGCGGGTTTGAGTGAAGCCGCTCCCGTCGAGGCTGAACTGTCTGTCTATAGCGCCGATCAGGTTCAGGTTCGATTGCTTGCTGACGATGTTGCCGTCATCACCTTCCGTCTGGTCGCCACGCCGACAGAGGGTCCGGTGCAGTATTTCCTGAACAGCGGCGTTTTTCAGCATCGCGAGGGGGAGTGGCGAGCCAGCATCTGGCAGGCCACGCGCGTGCCGCCCGCCGGGGCTTAGCCCGACGCCTCAGCCTATCGTGTCGCTGAAGAGTCGCATCCAGTTCAGCCCCAGCAATCGCTCCATATCATGGCCGGACCAGCCGCGACGTGTCAGCACCGCGAGCAGATTGCGATAGCGGTCCGGCGTATCCAGCTCAGGAATCCACGGTGGCCAGCGGAGCTCGTAGCTGGGTTTAAAATATTTTGTCCGCGGGGCATACCAGTTTTCGTAAGTTGCCCAGGGCGATATGCCCTGGGGCGGAAAGTCCGTTGATATGCCAACGTGCTCAATACCGGCGATGTTGACGGCGTGTTCGATGTGGTCAGCGTAATTCTCAATCGTTGTGTCGCCGCCGGGATCCGGGCCGACAAAGTAACCCAGCGCAATCATTCCGACGACGCCGCCTTTTTCGGCGCAGGCGCGGATGTGCGCATCGCTCTTGGCTCTGGGATGCGGTCGCAGGGCTGCGCACATCGTGTGCGTGATGCCCACAGGCTTTTTCGAGAACTCGATTCCATCCTGGGTTGTCTGCGGACCGCAGTGAGAAAGATCGATTAATACGCCGACCTCGTTAAGGCGCTCGACCACCTCCAAACCAAAATCAGAGAGGCCTGCGTTAGTGCGTTCCAGGCAGCCATCGCCTACGAGATTGCGGAAATTGTAAGTCAGCTGGACCGAGCGCATGCCTAACGCATGCAGCGCATCCACGTTGGCGACCTCACCCTCAAGCATCGTTGCATTCTGGAAGTTCATAAGCACGGCAGTCCGACCTGAGGCTTTCGCGCGGGTGAAATCCTGTGCCTGAAGAGCGAGCATCAGTTTGTCCGGGTTCGCGGCGATACGTTCCCGCCATTCCACCAGTGCATCGATCGCTGTTTGCAGGTCTTTGCGCGGGAGGCTTTCGATAATGCCCGAGTAATTGGCCGCCTTTAAGGCTGCGTAAACATCGTCACCCCAGTCTTTTCCAAAGCTCAGGGCGTCGATTACCAGCATTTCGTCATAATTCCCGGCGGCTGATGTTTCACTGCGCCCGGGCAATGCGCCGACGGCCAGTGCCGCAGCGGCGCTTTTAACAAAAACTCGTCGGGTAGTTTCATTGAACATTGTTTTTTTACTCCGATTTTTCGGCAAAGCAAAAGCACCGGTACCGCCGGTGGGGCCGCCCGCCGCAGCGAGCGTTGACCTGATTCCTCTGCGACCTTAACCCAATGCGAATGTCCCGCGCGATACCTTCCGACATACCGTCAAACTGCGGTTGTCTAGAGTGTATCCGTCAGTGCTATGCCGATCCCGATCCGGTTAGTGTGATTTTCCATGTCGATCAGGTTTTCGCCGTAACCGGAGTAAAACTGAAGAAACCCCTTGAGGCGCTTGAACAGGGGAAACGTGTAGTTGACCTCCAGCCCGCTGCGATTGGGACTACTGAGGTTGTTCTTGAGATTGAGCGAGAACGTGTGTCGCTCCCGGGTATGCGCCAGACCCAGTTCCAGTCGGCCCATGTAATCCTCAATATTGGGATTGTCATCCGTCTCAGCGGGTTCCTTGATGCGTGCCCATGTTTTTGCCGAGATCGCCCAGTTGCCGCGGTCCAGGGCGAGCGCGGCAGTGACACGGTTCCAGCTGCGCGACAGGGGCTCGGAGCGTCCGTTTGACTGATGATTGAGCGCAAGCGTCGCAATTCGCGCGTCCCAACCCAGTACATTGAAGTCCACCGGCACCTGCCAGAATATCTCTGGTTGGTGATTGGTCTCCCGGAAGGGGGAGGACGCCGCTTCGTCAGCATACAATTGCCAGTAGGACTGCTGGGTGTAGGCCGCCCAGATCGACGAATCGCGCCACAGTCCTCGGGCCAGTCGTGTTTTAAGGCTCAGCTGCATTTTGACTTCATAGTCACTGAAGCTCTTTTCTTCCGGGCTAAAAGCAGAAAAGTCCGGGTTGTCGTTGTAGGTGGCCGGCAGAATATAGTTCCTGTGATGCGGCGTGATTGAGAACCACTGATCGGTCAGGGCGGCCTCCTGTTCAAGGCGTGCTTCGATCATCGAGATGGCCGGCGGGGGGGCGTCAGATAGAGGGACTGTGGAGTCTCCCTCGATCTCCAGAATTTCGCTGGGTTCGAAATAGCTGTCAAAGCAGTTCAGTCTCGCGCCCGGCTCCTTTATGTAGGCACAGGTTTCCGGGCTCGAGTAAGCCCCTGCAGAGGCCAGAAGGGAAAACAGGATAAGGCAACTACGAAGAGGCGGCATTGCTGATCAATCTCATTGGCAGGCGGAATTACTCGAAACAATAGCAGTTTGCGTTCCAGAGTCGTCAATGACGCGTCGTAAAGCAATTCAGTCTACAGTGTGCACTTCAGCCTCACCTCCTCATGGATGTCCACCGGACGGGAATACTATGCGTTTTGGAATACTGATCGCCGCTCTTTTGTTCGGCACCCATTGTGCGGCCCAGGCCGCTGTTCGACCGGCGGCGGAACTTCTGGCGGGCTGGGTTGCCCTCGATGCGCCGTCGGGCCACGAGTACCATGCGACCGGCCCCCTCCGTGCTCAGCGTGCGGGCTGGCAGAAGGGGCGGCTCGGCAATTTGATCAAGATCGTGGGTGAGGGCGACAGGAGCACTCTGGTTGCCTGCCTCCTTGATGCACCGTCCTTTAGCATCAGTCAGATCACAGAAGAAGGTTATTTGCGCCTGCATCAAGCCGGCGCATCCGTGGCGCATCCCCTTTGGACTCAGGCTCACGAGGGGCAGCAGCTTCGAATACTGACCCGAAAGGGACTCCTTGTCGGAGGAATAAGCGCACTCGCAAGCGCTCACTTTTCAAACCTCCATGCGCAGGAAACGCAGCTGACCCGACCGGAAGACCTCTGGGTGGATGTGGGGGCTGACAGCGCGGCGGATGTGGCGGCGCTGGGAATAGAGTTGCTCGATCCGGTGGTCCGGCATCTGCCCGCCTGGTCCTTCAATGACTGGGTGGCGGGGCCCGCGGCTGGCTCCCGGGTCGGATGTGCGGCCGTGGTGGCAGCGGCGGAGGCGGGTATCAGCGGCCCTGGTCGGACCATTTATGTCCTGTCGACGCTGTCGCGTTTTGCTTACCAGGGATTCAGTGCGGCATTGGCGGAGCTGGGTCCAGTGGACAACATCGTGCTGCTGGAGAGCGGTGTCGACAGCGACCTGTCCCTGCGCGACGCCCACGCCATCGGTGAGGAGGTCCGGCACGCACTGGTGCACGCGCTCCCGAACCTCCACGACGTCGACGTCCACCTTGACCGATTCGCAATAGTTACAAATAGAATTAGCTGTCAGTATATAGCTGGTCGGCAGCGAATGCAAGATTCAGCTCGGTCAGTTTTTCACGTGACGGTGCGCCGGTTTTCCGGTTCCATCCCCTGGCGAATCAGATCGTCAGCTAGGGCATCCATGTGGAAGGCCATCTCCTCGTCCAGCTCCTTCCTGAACCTGGAGCCCTTCAGCAAAA
>CAZGGN010000003.1:0-22274 GCA_964525195.1 uncultured Congregibacter sp.
GTTTTGGGCGGCCCGCCCCCGCTTTACTCGAGCTGCTCGCGCATCTCCATCGGCGCTTGAACATTAAACAGCGCACTCGACGGACGCTCGAGCAAAGCGGCGCCGAGCCGCCACCAGCCGTTGAGACATGGCACTGCCGAAACAGCGCCCAGATGTCGCACTGCTCAGGCGAGGCAGGCGGTGGTCCTTTGAGCGTCCGTCGAGTGCCTCTGATAATGTGAGAGCGTCTCTGGAGATGCGCGAGCAGCTCAAAGGACTACCGCCTGCCTCGCCGATTTCAAGGCACAGGCGTTGGTCGCCGGCCACTGACTGCAGCCGGCTAAAAGTCGCGATCGATCAGCAGCGCGCTGCCTGAACCCGCCGCACCGGCGGCGGCAACAATGCCCCGCCGCAGTCCCCGGCGCTCGAGCTCATCCAGCAGCGTGAGCGCCAGGATCGGTCCGGTTGCCCCCATCGGGTGTCCGAGAGCAATCACTCCCCCATTCACATTCAATCGCTCAGGATCCATTTTCAGCTCCCGCAGCGCCATAATACTCGTCGCCGCAAAGGCTTCGTGTATTTCAAACAGATCAACATCATGGGCGGACAAACCGCAGCGCGCGAGCAGGACCCTGCTCGCTTCCACGCAGCCGCTCAGCACCTGCAGAGGGTCTGTCGCGACGGTGATACTCGAGGCGATTCGCGCCCGCGGGGCCACAGACCACTGTGCACCCGCCTCGCGATCTCCAAGCAGCATAACGCAGGCGGCGTCAGCCATGGCCGGCGAGTTCCCCGCGGTGTGCACATGCTCAATCCGCGCCAGCTGCGGGTTGGCGGCCAGCTGGTAGTCGTCCACGCCGGCTGCGCCCAGACCCGCAAACGCGGGCGCGAGCGCGGCGAGGCTTTCCATCGAGCTGTTGTCGCGAATGCACTGATCGGTCTCCGCCAGCCCCGAGCGGGTTTTGATCGGAAGAATCGACCCGGCAAAGTAACCCAGATCCCGCGCCGCGGCCGCGCGCTTCTGACTCTGCAGGGCCACCGCATCGACCTCCTCACGCGTGATACCCAGGCGACTGGCGATGAGGTCTGCGCCGCTACCCATCATCAGTACGCGACACTGCAGGGCAAATTCCGGGTCCTTGAAGATTCGCGCATCGTCGCCGAGCATGGGCACCCGCGACATCATTTCCACACCGCCGGCGATAACCCGTTGTGCCACGCCGCCGTTGATCTTGAGGGCTCCCAAGGCAATGGCGTCCAGACCGGATGAACAATAGCGACTCACGGTGATGCCCGGGACCGTTTCCGGCCACCCCGCATAAAGCGTCGATGCTTTGGCAATGTTGCCTGCCTGCTCCCCGTACTGCGTCACGCAGCCGAGAATGACATCTTCCACATCCGCAGGAGACAGCTGCGTGCGCTCGGCAAGGCCGCGGTAGAGCTGCGCTAACAGTGCATGCGGCGTCAGCTCGTGCAGCGCGCCGTCATCCCGGGCCCGGGCCCGGGGACTGCGCAAGCCCGCGTAGATCAACGCATCATTCATTCACCCACGCCCACCAACAGGCTGGCGCAGGTGGTCGCGCTTCCACCGAGATTGAAGGTGAGCATGTTTTGCGCGCCGGCTATCTGCGCCGCACCGGCGCGACCGCTGACCTGCCGCGCGCAATCGAGCGCCATGCGAACTCCGGTAGCGCCTACCGGATGACCGAGTCCGATCAATCCGCCGCTGGCGTTCACCGGGAATCGTCCATCGCGCTCGATAAGCCCATCCTCCACCGCCTTCCAGGATTCCCCGGGGGCGGTGAGGCCGCAATGGTCCAGCGCCATGTACTCCGTAATGGTGAAGCAATCGTGAGTCTCCAGGCCATCCAGATCGTCAATCTGGCTGAATCCGCCACGGCGGAGCGTGTCCTCTATCACTGCCGCCGCGTGAGGGAATATCAAGGGCTGGTCTTCACTGAGCGCCAGCTTCTGTTCCAGCAACAGAGGAGCCGAGCGATGCCCCCAACCCTTGATTCGGGGGATATCCTGCAGGCTGAGGCCCATTCGCCGGGCCTGCTCTGTGGCAACCTTCTCACTCACCAGCAGCACACAGGCCGCACCATCGGTAATCTGCCCGCAATCGAGCTTGCGAATCCGGCCGTCAATTACCGGATTGAGTTTGTCATCCTCACTGAAACAGCCCGGCGGAAAATCCCAGGCGCGGGACTGGGCCAAGGGGTTATGCCGTGCATTGGCAAAGTTGATTTCGGCGATCCGCGCCAGATGCTCGTGTTTCAGACCGTAGCGTTTTTCGTATTCCGCGCTGATTCGGTCAAACAGGTGGGGCCAGGGAAAATCGCAGTGGGTCGCCTCCTGTCCCTGCCAGGCGGCTGCGCCGAGATACTCCGCGCCGGTTTTACCGTTCACATTGCGCATCAGCTCGATACCCAGCACGCAGGCCACATCGTAGTGTCCGGCTTCGATATCGCGCATGGCCGCAAGCATCGCCATAGAGCCCGATGCGCAGGCGGCCTCGTGCCGCGACGTGGGAATACCCGACAGCTCAGGAAAAACCTGGGCAAAGAAGCCTCCGATAAGACCCTGACCACAAAATAGATCGGCAACAAAATTACCCACATGCCCGACGTCTATCTGGGCCGGATCAATCTGCGCATCGGCGACCGCAGCCTCCAGAACCTCGCGAAACATGGCGTAGAGATCCAGTCCCTCGCGGTGCCAGTTGCGTGCGAAATCCGTCTGGGCGCCGCCCAGGAGATACACTGCCGTCATTGTCCTGCTCCTTGATTTGACATCAGTTCACCGCGGCTCAGCGGCCTTCGACCTGTTTGCGTAGCTCAGCGCGCAATACCTTGGCCAGCGGGTTGCGCGGCAGGGCACCGAAGCGCTCGATTCGCTCCGGTAGCTTGAATCGGGCGAGTCCTTTGGCTGAAAGATAGTCACGCAGGGACTCCAGTGTGGGTGGCTCCTGGCCCTCAAGCATCACAATACAGGCACAGACGCGCTCTCCGAGATCATCGTCCGCATAGGCGCAAACCGCCGCCTCAGCCAGGCCAGGCATACCTTCAAGTAAGCTGTCGATTTCGCTGGGCGAAAGCTTGGTCCCACCGCGATTGATGATGTCCTTACAGCGGCCCACGATACGGTAATGGCTGGGTTTTTCGGGACATATCTCAACCAGGTCGCCGCTGCGGAAGTATCCGTCGTCGGTAAACACGCCGTCACCGTCGTGATTCAGATAGCCGTCAAAAACACCGGGACCATCGACGCAAAGCTCGCCGGGGACGCCGGGTTTGTCTACGGTTTGCCCCGTCTCCAGGTCGACAATCCGGGTAAGCATTGCATTTTTTGCATAGCTCTCGAAGTGGGTCCCGGGAGCGCCCAGCCGGGGAAAGAGCTGCGCCCGATGTGCTGGAGAGGGGGAATTGTCCCGGGTGCTGATCAGACCAATGCCCTCATTCGACCCATAGAAGTTGATAATCGGCTTGCCAAAGTCGTTCTCAAAGACCTCTATCATTGCGGGCGACAGGGGTACGGATCCGGAGCCGATGGTGCGCAGGGCGGAGAAATCAAACTGTTTCCACAGGTCTGGCTGCTGCGCCAGGCGATTCAGCAGCGGCGGCGGCGCGAGCGTGAAGGTCACGGCTTCGTCCTGAAGCTGCTGCAGATAGAGTGGAATATCGAGCGGATGATGGAGCACCAGGGTGCAGTTGCACAGGGCGGAGGGGAAAAGAAATCCGCCCAGCGCTGCCATGTTAATCATGGGAAACGGAGAGAGCAGCTTGTCGCCGTCCCGGTATTGCGCCGCATGGGAGGTAAGGCGACCCTGCGCGAGCCACATGTTGTGAGTCCTCGGGACACCCTTTGGCGTTCCGGTGGTTCCGGACGTCCAGGCAATAGTGAGAACCGCATTGGCATCGCCGGCCCAGTCCCGAGTGCCATCTTCGCTAGCGGAGGCGGCGTCAGCAAACACGTCCAGATCCTGAATAACATCCCAAACGGGGACACCCGGAAGAACCTTGCGGGCCTGTGCAGCAAGATCGGCGCCGCGCAACTCACTGACCGTAATAAATGCCGTCGGCGCTAATTCCTGAGCAAAATGGCGGAGTTCATGCGCCGCATACTGCACGGCAATCGGCGCTATCACAGCACCGAGCTTGCTCAGGGCGTAATACAGGACGATCAACTCGCTGGTGTTGGGTAGCTGAAGAATCACCGCGTCACCCGCACGGATGCCGCGCCTGGACAGCTCCCGGGCACAGGTCGAGCTCATGCGATCCAGCTCGCGCAGGCTCAGCCGGCGCGGCGGCACGCCCATCAGGGCCTGCTTGTCTGGCTGGTCAATCACCGCATCACGATCGGGCGTAGCATCGGCGTTCACGGCGAGCAAGTCATGCAATGTCTGACGGCCCCAGAGCCCGGCGTCGCTCAGCGCTGCAACCCGGTGTTGTCGATTCTGCATAAAGCTAGTTCCCGCAGGCCTCCCGATACTCTCGCTCAAGCCGGTCGACGATGTCCGCGACCGGCAGTACCTCATCGATAGCGCCGACGCCCTGCCCCGCGGCCCAGACATCCCGCCAGCGCTTCGCATCGCCCGCAGCCTTGATAATGTCGATTTCGCCTGCTGCCGGCATGTTGTCCGGATCGTAGCCGGCGCGGACCAGACTGCCCCGGAGCCAGTTCGCCCTGACTCCGGTCAGCGCGTCAGAACAGACGATATCGGCCCCGGTACTGTCCGTGACCATTTGCTTGTACTCGGGCTCGGCCATACTTTCCGTGCTGGCGATAAAGCGCGTGCCCATATAGGCAAAGTCGGCACCGAGGACCTGCGCCGCGCGCACCCCGCGCCCGCTGCTGATACCGCCACCGAGGATGAGCAGCCCATCGAAATAGCGACGCACCTCCTCGACGAACGCGAAACCCGACAGCTGCCCCGTATGTCCACCCGCGCCGGCAGCCACCAGCACGAGTCCGTCGACACCGGCTTCAATGGCCTTGGCCGCCAAGCGGATATCGATAACATCGGCGAACACCAGCCCCCCGTAGCTATGCACTGCCTCTACCGCATCTCGCGGACTGCCCAGCGCGGTGATTACGATGGGCGCCCGAAAACGCTCCGCCAGCGCCAGATCATCCATACGACGGGTGTTCGAGCGATGCATCATCAGATTCATTGCCCAGGGGGCATCTGCCTCAGACACGGCGGTGCTAATCCGCTCCAGCCAGTGGGTCAGATCCTCAAGACTGCGGGCATTCACCGACGGAAAAGAGCCCACAATCCCGGCCCTGCAACTGGCAATCACCATCTCGGGACCGGATTGAAGAAACATCGGGGCCTGGAATACCGGCAGGCGCAGGCGACTCAGGGAATTACTCATCAAACCGGATTCCATCTACCGTCGGTGTCCGCGAGGGCCGAGCCGAGTCCACTGCGGCAGCCCCCCCACAATGACCCCGGAACCGTAACTTGCATAAACGTACCACAAAGATATACTGCGGCGAAACAGTGCGTTAAGCAAGGACGACAAGCCATGGGACAGGTGGCGAAGCTCATGACGGAGTACCCCTGCGTCGACAAGTGCGTTGATGGCGTTACGCGATTCGATGACGCACCGGCGTGGATTTACGAACTGGACAACCCCTATCTGCACGGTCCCTACGCGCCGACAGTGCACGAACTGAGCAAAGATGGTCTTGAGGTCGAGGGCGAGATTCCGGCGGACCTTCGCGGCGCCTACTTCCGCAATGGACCCAACCCGGTCCTGGCGCCCAAAAACCGTTACCACCCCTTTGACGGTGACGGCATGGTGCACGGCGTCTATTTCAATAACGGCGAGGCGGGCTACCGCAATCGCTGGGTACAGACTCAGGCCCTCCTCGACGAGCGCAGCAGTGGTATCTCGATTTCACCAGGGGTTATGGGGCCTTTTGACTACAGCGTGTCACCCTTTGGTATCAAGGACACCTCAAATACCGATCTTCTGTACTACCGCAACGAGCTGATAACGCTGTGGTACAACGCCGGCAATCCCTATGCCCTGGAGGGACACTCTCTGGGTACGCTGCGACCTTTCGAGGTTGCGGGCCGTAAACATCGTCGCATGTCCGCCCATTCAAAAGTCGACTGGGCGACCGGTGAACTGATGTTCTTCGACTACGGCGATGAGCCGCCCTACATGACCTACGGGATAGCCGACGCCAGCGGAAAACTGATACACGAGACGGCGGTAGATCTCCCCGGACCGCGCCTTCCACATGACATGGGTTTCACGACGAATTACGCGATCCTTCACGACCTGCCGTTCTTCCACAACATGGATGTGCTTCGGCAGCATCATCTGCGTGTGCTGACCTTCCATCGCAATATGCCCACGCGTTTTGGTATCGCGCCACGTTATGGCAACGGCAGTGCGGTCCGCTGGTTTGACTGCGAGCCCTGCTACATACTCCACGTCAGCAACTGCTGGGAAGACGGCGACTGGGTGATTATGGATGGCTGTCGCTCAGTGAACCCGATGCCCGGCGCCAGCGACGATGAGGGCGAACTCGCGCATATGCTCGCGTATATGCGCCTCGAAGCAAACAACTACCGCTGGCGCTTCAACCTCCGGACCGGGGAGGTCCGCGAGGGTGACCTGGACGATCTGAACACGGAGTTCAACAAGACCAATCCACTGTTCCACGGTATTTACTCGCGCTACGCCTACCACCAGCGCATCCCCCTGCTTCATGAAGGAGGGCATACGTTGCGGTTTACGGGACTGGTGAAATACGACAACGAAACCGGCCGGCGCTGGGAGTGGGATTATGGAACCGGCGTGTTTGGGAGCGAGGCGGTGTTTGCACCGAAGAGCGGTGCCACCCGCGACAGCGTCGAGGACGATGGTTACGTCATCACTCTGGCCACCGACAGCAAGGACTGGTCGTCCTGGTGTCTGGTCTTTGATGCACAGGATATCGAGCAGGGACCGATAGCCCGGGTACGCATGCCGCAACGAGTACCCTACGGCTTCCATGCAACCTGGGTGCGCGGCGAGGATCTGTACGCCCCGGCGTGACCGTTGATGTCTCCGGCGCTCAGCTCCACAGAGACGGCTGGCGAGCTCCTGTACACACGCGCAAGTTCAATTAATCGGGCGCTCGACCAGATCGGTGACAAATGGTGCCTGCTGATCATTCAGGAAGTCTTCTGGGGCATTAACAGCTTCAGCGGGATGCTGGCCGCGACCGGCGTGTCCCGGGGCGTTCTCTCGGATCGGCTGAAGTGGCTGCAGCGTATCGGCTGCCTGCAGAAAAAGCCCCCGTTGCAGGGTCGGGCGGGGGGCAGTTATCACCTCACACAAAAGTCTCTGGCATTGCATGCGTCTGCCATGATGGCCATAGCCTGGGAGCGGAAGTACTACCGAACCCCACAGCTCGATGCGGTGAAACTGCTGCATAGCGATTGCGGCCGAGTGTTCAGCCCCCTTATGCAATGCGCCCATTGCCACCAGGGGGTAGATGGTCGCGACGTCCGCTATAAGCCCGGCCCCGGTGAATCCAGAGATCAGCGCAATAAGAAAGTTCGGCGCAGGTCATCACTATCGTCCTCCAGAATACCCGGCGAACACAGCGTCTACCGCAACCTCATCGACCTGGTCGGTGATCGCTGGACCGCGAACGTCATCGCTCTGGCGTTCCACGGTAACTCCCGCTTCGAGCAGTACCACCGGGAGCTTCCGGTCGCGACCAATATTCTCAGTGCGCGACTGAAGTTCCTGGAAAGCCAGGGCATTTTCAGCGCCCGCGTGTATCAGGAGCGTCCGCGTCGCCACGAATACCATCTGAGTGACAAGGGCTGGGACCTGTTTCCCTACTTTCTGACGCTACTGCAATGGGGCGATCGGTGGTGCGACAGGGAATCTCGTGGCGCACCAATACTGTTGCAACACCTTAGCTGCGGCGAGACTTTGTGGGGCGAGGTGGTCTGTGACCAATGTCAGGGCCGACTCGAACCCTTTTCGGTCAGGATCACACTGGACTGATCGCAATAACAAAAAAACCCACCGTGGCAGGTGGGTCTTCGAGGCAGACAAAGCAGCAGTAGCAACCGCCGCCGTAGTCTCGATCAGGTTTCGTCGGCGAGCTTACGCTGGCGTTCGATTTCCGAATTCATGTACTGAATCCACTGGTCGGCGTACGTCTTGGAGCGCTCATCACGTGCCGCAGCACGAAACGCTTCGCGAGCTTTGGCGTATTGATCCGTATTAAAGTAGGCCATACCGAGCACCAGACGGGCATTATCCGGGCGCTTTACGCCACCGCGGGAGAGTCCCTTTTCGATCGCCTCAATGGCCTTTTCGTTCTGATCCGCGTCCAGATAGATATTACCGAGGCGGGCGTAAAGATCACCGTCGTCTGATTTTGAGGCCGCTTTCTCCATCGCAGGAATCGCCGCATCAACTTCCTGCGCCTGGCGCAGCGCCCCGGCCAACAGCTCCCAGTTTTTGGAGTTGTCCTCGACGATCTCAGCTTTCAGACCTTTTTCAAGTACCTTGGAGGCCTTGTACGGCACCTCAGCATTCAGGAAGAGTGATGCCATGTTGCGATACTCACCGTCTTTCTCAAGCATATCCTGCACATATGCAGTTTCCATGGCACCGAGCTGGAGCTTTTCCTCGTTCTGCTCCGAGTACATAAAGCTGAGCTGTACCCAGTACTGCTTTTTGGGGTAATAGGTAATCAGCTCGCGAAGCGTTTCTGTCGCCTCGGTATTCATATTTTTCTCAGCGTACAGAAAACGCGCAAGGTTGTACCACTGCTCTTTGGGTATCCGGCCTTTTTCCTCGTAGTCGCCGATGGCGATCTTGATGTTCGTCAGCGCTTTGTCATAGTCCTTGAGCTGATAGTAACCCTGCGCCAGCAGCACATAGGCGCTGGCATTGGGCGTATCGGTCATCGCAAACCACTTGTTCAGGGCATCGATACCGTCAGCCCAGCGCTCCTGCACAAAATACAGCTGTGCAACCGTGAAACGCGTGTTGATCTCCATCGCCAAGGGAATGTCCGGCTGCTTGATCACGTTTTCGTAAGACTGCAGGGCTGAGGCGTAGTCTTCGTTTGAGTAGTGGATAAACGCGTACAGGTTGTACACGTTGGCCAGCTCGTAGCTGTTCAGCTCATTATCACGTCGACCCGCGAGCATCGCATCGAGAACCTCGGCGGCCGTTTTCATGTCCTTGGCTTCAGCCGCAGCCTGAGCCTCCGCCAATTTCTCGTACACCTTATTCCGTAGAGCCGGGGTGCGGCGTGTTTCCTGCTCTTTTTTCGCCGCGCCTTCCTGCGCCTGGGCGACCGGCACAGCACCGAGCACCGGGCCCAATGCGGTCTGGGAAACAACCAGCTGCGCGGCTACCACAGGTATCGCCAGCAGCAGGCTTCTTGCGCCGGTATTTAACGCACGCTGAGTGAATTTCATAGCAAGGGCCTTTGCTTGTTCATTGCTCATTAACAGAGACATTGATAGAGGCATTGTCTGAGATCACTGTTCGAGTTCGTAGGTGAACTTGTTCTGCACGCCGGCAACCTCGATGGCTTCGCCATCAACCACGCGTGGCTTGTACTTGAACTTTTCCGCAGCCTTCACAGACGCACTCTCAAAAACACCGGAGGGCGAACAGTCAACCGGCTGCGGATCGCGGATCGAACCGCTCTTAGTCACCGTGTATTCAACGATGCAGTAGCCGGTAATGCCCCGGGTCTGGGCGCGCCGCGGGTAAATCGGTGCGACCTTGACGATGGGCAGATACTCGCCGTCGCCGGAGGACATGCCGCTGCTGCTGATCTGAACCTGAACCCCGGCGTTGGGGGCGATGTTTGCCACGTCCATATCGGTGTCAAAGTCCAGCTCCAGAGGCTGCAGATCGGGTGGAGGCTCTTCCGGATCTTCGGGCTCATCGGGCTTCACAACCTTGGTGTTTACCTCAATTTCCCGCTCCGGGACCACGATGTCTGCGATCTTGCGCCCTTTGACATCGTCCTGCTCGTAGTCCTTGTCAATCAGACTCTGCATGAGAAAGAAGAGTCCGAAAGCGACCGGGACAGCGAGCATCGCTCCAACTATTGCTCTAAGAAATCCGTTGCCCATAGTAATTAAGCCTCATCATCCGTAGAGATACAGGGCGGAGACGACAGCTGGTCGCGGACCGCGTCATACAGGTCTTCAACCACGTAGGCCGGCGTGTCCTGATCGACCTGGATCACCATGTTTGCCTGGGGCGCCTCCTTCTTGGCTATTTCGACCAATTGGGCGGCACGCTCCAGAGGCACCTTGTTCTTGTCATAGTAGATGTCGCCGCGACTGTCCACCGCAAAAATGATCGTGCCGCGTTCACAGGCCGTCGTCGTGGCAGCCTGGGGCTTGAAAATCTCAATGCCCGGCTCCTTCACAAAGGACGACGTCACGATGAAAAAGATCAACATGATGAACACCACGTCGAGCATCGGCGTCAGGTCAATCTGCCCCGCCTCGCCGTCGGCAGCTTTGCGTTTTGCAGCGGCTTCGTGAAGACTCATCGCTTGCGCTCCCCGCTGGCCCAGTTAACCGTTCCCGCACCCGCCTCGCGCGCCGCGTCAGCGACGTTGACGACGGTGTTGGCCTTGGCGCCCTTATCGACCTTAATGCTGACCGCCTGCTCCGGATCGCTGGATATTCGCGCGTACCGCCCGGGCGTCTACCCGGCGATTCTCCATCCAGATCTGGTCGTCGGCCTGAATGCGCACGAGGATGCTCGTCGCGTCGGACGGATCTGACTGATTATTGTCGGGGCGACTGACCTCGATGCCCGCTTCCTTGATAAAGGAGGCGACGACGATGAAAAAGATAAGCATGATAAATACCACGTCCAGCATGGGCGTGAGATCGATCTCGGCTCCCTCTTCTTCCTGCTTTCTGACAAGTTTGCGCATTTAATAAAGTACCTGTTGGATCGGATCAGTGATCCGAAGTCAGCTGGTCTTCGAGCAGTTCCTGCTCGCGATCCGCAATTCGTTGAATGTAGGTATTCGCAAAGAGTCCCGAGAGCGCAGCGACCATCCCCGCCATAGTGGGAATGGTGGCTCGCTCCACACCGCCAGCCATGGACTTGGCGTCGCCGCCGCCGGTCACGGCCATCACGTTAAACACCTCGATCATACCGGTGACCGTGCCCAACAGTCCGAGCAGGGGACACAGTGCCACGAGGGTCGTGATAACGGGCAGATTAGCCTGGATATCTTCCCGGCTGATCGAAAGCAGCCGGGTGCGAATCTGCTTGGCGTTCCAGGACTTGCGCTCCGCGCGGCCCTCCCAGGCGCTGATGATCTCATAGACCTCCTTGCGCCAGACAAAGGTGAAGAACCACAGCCGCTCGAAGATCAGGGTCCACATGACGAAGACCAGGATAGCGATCAGCCAAAGCACATTCCCGCCTTTGTCCATAAAGGCGAGAATGGTTTCCAGGAAGCCTTCCATGCTTAACCCCCGCTTACTTGGCGTTAGCTTCGGAGTGCGCGGCTACGATACCCGTGGCCTGCTCGTTCAACACGTGGATGATGCGCTGGGCGCGACCATTCACGAGCGTATGCAGCAGAACTGTCGGGATCGCTACCAGCAGACCCAGAACCGTGGTGATCAGGGCGCCGGAGATACCACCCGCCATGGCCTTGGGATCGCCCGCACCGAAGATGGTGATCGCCTGGAAGGTCACGATCATACCGGTCACCGTACCGAGCAGACCCATCAGCGGCGCGACCGCAGCGATGATCTTGAGCAGGGTCAGACCCGACTCCAGCTTCGGTGTCTCGCGCATCACGCCTTCGGACATCTTCAGCTCGAGGGTTTCGAGATCCATATTGGGGTTGTCTTCGTGAATCTTCAGGACGCGGCCCAGTGGGTTATTGTCCATTGCCTTGTCAGACTTGAGCTGCTTGCTGACCTTGGCGCTGACACCGGTCAGTACCAGAACCCGGAAGATCGCGAGAAGGAACGCAAAGGCACCGACCGCAGTGATCGCGTAGCCCACATAACCACCCTGATGCCAGCGCTCTTCCAGATTCGGGCTGTCGATGATCGCCGCGAGGAAGGAGCCGCCCGTCGGGCCGGTGGGATCAACGCCGAACTTGTGCATACCACTGGTGGCATTCGCCAGCTCCGCTGCCCAGGCCGTGTAGCTGCCAGAAGGCTGACGCGGCAGCACAGACAGATGCTCGTTGTCATAAGCGAGGTAGTTACCCTGCTTGTCGATCACGTTGAAGGCACCGATACGGACCACGTCGCGGGGAGCTCGCTCACCCGAGGCAGTAGCAACTTCGGTGTTAAAGGAGACGACTTTTCCAGTCTCAGTGATCTCGCGCAGCATTTCGTACCAGACGCGCTCAATCTCTTCGATGCTCGGGAGCCGGTCCGATGTGCTCATCTTGTCGATCAGGCCCTGCAGGAACAGGCCCCGGTCGGGATACTGAGCAGATACCAGAGAAATATCGATATTGGACTTGAGGTCACCAGAAGCGGCGGTGAGGTGACCGAACAGCTCGGTCAGTGCACCCAGACGCTCACGGAGTTGCTCCTGCTTGTCCGCAACCAGCAATTCGTTTTTCTCAAACGTGTCTTCGAGCTGGGCTGAACGATTCTCTTCGCGAGTACGCTCAGCTTCAGCATCCTTGAGCATCTTGGCCTGATCCGCCTTTGCCGCCGCAAAACGCTGCTCACGCTGGCGATTCTCACTGGCTTCGCTGACCTGGCCCTTTTTTACGAACTCGAGGAGCTCATTCATGGTGGCGGCTGCTTCAGCGCGCAGATCCGGCTCCGGAGCCGCGGCTGCGGCCGCTTCGTCCTGAGCGAAGGTCGCACCGGACACCGCAACCATACCGCCGAGAAGGAGCGCGGAAAAAACCTTGTTAAGCGAGTTCATTATTGCGCCTCCGGTGCTGCAATGGGCATGTTAAGAAGTTCGATCGTGGCGGTCTTCTTGGCGATTCGAACACCCTTTCGAATGGCGGTCGCGTAATCGCCGGCAGGGAGTGGATCCCAGCTTCGCGTCTCGTTATTCCAGACGCCCGCCTCGGCGCCATCGGAGGTCTGATACACCAGGGCAATGCGACCGATACGCAGGAAGTCTACATCGCGCGGTCCGGTGCCGAGGTCAATCGTGTCGCTGTAAGTTTCAAAGCCGCGTCCATACTGAAGCTCGATGTTGTAGGCCTCAAGCACCTGGCGGAACTTCTCCGCAACAGTCAGGTCGGAACGGTCGACGTTGGTTTTAAGGAATTCGATGCGCTGGCGACGCTCGTCCAGATTGAAGGGGACGTCCATCTCAACGAACTGCTCCAGACCGTCAATCATGCGAATCACCAGCGGTGTCATCTGACGCTGGATGATCGTGACCTGATCGATGGACTCATCGATATCGGCGATTTTCTTCAGCTGATTGTCGATCTGCCGCTGCAGGCGGGAGTTGTATACGCGCAGGCCATCGATCTGCTTCATGACCGTTTTGTAGTCGTCGAGCAGATTGCGGGTTTCGTCTGCGAGACGATCCACCTTGGCCTGCGACTGCCGTGCCGCATCGGTTTTCTGGGCACTGACCTCGAGTATGTCATCGAGTGTGCTTGCCTGCGAAACCGCGGTCAGCCCCAGCAGGGCGGTCAATGACGCGGCGGCGACAAGCAGCACATTCTTCAGTCGATAGCTAGTCATGGGAATTGTGCTTCCTGTGTCGAGAGAATTGTGAGCAGTTCTACGTGATCTAAATTGCGACCAAATGTCGGACCGGAACCAACAACTTCAGTCGAAGACCGGGCGACTGATGTAAACAGATACGATCCCTGATTTCAAACACCTGATGTTGCGATTTTTTAGCGGGCCCCGGACTGTGTATTTAGGTAACACCAAATTCAACGAAAGTAACATTTTCCGCCGTATTTACCGTCGATTAAGGCGACAGGCGCGTGTAATCAAGAAACGTATGCGCCGGATACTCCCCCTCTGCCGGTTTTTCGTCGCGCGCAACCTCCCGCCACTCAGACCAGTCAATGGACGGCAACTGCGCATCGCCCTGCGGCCGGGTGTGCACGCGGGTGAGGTAAAGGCGCCGGGCAATCGGCAGCGCCAGCGCATAGATCTGTGCGCCCCCGATCACCATCAGCTCATCGCTGCCATCGATCACCGCGATGTCCCGAGCCAGTTTCAGCGCCTCCTCGAGACTGCTGACGCAGCGCACCCCCTCCGCGACATAAGCCGGATCGCGGCTGATCACGATATTAGTGCGCCCGGGCAAAGGCCGGCCGATGGACTCAAAGGTCAGGCGCCCCATGAGAATTGGCTTGCCCATAGTGACGCGCCTGAAGTGACGAAGATCTTCCGGCAAATCCCAGGGCAGCGCGTTGTTGCGACCGATAACATCGTTATCCGCCGCCGCAACAATCAGGGCGACCGGCAGATCACTCATACCGCCACCGGCGCGGGAATATGCGGATGCGGGTCATAGCCCCGCAGTTCAAAGTCCTCAAAGCGATAGTCGTAGATGCTCTCAGGCTTGCGCAGCAGCACAAGCTCCGGCAGCGGACGGGGCTCCCGGGACAGCTGCTCGCGGACCTGGTCGAGATGATTGAGATACAGATGCGAGTCGCCGGTACTCACCACGATCTCCCCGGGCTGCAGGTCTGTTTGCTGCGCAAGCATCAGCACCAGAGTCGCGAGACTCGCCATATTGAAAGGCAGGCCGAGAAAGCTGTCGCTCGAGCGGATATACAGCTGGGCCGAGAGTCGCCCCTCGGCAACGTAAAACTGATACAGAAGATGGCAGGGCGGCAGAGCCATGCGCCCCGCGCGAGCGTTTTCCTGGGGACTTAAGGACTCGTCCGGCAGATATTCGACGTTCCAGGCGTGAAACAGAATACGCCGGCTGTCCGGGCGATTCTTCAGGCAGTCCAGAACGTATTCGATCTGGTCGACCTCACCCCCGTCACGGGTTGGCCAGGCGCGCCATTGTTTGCCGTATACGGGTCCCAGATCGCCGGTCTCGGTGGCCCATTCGTTCCAGATACTCACGCCGTGCTCCTGCAGCCAGGCGACGTTGGTATCACCGTTCAGAAACCAGATGAGCTCATTGATGATGCTGCGAAGATGGAGTTTTTTGGTGGTCAGCAGCGGGAAGCCATCGGCCAGGTCATGACGAAATTGACGGCCAAAAACCGACAGCGTTCCGGTACCGGTGCGATCCTCTTTACGAACGCCGTTATCGAGGATGTCCTTAAGCAGATCGTGATATTGCCGCATGGCTGATCCCTCAATGTTTCGATGAGCGGGCCGCGGTGCGCAGATAGGCGTACCACAGCATGTAAATACCCAGGGCAATCATGGGCACACAGAGAATCTGACCCCGGGTCATCCAGCCAAAGGCCTGGATACCGAGATGCGCATCGGGCTCGCGGAAGAACTCCGCGATAAACCGCAGCACGCCGTAACCCAGGGCAAAAACACCGGATACGGCCCAGGTGGGCCTGGCCCGGCTGCTGAACCAGAGCAGAAACACAAACAGCAGCATGCCCTCGAGGGCAAACTGGTACAGCTGTGACGGGTGCCTGGCGAGCTGCAGCGGATCGCGGGGGAAAACCATGGCCCAGGGGACATCGGCGGCGCGGCCCCAGAGCTCCTGGCCGATGAAATTGCCAATCCGGCCCAGGGCCAGCCCCAGGGGAGCAAGGGGCGCTACAAAGTCCAGCAGACGGCCAAAGGGAATCTTCTGGCTTCGCGCGTAAATGTAGGTCGCGGCGATCACACCCAGCATACCGCCATGAAAGGACATCCCTCCCTCCCAGACACGCAGCAGCCAGCTGGGATCGGCCGCGAGGCGATCCGCACCGTAGAACAGTGAGTAACCCAGGCGCCCGCCCAGGACCACACCCAGCGCCGCGTAAAACACCAGATCATCCACCTGCTGGCGCCTGAGCGGCGAATCAGCCCGGGCACTGCGCTTCGCCGCCAGTAGCCAGGCGAAGGCGAGTCCGGCAAGGTAGGTCAACCCATACCAGTGCACCTTGAGCGGCCCCAGGGCTATGGCGACAGGATCGATCTCGGGATAAGTCAGCATGCGGTGGAGGGTCCACGAGGTTGGGCAAGGCGTCCTTGCGAGGTACTGGCGCAGGTACTTTCGCGGGTACTTTCGCGGGTACGGTGCGGGGTACTCTTGCAGAGCGCACTTGCGGGGTACTATGCAGGGCATCCAGCAGCGCTGCGTGAGGCGCGCATTATCCGGCAGCGCTGGCCGATGCACAAACCAAGAACACGAGCTTCCCCATGTGCCTGATCGTTTTTGCCTGGCAGCATCACCCGAAAATGCCGCTGCTGCTGGCTGCCAACCGCGATGAATTCCACGCGCGGCAGGCCGCACCAGCGGGCTTTTGGGAGGACCAGCCAGACCTGCTCGCCGGTCGCGATCTCGAAGCCGGCGGCACCTGGCTCGGACTGAGTCGCCGCGGCCGCTTCGCCGCAATCACCAACATCCGTGATCCCCGGGCGGGCGAACGCCGGGCAGCGCGCTCCCGGGGCGATCTGACCCGCGACTTTCTGGCGGGCAGCGAGAGCCCCCGTGCTTACCTCGAATCCGTGGCTACCCGTATCGACGACTACCTTGGCTTCAACCTGCTTGTCGGCGATGGCGACGCGCTGTGGTACCTGCACGGCAGCCCCGGCAGCACCCCGGAGCCGGCGATGCTCAAACCCGGGATTTATGCGCTGAGCAACGCCGCGCTGGACGTGCCCTGGCCAAAGGTTGAGCTGGCGCGCAAAAAATTGACCGACCTGCTGAGCGGGGCGCAGGCACCGGGACATTCGCAGCTTCGCAATTGTGTGAGTGATCGCAGTCTCGCAGAAGCAGCCGCGCTGGCCGAGTTGGGGCTTGAGGGCGAGATGACGCGACAGCTATCGGCGCAGTTTATTGTCACTCCCCGCTACGGCACGCGCTGCAGCACGACGCTGCGCTGGGCCGCCGACGGTCAACTGGAGCTTGAAGAACAGCGTTTTGATGTCCACGGACATCTTGCGGGAAGCGAGTCATTCAGCCTAGCGGTCGACACAGGACCCTAGTCCACCGGAGCCGGCATCAGCTGCTGCAGATCGCGCTCGAGCATAAACGCCTCCAGACGCCGCTCTATCTGCTGACCACTGTCCAGACCGCGCACTTCCTCAAACAACGCTCTGGCATCTGCCGCGGTGATTGAGCGAATCGCGCGTTTTACCCGCGGGAGACTGGTGGCGTTCATCGACAGCACGTCGTAGCCCATGGCCAGCAGCAACACGGCGGCCATGGGGTTGCCCGCCAGCTCCCCGCAGATACTGACCTGCTTATGCTCTGCCTTTGCCGCCTGAGCCACCAGAGACAGCGCTTCGAGCATCGCCGGATGAAAGGCATGGTACAGGTCAGACACCCGTGCGTTGTTGCGATCCACGGCCAGGAGGTATTGGGTCAGGTCGTTGCTACCCACAGACAGAAAATCCACCCGACGGGCCATGGCCCGGGCCTGGTACACCGCCGAGGGGACCTCAACCATTACACCTATCGGCGGCAAGGGCGAGTCAATGCCATCCTCTGTCAGTTCGCGGTGGCTGCGATAAATCAGCTCCAGCGCCTCCTCAAGTTCGGGGATGTTGCTGATCATCGGCAACATGATGCGCAGGTTACCCAGCCCCGCGTTGGCCTTGAGCATGGCCCGCACCTGCGCCAGAAGAATCTCCGGATGATCCAGGGTCACGCGGATACCGCGCCAACCCAGGAAGGGGTTGGCCTCTTCAATCGGAAAATAGGGCAGGGCCTTGTCACCGCCCACATCCAGCGTACGCATGGTGACCGGTCGCGGCGCAAAGGCCTCCAGCTGCTCGCGGTAGATCTGGCGCTGCTCTTCTTCCGAGGGAAAGCGCTCTCGCATTAAAAACGGGACCTCGGTGCGGTACAGGCCGACACCTTCGGCGCCACGGTCCAGGGAGCGGGCGACATCGGCCATCAAACCCGTATTGACCCACAGCGTAAGGCGCTCGTTATCCAGCGTCACGCAGGGCAGCTCGCGCAAACCCTCCAGATCCTTGTTGATTTCAACGTCCTGGTCGGCAATTTCCCGAAAGCGTTTGAGAATGGCCGCAGTCGGATTCAGGTGTACGTTACCGTTGTAGCCATCGACCACCACAGACATATCGCGCAGACGCTTGTAGGGAAGATCCACTGCGCCCATCACTGTGGGTATGCCCATAGCCCGGGCAAGAATCGCCACATGGGAATTGCTGGAGCCGCGAACGGAAACCAGGCCCGCGAGACGACTTCGGGGGATTTCCCCCAGCATCGATGCGGTCAGCTCTTCGCTGACCAGAATAGTCTGCTCCGGATAGTCCTGACCATCGCGCTGATCCGCCTGCAGATAACCCAGCACGCGCTCCCCGAGATCCTTGACGTCCACCGCGCGCTCGCGCAGGTAGCTGTGCTCCATCGCCTCAAAATGCCGAATGTGCTCAATCATGACCTGTGCGAGCGCACCCTGGGCCCACTGCCCGGCCTTGATCTGCGCGGCAACTTCACCACCGATTCGCGAGTCGTCGAGAATCCCGAGATACACGTCAAACAGCGCAAGATCTTCCGGGCTGAGCTTATCCCTGAGGCTTTCGGCCACCGATTCGATATCTATCCGGACCTGGGAAAGCGCGTGTTTGAAGGCGCGCAGCTCACGCCGGCGATTGTCACTGCGCTGCCGGGGAACCGCATAGAGATCGGCCACCGGCGAAACCACCACCACCGTACCCAGCCCCACGCCGGGCGCGCCGGGAACTCCGCTGATTCGCGTATAGACAGAATCGCGCTCGGGGCTGGTCTCATCCGGGACCTCGCCGGTGACCATCGCGTGCGCGATCACCCCCGCCAGCTGCGCCGACATGGTGACCAAGAACGCTTCTTCAGCCTCGTCAAAGCGGCGCCGCCGCGCCTGCTGTACCACCAGCACGCCCAGCACATCGCGCTGATGAATAATCGGCACGCCGAGGAACGCGTGGAAAGCCTCCTCGCCGATATTCGGTACCAGCTGGAAATTGGGGTGCAACTCGGCGTCTTCGAGGTTGACCGGCTCGCCACGCTCAGCCACAAGGCCCACCAGGCCCTGGCCGGCGGCCATGGAGGCACGCCCCACCTGAAGGGCGTTCAGGCCCTCGGTGGCCCGGAATACATAGCGCTCTTCTTTGCGATCCCGGATATAGACACTGCAGACTTCGGTGCCCATCGCCATGCGAACCCGGGACACGATGATGCTGAGCACCTCATCGAGGGACTCCGCCGCGTTGACCTCAAGAACGATGTTACGCAGAACTTCGAGCACGACTCAGCGCTCTCGAACAGAGGCCGGCGCCAGCGCACCGAGCGGTGTAGCGAGCTCCTTGAGGGCGCGTCGATAGACTTCGCGCTTGAAATACACGACCTGATTGAGCGGATACCAGTAGGATACCCACTGCCAGTGATCAAACTCCGGTTTGGGATTGTGCGACAGACTCACCGCATCGTCAGGGGCGAGCATGCGCAGCAGGTACCACTTCTGCTTCTGGCCGATACACAGGGGTTTTTGTCCGCTGCGCTGGTAATGCTGAGGCAGCCGATAGCGCAGCCAGCCCCGGGTGCTCCCCAGAACCTCAACCGCGTCCGGCAACAGTCCGACCTCTTCCTCGAGCTCGCGGTAGAGGGCCTCTTCGGGCTTCTCTCCATCGTTAATGCCGCCCTGGGGAAACTGCCAGGCATTGCGCCCACCGACGCGGCGCGCCCACAGCAGGCGTCCCTCATCGTTGGTGATGACGATACCGACGTTGGGCCTGAAGCCCTGTGCATCGATCATTGGCGAAGTGCCTGGATTGACTAACGGCCGATGATTGTTCCACAAATAAGCGGGACTGAGAATTGCCACGCTTTTCGCGCATCGCTAACCTTGCCGCCCCGACCACGCCGGAATCCCTATGACGCTCGCTATTTTTGACCTCGATAACACGCTGATCGCCGGCGACAGTGACCACCTCTGGGGAGAGTATCTCTGCACCCGGGGAATCGTCGACGAACAGCGATTTCGGAAAGACAACGAGCGCTTTTATGCGGACTACCAGCGCGGGGAACTGGATATCAATGCGTATCTGGCCTTTGCCCTGGCGCCCCTGGTCGAGCGCAGCCCCGAGTCCATCGCCCCGCTACAGCAGGAATTTCTCCGCGACTGTATCGCGCCGATTATGCTCCCGGCGGCTGCGACACTGCTGGAGCAGCATCGCTCGCTAGGTCACCGGCTATTGATTATTACTGCCACCAATGAGGTGGTAACAGCGCCCATCGCCCGCGAACTGGGAGTCAATGAGTTGCTCGGCTGTGCCGTAGAAGTGCGCGACGGGCGCTTTACGGGAAAAGCGACGGGCACCCTCACCTATCGCGAGGGCAAGGTCCGGCGCCTGTACGAATGGCTGGAAGACCAGGCTGAAAATCTGGAGGGCGCCTGGTTTTACAGTGATTCGCACAACGACCTCCCGCTCCTGGAGGTCGTGGACAACCCGGTGATCGTGGACCCGGACCCGCGTCTGGCGGAGATCGGCGCGTCCCGGGGCTGGACGAGAATCAGCTTGCGCGGCGCCTGAGAAGTAAACCGCGCACTCGACGAATGCGCGGGCAGCTCAAAGATCTGCCGTCCACCTCGCCGCCTTGAAGACCTCAGAAGCGAGTGTCAGCCCCTGCCGGCCTGAGCCGGAGCAACCGTTAACGCTCCGCGCGAGCCCTGAGCGAAACTCAGGCGTCTTCGTCGCAGTGGTTCTGGTAACTCTCGGCGTCAAGCAACAGACTTTCGACCTCGGCCACATCCTGGGGCTGCAGACGGAAAAACCAGCCGTCCTGATAGGGATCGCCGTTGACGGTCTCCGGTGCGTCTTCCAGCGCGCTGTTAACCGCCACTACCGTGCCAGAGATCGGCGCATAAATATCCGACGCCGCCTTCACGGATTCGACCACTCCGGCTTCATCGCCAGCCGAAAGCTCGGCGCCCTCCTCAGGCAACTCGACAAAAACCACGTCCCCGAGCGCTTCCTGGGCGTGATCGCTGATGCCCACGGTGACCGTGCCATCGTCTTCTACCCGCGCCCATTCGTGGCTGCGGGCGTAGCGCAATTCGGGAAGGACCTGGCTCATTGACTTACCCCTGATAGTTGAAAACGCGGTGCTGATTGGCGGCGCAATGGCCGGGCTGGGCGCTATTCTAGCTGGGGACGCTTAAAACTCAACGCCGCAGGACCGCTAATCTTCAGGCCAGCCCCATCGCCTGGCGAACGATCCGGCGCTTGAGCATCGGGAGGCCTGCTACCCCGCGCATGCCCGCATTGCGCAGCCAGCGCAGCGGCGGGGCCTCCTGCTCAAAGAGGCGCTTGAAGCCATCCATCGCCGCCATCATGGCCAGATTATCGCCCTTGCGACGACGCTGATAGCGACGCAGCACATCCAGTCGACCGGGACCCAGACCGTGCCCATGGGCTCGCTCGAGCTCTTCGGCCAGCACCTCGACATCGGCCAGCCCCAGGTTAATGCCCTGCCCGGCCAGGGGATGAATCGTATGCGCAGCGTCGCCCACCAGCGCCGCCCCCGGAAGCACATAATCAATCGCATGACGCTGGCGCAGGGGGAAAGCCTTGCGCGGGGCACAGGCCGTGACCTCACCGAGGCAGTACTCGCTGGCCTCGCCGAGCGCTGCCGCAAAGCCGCCGTCATCCAGCGCGAGTATGGCCTCCGCCTGTGCCTCCTCAATCGACCAGACAATGGAGCAGAGCTTCTCATCGGCCCCGGGCAGGGGCAGCAGCGCGAGCGGGCCACTTTGCAAAAAACGCTGCCAGGCCGTGTGCTCGTGGCCGCGCTCGAAGGCCGCGGTGCTAACAATAGCCCGATGGCCGTAGTCCCACTCGCGGGTGCGCAGACCCAGTAGTTCGCGTGTCGGGGAAAGTGCGCCGTCCGCAGCAATCAACAGATCGCAGTGCAGATGCTCTCCTCCCTCAAGCTCCAGGCAGGTGCCATCGTCCCGGCGCTCGAGGCCCTCCACCCGCGCCGGAGCACAGACGCGAACCTGGGGTAGAGCGCGAACCCGCTGGGCGAGCGCCGCGGTAATCACGCGATTCTCAACGATACTCCCGAGCGACGATGCCGACACTTCCGCCGCATCAAATTCGATTCGGCCCGTACCCTGGGCATCCCACACGGTCATATGCTGATAGGCGCACTGTCGGGCGGAGGCAATCG
>CAZGGN010000003.1:22284-51502 GCA_964525195.1 uncultured Congregibacter sp.
TCCCCGGGCCTCGAGCAGCGCCAGACGTAATCCCGAGCCGGCGAGCGCTGCAGCGGCCGCAAGACCCGCTATGCCACCGCCCACAATGGCAATATCAACCCGTTCCGGAATCTGCTCAGCCATGCGTCGCCTCAAGAGCCGCCATACCGGCGGCCTGTTGCACGAATTCCCGGCGGAGCACCGGGAACATATCCAGGCCGGAGAGTGCCAGGTCCCGTCCCAGGGAGAACAGCGGATCACTGAGCATGAAGAGCGCCGGTAGCTCATCACTCGCCGCAATGGTCTGGGCCTGATCCGGCTGACGCTGGCGCGCATACGCTTCCAGTACCGCAGTATCACCGACGCCCTGCCCACGGGCCATGGCCCCCGCGAGTGCCTGCGCGAGCGCGGCCGCATCCCGCAGTGCCAGGTTAAAACCCTGGCCGGCCACCGGATGCAGCGCATGCGCCGCATTGCCGATCACCACACAGCCCCGGCGAACCTGCTCCACGGCCTCGGTCAGCGCCAGCGGATAGCTTTGTCGCTCACCCACCTTGCGGATCCGACCGAGGCGATACCCAAAGGCATCAATCAGTCCCGCGGCAAAAGTCTCCTCATCCGCAGCTTCAAAAGCCGCCGCCTCCACCGGCGGCAAGGTCCAGACCAGCGCCATACGATGTTTCGCCTGCTCGGACGGAGGCAGCGGCAGCAAAGCAAGGGGACCGCTGGCAGTAAAACGCTCGTAGGCGCAGCCAAGATGATCCCGCTCAAAGGCCAGATTGGCAATCAACGCGTTCTGGCCGTAACGTTTGCGCCGGGTCAAGAAGCCGAGCTTTTCACGCAGCTCGGACTCTGCACCGTCGGCGATAAGCAACAGATCCGCATCCAGCTCTTGCTCATCATCCAGCGTGACCCGCATACCGGCTGCAAGTGGAATGGCATCGGTGACGCGCGCCGGGCAGCGCAGGTTGACCCGCGGGCAGTTGTGCACTGCCGCCAGCAGGGTCCGACCGAGGCAGGGGTTCTCCACGACCCAACCCATCGCATCCCAGCCCTGTTCCCGGGCCGAGAGCAGACTGCTGCCAAAGCGGCCCCGGCGCGAAACGTGGATCTTTTCGATCGGCCCCAGACCGGGGCGCAGTGCCGACCAGATCCCAAGCTGCCGATAAATCGTCGCGGAGCTGTAACTCAGGGCCGTGGAGCGGGCGTCAAATGACGGGTGGTAGGCGGGCATAGAGTCGGGCTTGGCTAGGGCCACACCTTCTACCAGGGTGATCCGGATACTCCCGGGAAGCTGCTCGTGCAGCAACAGCGCAAGGCTCAGACCCACCATCCCGCCGCCGGCAATCAAAATATGTGGGGCTGCCTCAGTCACTGCATCCAGGCCTCAATCTCGTCACAGCTGCGAGGCAGTCCCTCGCTCAGCAGCTCATAACCCGTGTCGGTAATCAGCACGTCGTCCTCAATGCGTATCCCTGTGCCGCGCCATGCCGACGCAACACGCATATTATCGGCCGCGATATAAATACCCGGCTCGACGGTAAGCACCATCCCGGGCTCCAGCTCGCGCCACTCACCGCCGGGTCGATACTCCCCGACGTCATGTACGTCCAGACCCAGCCAATGGCCTACCCGATGCATATAAAAAGCCCGGTAGGCCTCCTCGCGAATCAGGCGGCTGACATTGCCGCGCAACAAACCCAGCTCCACCAGGCCACTGGTAATCACATCAACACTCGCCGTATGCGCTGCGTTCCAGTCCCGGCCCGGCGCCAGACTGGCAAAGGCGGCTTCCTGGGCCGCCAGCGTCAGCTCGTAGAGCGCACGCTGGCGCCGGCTGAAACGACCGCCGACGGGAAAGGTCCGGGTGATGTCCGAGGCGTAACCCCGGTATTCGCAACCCGCGTCAATCAGCACAAGATCACCGCGCTTCAGTCGCTGGTGGTTGCTGATGTAATGCATCGTGCAGGCGTTGGCACCGCCCGCAACAATGCTCGGATACGCCGCTTCGCGGGCCCCGTGGCGGGCAAACTCGTGGAGCAGCTCCGATTCGAGCTGGTATTCGTAGAGTCCCGGCCGGCATTGGCGCATGGCCCGACGGTGTGCCAGCACACTGATCGCAGCGGCCTGGCGCAGCTGGCGAATTTCGGCGGCGGATTTGAACAGGCGCTGCTCATGCAGCAGATGATCAAGGTCCGTAAACTCTCCCGGCGGCGTCGCGCCGGCAGCAACTTTGCTGCGAATACTGTTCACCCAGGCCATCACCCGGGCATCGAAATCGCGGCTCCGGCCCATGGAGTAATACACCCGGCCGCGGCCCTCGATCAGGCCCGGCAAAATATCGTCGATATCTGACAGGGGAAAGGCGTCGTCAGCCCCAAAGCGCTCGCAGGCCGCCTCAGTGCCCACCTGCTCGCCGTGCCACAGTTCCTCATGCGGGTTTTTTTCCCGACAGAACAACACGAACTCCCCATGAGCGCGACCCGGGAGAAACACCGCAACGGCATCCGGCTCGGGGAACGCCGTCAGGTAGTAAAAATCGCTGTCCTGGCGAAAGGGAAACTCCGTATCCCGGCTGCGGGTGAGCAACGTCGCGGCCGTCACAATCGCGATGCTGTTCTCCTCGAGCATGCCCATCAGCTGCCGCCGCCGCCGCGCATAATCCGCGCGAGGAACCGCCGCGACGCGCTGGGAGAGCCGGGGCTCGGGGATAGGCTGTGCTTCAGTCATCCGCAGGGACGATGACCGGTTCATCGCTGCCAACGCCGGCATCGAGCATCACATTCATCGCCGCCACCCGCAGGTACTCTTCCAATTCAAAATAGTGGCTCTCGGCTTCATTCTCGCTTTGCTCTTCGTCATCCTCGCCAGCCTGGGCAATCGCGGCAAAATCCCGCAGGGCTTCCGCACTGTCCGGGAGTACTGCGTCGCCGCGAGCTTCGTTGGTAACGCGGGCCTGGGCATAGCCCGTCAGAAAGCTGCGGCACCAGCTGGCCATGGCCACGATGCGCTGATCGATCTCCAGTTCATCACCGGGAAGCAGCGGCTGGAAATCGAAATTGCCTTCTGAGAGGCTGTCGATGGCGGCGCGGCGCAGCATCGCAGCACTATCCGCAAGACTGCCGTGGAGCGATAAGTCCAGGGTCTGCTCAAGCAACGCAAGCAGGCCCGCTTCATCGCCGCGAAAGCCGCCGCCAAGCAGGCCGCAGAGACAGCCGTGCAGCTCTGCGGGAGAAACCATCTCCCCCTGCTCGAGCAAGGCGTTAGCGAGTTCGTCAAACTGAGCAGCCCAGGAATCCGAGGGATGCGGGTCAAAGATAGACACTGTGATTTTCAAGGCGCTCACGCGCCGTTGACCTGCCTGAATACGAACCCTATAGTGCCGACAACCTTCCGCGTCGTGCAAGTCGTGTCAGCATGTCTGATGATGCATTAAAAGTCCTTGAACAAAAGATCGATCAGTTGATCGCCCTGTGCGCGCAGCTGAATCGCGAGAATCAGGCCCTGAAACGGGAAAACCTGGGCTTCCAGCAGGAGCGCCGGGACCTGATTGCCAAAAACGATCTCGCCCGGGCCCGGGTTGAAGCCACGCTGCAGCGCCTGCGCAGCATGGAAGCCGCATCGTGAGTCGCGGCGGCAACACCGTGTCGGTGACAATTCTTGAAAAAGAGTATCAGGTGGCCTGCCCGGAGGATCAGCAGGCTGAACTGCTGCTGTCTGCGCGACATCTGGACGAGCAGATGCGCGCGATTCGCTCCACCGGCAAAGTCATCGGTCTGGAGCGCATCGCCGTGATGGCCGCGCTGAACATCAGCCATGAACTCTTGCAGACCCGCAACGGCGTTGCTGCAGCAGCCCGGCAGGGCGGCGGCAAAAGCGCCGAGGGCGCGGCGGGCGCCAAGAACGCCGCCGAGACCCCGGATCCCGCAGGCCTGTCAGAGCTTAACGCAAAGCTCGACGAAGCCCTGCACCAGCTGCGCCAGCTCGAAATTGGCTGAAGCTGAATTCTGACGCAGCGGTAGTCGCTCGCGAGATACGCTATACTTTCCGTCGGTCCCTGGCGTATTCGCCAGACATTCTGTCCTCGAGCCGATAAAGCTTTAACCGGGGGCGACCGTTGTTGATAGTGTGCAAGTCCGGCATGACCGGGAAGCCTTAAACGACGCGGAAGCCACCACCTTGAACCATCGGGTTCAAGGGCCGTACCGTCAGCGGTACGCCGGGTACCGATCCTTTCACTTTAGCTATTGACCCGTCATTTGATTAGCCATCTGATGGGCGCATCTGATGAGCCATCTGAATCCCTAAGGCCTGACAAATGGATTTGCCGTGACGCAAAGCCGGACCAGCGAGGAGGCGGATCGGGATCATCTGCCCGACAAGGGGCAATGGCGGGCGCGGCTGCGTGAGCGCCGACGTCAGGTCGATGCCTCGCAGGCACAGCAGGCCGCCGCATCCAGCGCCGAGCATCTGATAAGCAGCGTATTCTGGGAGGCGCAGCACATCGGCCTCTATCTCCCCAATGACGGAGAACTCGATCCCGTGGCAATTTCCCAGGCAGCCCGAGCCGCGGGGAAACAGCTGTACCTTCCCGCTCTTGACGCTGATGTGATGGAGTTTCGCGAGTGGACTCCCGGCCTCGCGCTGACCCCCAATCGCTATGGCATCGGTGAACCCGCGGGCAAAGCCGTGCCGGCCGAGACGCTGGATCTGCTCATCATGCCCCTGGTGGGGTGGAGCGGCGCAGGTTTTCGTCTTGGGATGGGCGGGGGCTATTACGACCGCTATCTCGCGGGGCGGGAGCACAGCAAACCCCTGCGTCTGGGTCTGGGATACGAATGCCAGCGGGACGATCGTCTGCAGACGCTGCAGGACAGCTGGGACATAGCGCTGGATGCGCTGGTCAGCGACAGGGGGCTATATCGCTTGAGCAGCCGTTCTTTTAGCAGTTGTGCCTCAGGCGGTGGCCCGAGTAGATCCTAGCGCGGTTCGATCAACCCCGCCTGCAGGGGGGAGGCAGGCGCTGCGACCGTGGAGCCCGATGACATCGGCAACATCAAGGTCAGCAACAGACCGAAACCAAAAGCTGCGGTAAGAACGAGTAACATGTCAGGGCGTTTGTTCACAACGAGCAATCCTTAACATTGAGTCCTTCATAAGTGTTTTTCACGAGTCATCCCGTTTTACCGCTATTGGTTAAAGTTGCGTTTGGATGACCTGCAGTCGCCGCTAATGGTTTGCGCTGATTTTGCGTCACCAAAAGCACCGGTTAACGACTGCCCTTCGCAAGCAGTTTTTGCGAGGCTCTTTCGCGAGCCTTTTTCGTGAGTAATTCGAGTAATTAATGTGACGATGTCACAAATATGGCATGGAATACTTGACAGGGCAAGACGTTAGCACAAACGCGGCCTCGAGCGTTAGCGCTCGCTGGCACTCCGTCCGAGATAAAGACGATAGGCCGCGTTCTCGGTTTCGTCCCAAAACCGATAGCCGATCTCTTCCAGCCGCGACCGCACCTCGGCGCGCTGCGATGGCGCGGCCTGCATGCCGACCAGAATTCGCCCGTAGGCCGCGCCATGGTTTCGATAGTGGAATAAAGAGATGTTCCAGCGCTGGCCGAGGCCCGACAGGAACTTGAGCAACGCGCCGGGCCGCTCGGGAAACTCAACCCGGTAAACCCGCTCCTCGCCGACGCTGTCCGGGGCCTGACCGCCGACCATGTAACGGATGTGCAGTTTGGCCATTTCGTTGTCGGTGAGGTCTTCGCAGTCGTAGCCATCCCCGGCGAGCTTGGCCAGCAGCCCCCGCAGGTCCTCCCCGCCAGGCTCCACGGTAATGCCGACAAAGATTCGCGCATCCCTGTTGCTGCTGTAGCGATAGTTGAACTCTGTGATATTGCGCCGCCCGAGGCTGCTGCAAAACTTGCGAAACGCGCCGGGCTTTTCGGGAATCGTCACGCTGATCACGGCTTCACGCTTTTCACCGATTTCCGTGCGCTCGGAGATATAGCGGAGCCGGTCAAAGTTCGTGTTCGCGCCACTGAGCACGGCGAGAAGCTGCTGACCCTCTACCCCCTCGCGCTCAACATATTTCTTGAGTCCGGCGAGGGCCAGAGCCCCGGCAGGCTCCGCAATGCCCCGGGTGTCCTCAAAAATATCCTTGATCGCCGCGCACATTTCATCGGTGCTCGCCGTGATCACTTCGTCGACCGTATTGCGAATCACCCGGAAGGTCTCCTTGCCCACCTGAGCGACAGCGCAGCCATCGGCGAAAAGCCCGACCTCTGACAGCGTGACCCGGCGCCCCTTCTCCAGCGCCGCTTTGAGGCAGGCCGCGTCCTCCGGCTCGACGCCAATAATTTTGGTGCTCGGCCACACATAGCGAATGTAGGCCGCCATCCCCGCCAGCAGGCCGCCGCCGCCCACCGGCACGAACACCGCATCCAGCGGCTCCTGGTGCTGACGGACAACCTCCATACCCACCGTGCCCTGGCCGGCGATCACATCCGGGTCGTCGAAGGGATGCACATAGGTCAGGCCCTTTTCCCCGACCAGTTTTTGCGCGTGCGCGGAGGCCTCATCAAAGCTGTCGCCGTGGAGAATGACCTGCGCACCGCGACTGCGCACCGCATCAATCTTGATGCTTGGCGTGGTGCGCGGCATAACGATCGTCGCTGCAACGCCCATGCGCTGCGCCGCCATGGCCAGACCCTGCGCATGATTGCCGGCCGAAGCAGCGATCACCCCGCGATCACGCTGAGCCTGGCTCAGACGGTGCATCTTGTTGTAGGCGCCGCGGAGTTTGAAGGAGTACACGGGCTGCAAATCTTCCCGCTTCAGCCAGATCCTGTTGCGGAAGCGCGCGGACAGGAGCATTGCTTCATCCACGGGAGTTTCCCGCGCGACGTCGTAAACGCGCGCATCCAGGATCCGCTTGATGTAGGACTCAGGCATTGAAGGGGGCCAGACAATAAAAGGAACATAGTAAAGCAGCGCACTCGGACTTGCAGCCAACAGCAGTGCCGAGTATTACCGGCGGGGACAAAGCCTCCCGCCGCTTCGACGTGAGAGGTACACTGCATTCATCAGGGACAGCCAACGCTGCCAGAGGATGCATATGGATCAGGACAGTCTCAAACGCAGCGTGGCCGAAGCCGCGATCAAGCTGGTGGAACCGCGTCTGGACTCAGGCACCGTGCTCGGTATCGGCACCGGCTCGACAGCGAACCTGTTTATCGATGGCCTCGCCGCCCTGGCCCATCGCTTTGACGGCGCCGTCGCCAGCTCCGAGGCCAGCGCCGCACGCCTTCGGGAAAACAACATTCCGGTCTATGACCTGAACGCCGTCAGCAGGATTGAGATTTACATCGACGGGGCCGACGAGTGCAACGAAGCGCTGCAGCTGATCAAGGGCGGTGGCGCGGCCCTGACGCGGGAGAAAATTGTCGCGGCGGTCGCCGACGAGTTTCTATGCATCGCCGACGAGAGCAAATGGGTGCCACTGCTGGGCGAATTCCCCCTCCCGGTCGAGGTGATTCCCATGGCTCGCAGTCACGTGGCCCGGGAGCTGGTCAAGCTGGGCGGCGACCCGATACTGCGCGAGGGGGTTGTGACGGACAACGGCAATTACATTCTCGATGTCTACAACTTCCACATCCCCCAACCGCTGGCCATGGAAACCCGGATCAATGACATCGTGGGGGTGGTCTGTAACGGTCTGTTTGCCCACCGCCCGGCCGACCGACTGCTGCTGGGCACCGCCGATGGCGTGCGCGAAATCAAGCGTCCAGAATCTTTCCCGGATTCATAATGCCCGCCGGGTCAAAGACCCGCTTGATCTGCCGCATCAGCTCAATCTCCGCCTCCGATCGGCTGTAGCGCAGATAGGGTTTTTTCAATAATCCGACCCCGTGCTCAGCCGAGATACTGCCGCCGTGGCGGGCCACGGCCGCGAACACATCCTGGCTGACCGCACCGCAGCGAGTCTGAAACTCATCGATAGACATGGCATCCGGCTTGAGGATGTTCAGATGCACATTGCCGTCACCGATGTGGCCGAACCAGATGACCTCAAAATCAGGATAGTTAGCGCTAACTAGCGTCTCAACCTCTGCCAGCAAAGAAGGTACTTTCGAGACCGTGGTAGAGATATCGTTCTTGTAAGGGGTCCAGCGGGAGATCGTTTCGGAGATATCCTCGCGCAGGCGCCACAGTGACGCGGCCTGCGCCAGGCTCTGACTCATCACCCCGTCCTCGACCCAGCCGGCCTCGACGCAGCGCTCAAAGCAGCCCATGGCCGCGGCTTCGGCCTGCTCATCAGGCTTCTCAAATTCGAGCAGTGCATAGTAGTTGCTGGCCGTCTCGAAGGGCCTCGCAAGACCCTGATGCTCGACCACTTTGAGCAGCGCCTGTTCGGAGAAAAACTCAAATGCCTCCAGGCGGACCGCGTCGCGAAACGCGTGCAGGATCTGCATGATCGCAGACATATCCGGCGCGCCAAGGACCAGCACCGCACGTTCCGGCGGCGGCGCTTCGAGGCGCATGGTGGCCTCCACGATGACCCCCAAAGTGCCCTCGGAGCCAATCATCAGATGCCGAAGATCATAGCCGGCATTGTTTTTGATCAGCCCCCGATTCAGGTCCAGAAGCTCGCCCGTACCGGTGATGACCTTGAGTCCCGCAACCCAGTCGCGGGTCATGCCGTAGCGAATCACTTTGATACCCCCGGCGTTGGTGGCGATATTGCCGCCGATCTGACTGGAGCCGCTGGAGGCAAAATCCACCGGGTAGAAGAGCCCCCGCGATTCGGCAAATTCCTGGAGCTGCTGTGTTACCACGCCGGCACCGCAGCGCACGGTGCGATCCGTGGCGTCAAAATCGCTGATGCTGTTCAGTCGGTCCAGAGCCAGTACCAGCTCACCGTTGGCGGCGACGGCCCCGGCCGACAGCCCACTGCGCCCGCCAGACGGCACCAGCGCCACCTGCTCCATCGCGGCCCAGCGCACAATGGCCTGCACTTCTTCTACGGATTCCGGTAAAACAACCGCGCAAGGGCTGGGAGTGTGCACGCGGGTCCAGTCGCGACCGAAGTCTTCAAGGGATTGCGCATCGGTACGCAGGGCGCTTTGGCCCACCAGTGAGGCCAGGGAATCGAATTGTTCAGGGCTGAGCACGAGCGTCTCCACAGACATGCCGAGGGAGGGTCAGGCGGTCTGGCGCCGACCCCGCATATGCTAACATGCGCCGCCGCGAAGCTCCGACCTACGGAGCGCTTCAGACTGTCCCGCAGAGTTTTTCAATCCATGGCGCAAAAATCCCTCAACAAAGACAAAATCCGCATATTGCTTCTCGAAGGTGTGCACTCATCGGCGATCGAGGCTCTCAACCGCGCCGGCTATTTCAATATTGAGCAGCACACCAAGTCTCTCCCACCGGAGGAGCTCAAGGCTGCGCTGGCGAACGCGCATTTTGTCGGCATCCGATCACGCACGAACCTGAGCGAAGAGATCCTCGCCGCGGCCCCCAAACTCGTGGCGATCGGCTGCTTCTGCATTGGCACGAATCAGGTCGATCTTGCGGCGGCGACTCGCCGGGGGATCGTCGTGTTCAATGCGCCTTTTTCCAATACCCGCAGCGTCGCGGAATTGGTCATTGCCGAGGCGATTCTGCTGCTGCGGGGATTGCCGGAGAAAAACGCCGCTGCACACCGCGGCGAGTGGCAAAAAAGCGCGGCCAATTCCTACGAGATCCGCGGCAAACGCCTGGGCATTGTGGGCTACGGCAACATCGGCATGCAGCTGGGCGTGATCGCCGAGGGTCTCGGGATGCGCGTGCAGTTTCACGATGTCACGAACAAACTTCCCATCGGCAATGCGCGACAGGCGGCAAACCTTGATGCGCTGCTAGCGGATTCGGACGTTGTCAGCCTGCACGTACCGGAAACCGCTGCCACGGCAAACATGATCCGGGCCCGGGAGCTCGCGCTCATGCCCCGGGGCAGCATTCTCATCAATGCGTCCCGCGGCACGGTGGTGGACATCGATGCACTGGCCGACGCCCTGCGCAGCGAGCATATCCGCGGCACGGCGATCGATGTGTTTCCGGTGGAGCCGCGCTCCAATGACGACGAATTCGTCTCGCCCCTGCGCGAATTCGACAACGCCTTCCTGACACCCCATGTCGGTGGGAGCACCATGGAAGCCCAGGCCAACATCGGCCAGGAGGTGGCCGAAAAACTGTCGCGTTATTCGGACAACGGCACCACGATCAGTTCCGTTAATATGCCGGAAGTCGCCCTGCCAGAGCATGGCGGCTGTCATCGTCTGCTGCATATACACAAGAACATACCGGGCGTTATGGGTGCAATTAACAGCGTTTTCTCCGACATTGGCGTGAATATCGCCGCGCAGTACCTGCAGACCAATGAGCAGGTGGGTTACGTGGTGATTGACATCGATGCGGAGTATTCGGAAGTCGCGCTGGAAAAGCTCACCGCGCTCGACGGTACGCTGCGGTGCCGGGTACTGTTTTAGGCAAACAACACAGGCTCGCAGCGTCGATTCTCTGGGCGCTGCTGTCGCCGCTGGCATCTGCGCAAATCGTGGACAAAGGGCAGACGCAATGCTGCTCATCAATTTCACCCGACACACCGTCCGCGACTTACTACGGGGCGACGATTTATCGCCGGGATGACCCGCGCAGCGCCTGGCAGCCGCATCTTGCTCCGCCCCTTGACCCGCGAGCCAGCATAGAGACCCTGCTCGCCGAAATTGAGCAGATTGAACAGGCGGAGGGCCCCATGTCCCCGGCGCTCACCGAGCCTCTGGCTTCACTCGGCGCGGCGTATCTCGCAAAGAATCGCATGCCTGATGCGATCCGGCATCTGACCCGGAGCATCCACCTCGCCCGAGTCAGCAAGGGGCTGCACACGCCGGAACAAACGGCCATGCTGGAACAACTGGTGAACGCCTATGTCCGCCGGGGTGACTTCGTTGCGGCCGATGAACAGCAACGTAACCTGTACCGCATCCAAAGCTTCGGTCAGCGTCACGGCGGCAACGCACAGCTACGGGAGGCCACCCTCCGTCACGCCGACTGGATGCGCGGGGCGTACCTGGGTGACATTGATCGTGCGCGCTACACGCGCCTGATTCGAATCCACGACCTGTACCAGACCGCGATAGACGAGCTTGTAGAGACCCAGGGCCGCACATCGCCGGAGCTTCTGCCGTATCTGCAGGGGCAGGTAGAGTTGTCCTATCTTATTTCTGTATACCCTGGCGAGCGCGACGGCGCCTTTCGCGCCGGGGCACCGCCTTCGACCGACTTTGGCATGCCAAACGATGCGATCCTGCGCTTCTGGCGCCTGCGCGATCGTAATTTTCGCTACGGCCTTGACGCTTTGAAATACAAAGAAGAGATCATCCAGGCCAATCCGGCCAGCCACCCCAGGGATCGTGCGGAGGCACGCGTTGCCCGCGCGGACTGGTACCAGTGGCACCGACGGTTCGCCGCAGCGATACGGCTCTACGAAGAAGCCTGGTCTATCATGGAAGGCGAAGAGGGGGCCGCTACCTGGCGCGAGGAAACTTTTGGAACCCCGCTGGAACTGCCCCAGGAGACGGTGTTTAATCCCGGCGTGGTGCCTCTGGGCACACTTCACGATGTTGAGGTCAGTATCGGTTTTCAGGTCTCGCGGCACGGCGAGGCCATAAACCTTGATATTCTGACCCAACTGACCGATGAAGCCGCGAAGTCCGCGGTTAACCGCGCTTATCACTACCTGCGAAACGTGCGCTTTCGCCCGCGTCTTGAAGACGGCCAGGTGGTAGCGAGCGCGCCCATGCAGCGCACCTACCAGATAAGGTACTAAGCCCTATGGCAGACCAATCCAGCGCGACCGAGATCTTCGCCCAGTCACAGGGCCTCGTCCGTCGCGGCGACGCACAGCAGGCACTGGCGCTACTGACTCAGGCTAAGCACAGTCACGGCGAGAGTATCGATCTGTACATGAACATCGCCATTGCGCACCGGGCGCTGGCGCAGCTGCCGCTGGCTTTGCAGGCATTGGACTCCGCCCTGGCGCTGGATCCCTATGCCTTTATGCCGATGCTGTCCAAGGGCTCAATCCTTGAACAGATGGGTAGTCTGCGCAACGCGGCGGAGATCTACCGCGGCGTGCTGCGTATCGCGCCGCCGGAGTCGGAGTTATCGCCAGCATTGAAAGGTCCCCTGGAGCACGCGCAGGAGGTGGTCACGCAACAGTCCGAGGCCATGGCCGCACATTTTCGCGAAACTCTCGAACCCCTGATGAACACCCACAGCGGGGAATCCCTGACGCGCTTTGAAGAGTGTATGGATATCCTCGCGGGCACCAAGCGCGTATATAACGCCGAGCCCGTCCAGGTGCATTACCCCCAACTGCCGGCAATACCGTTCTTTGATCGCAGCTACTTCCCCTGGATGGAAACCCTCGAGGCCGCCACCGACACGATCCACAAGGAGCTACAGGTGCTCCTGGATGAGGGTCTTCCGGGCTTTAAACCCTATGTGCAGTATGCGCCGGGCACACCCGAGAATCAGTTCAAGCCGCTCAACCATTCGGACAGCTGGAGCTCCCTGTGGCTGTGGAAGGACGGCCAGCGGCAGCATGAGGCCATGGCACGCTGCCCCGAGACCACGGCCATCCTGGAGCAATTGCCGCTTGCAGACCAACCGGGCTTTGCGCCCACGGCGCTGTTCTCGGCCCTGGCGCCACGTACCCGCATACCACCGCACAGCGGCTCCACCAACGCCCGCCTGCTGGTGCACCTGCCGCTGGTGCTGCCCGGGCCCGCCGGTTTTCGCGTGGGTAACGAAGTCCGCCAGTGGCGCAGGGGCGAAGCCTGGGCCTTTGACGACACGATAGAGCACGAGGCCTGGAACGATGCCGATGCTACCCGGGTCATCATGATCTTTGATATCTGGAATCCGCTTCTGAGCGCTGCCGAACGGGACCTGGTGTCCGCACTGCTCGGCACCCATCGTGACTGGCTGGGCGGCGAATAAGACCGCAGGCACAAACTGCCGTCGTCTTGACGGCCGCCTGTCCCGGGGCCTGACATAAGGACTGACCTGCCAGTCTGACCTGCCAGATTAGCCGCGCGTCAGTCGAGCGGCACCCCCGCTTCCTGCAGACGACTGCGCAGCGCATCGAGGCCGGTACCGGCACGGGCGGCGGCGCCCAGAGAGTTGCGATGCAACCGCGGCAGCGTTGCCGAGGCACTCAGCGCGATGTTGGCGACAAACTCCGGATCCGACTCCAGCATACCCTCCTGCCAGGGCAGATCGCAGAAATCGAGAACGCGTCGCGTCTCCTGCTCCGGATCCTGCAGCAGCGCCTCATAGCTGACATCCAGAATCTGGCCCGGGAACAACGAATGCCAATGCTGCATCTGTGCCCGATAGCTCAGGTAGTAGTCGACCAGCTCCTCGAGGTCGTAGGAAAAGCTGTGTGCACCGAAAATCAGGGTTTTGAACGCCGAATAGCACACATCCAGCGGATTTCTTTGCATGTGGATGATGCGCGCCTCAGGCAGGGCGGCAAGAATGTGCCCGCAGTAGAGAAAGTTATAGGAGGTGCAGTCGACAAACCGGGGAGTGTCACCGGCGCTTTCGCGGGCCGCGGCGATGTAGCGCTTCCCAAGGTCAGCAAAATCAACGGCCAGGGTCGCCTCAGCGTCAGAGACCTCCGCCGGCGCTGCATCGCGGGCGAGAACGCCGAGAATTCTGCGAAAATCTCCCGGATCTCCGACGCTGCTGATGTCGCTGTGCTGCCTCAGAACCCGCTCCAGCAGGCGAATACCGCTGCGCGGCATACCCACGAGGAAAATGGGCGACTCCCGATCGCAACCGGGCGCCAGCGCATCACAACGCGCCCGGGTGACGGTATCGCGTATGTCCTGCTGCGCCGACAACTCAATCGCCGGGTCGTAGCTGACCAGGCCCCGGTAGGTCCGGGCACCCGCGCTATAGGCAATGAAGGCTTCCTCATAGCGTTGCAGATCCTCGAGCTCTTTCCCCAGGGCGTAATTCACCAGGGCCGCCAGTTGAGGATCCGAATCTTTCTCCAGGAGCGCACGCAGTGCCGCAACGTGGTTGTTATCTTCAGACCAGCTGCGCAGCTGCGAGCGCAGATGCAGTGCCCCCACGTGGAACGGCGACTTCTCAAGCAACTGGGAAAGATGCTTTTCGGCCTCGTTCAGCCGATCGAGCTGCGCCTCGGAGACCGCGAGGAGGTAAAGAATCTGCTGACTGGCAGGATACTTGTCCCGCGCGATCAGCAGACAGTTGCGCGCCTCATTCAGCTGTTTGCCATCAATAAATACCCGCGACAGGCCAACCAGTTGACGCTCGTCAGCCTCAAGAAGGTCTACGGTCCGGGCACAATCCAGGGCGTCGCCCCGACGCCCGTCAAACATGAGCAGCTGCGCCTTTCGCAGCAGTGCGCGGGGCGTTGCGGCGACATCATCCGATAAGGCATCGAGCTGAAGTAGCGCCGCGGAAGCGTCACCGCGAAGACTGGCTACATCCGAGGCAAAAAACCGCACCTCCGGGTGATCGCCAAAAGACCCGAGTAATTGATCTGCCAGGACCTGCGCCTCCTGCGCGTGCCCCGCCTGCACCAGCGCAGATCCTCTGTTCAACAGATCCTGAAGACTCTGGTTTGTACTCATAAACTACCTCTGATACGCGGGCTCTCAGGCCTCGGGAAGTAAGTCGAAGGCCACCGTGATGCGTGACTGATCAGAGTGGAACGGTAGCGTGCCATGCCACATATAGGACGGAAACAATACGAGCGTCCCGACTTCAGGTTTAACGATGCGACGCGGTGGCAGATCCAGACCCAACTCCCGCATCGGCGTACCGAACTGAATATGCCCCTCAGTACCCTGCCCCTGCTGCACCTCATCGGGCAGAGAGATATACAACGCCGAACTGATCCAGCCCTCCGGATGAATATGGTTCGTGTGATAACCCTGATCGCGAAGACGCACTGACCAGGCGCCAGCAAAACGCAGCCCGTCGCCCACTGGATTCGCGTGACGTCGACTCCAGAAGGGGTGCCCCTCTTCGGCCGGGAACGTCATCAAAGCACTCACGATCGCCTCGCGAATCTGCTTTTCCAGGACCGCGAGCAGCGGCTCCTTGAGCCGGAACAAAAAGCCGTTGGTCTGGGTGCCGCCCCGCACACTCTGCTCAATGGGCTGCGCGTTGCTGTGATGCAGGCGCTCAAGTGCCTCGGTGACTGCCGCAAAGAATTCCTCAGGACCCGTAAAACCCTCGGGGACGGGAACAGACACCGGTACGACCATACGCTCATAATCACACAGCCAGTCTTCGCGCGGATCACCCAGAAGCTGCCAGGCCGTTGCCTGATAAGCCAGCAAGGTTTGGTCAAAGGGGACACTCTTCAGTGCCTGTTCGCACAGCTCTGCGGCGCGCGCTGCATCGCCACTTATCAAGAGCTGCATCGCGAAATTGCGCAATAGATAAGGGTCCCGGGGGAACTGTGGTAGCAAGGTTTCGAAGCGGCGCAGCGCCTCCTGCGGGTTGCCATGATAAGCCGCGTCCAGCGCCTCAAGCACCCGTATTTCCGGCGAGTCGGGGCAGCCCATCTCTCGTGCCACGCGCAGTTTCTCAGAGGCTTCTTCGGCGCGATCCAGGCGCTTGAGCAATTCAACAAGGGCCTGCCACAAGGCCGCGTTCGCCGGCTGTGCATACGCGGCGGCATCCAGTTTCGCCAGGGGATCCCCGGGGGCGGCAGAAGACGCGTGCAGGCGCGCGGCGGTACGTTGCAACAGCGCATGTCCCGGGTACCGATCCACACCCTCGGCTACAAACTCGCAGGCTGCCATCACGTCGCCCCCGTCCAGAAGCGCCTCGGCCCCATTACGATAGAGATCGGGGGCGTCATAGCCCTGACGTAGCGCCTCAGCATAGGCTTCTGCTGCCGACTCAAAGTCACATTCCTGGCGCAGCAGCTGCGCGAGGGAATAATATAGTCGAGGCGCCTTCGGAATGACTGCGAGCCCGTCGCGGCAGCGATTGATGGCCGCAACAATCTCGCCGCGCTTTTGCGCGATAGCGGCGCCAAGCTCCCAGACAGCAGGGTTGCGCTGCGCGGAGCCCAGCAACCGGGCGACATAGCGTTCGGCCTCATCAAAACGGCTATCGTTAAACAGCATCAACGCAAGCGTATAGGCCGCGGCCGGCGAGTCCGGCGCGATTTTGAGTGCCTTGCGCAGGCGATGCTCTGCCTCGGAAAGGCGTCCCAGACTGCGCAGCACGTTGGCGTGGCCGACCATCAACTCAGGATTTTTGGGCGCGGCTTTTAAGGCTTTTTGAAACTGTCGCTCTGACTCCCCGGGCCTGCCTGCACGCAGCAGCGCGAGTGCCAGCAAATGCAGGGCATTCGGCTCGCTGGGGAGGGTGCGAAGCATCTGATTGCACAAGTTGATGCAATCTATCGCACGATTTTGTTGCAACAGGGCCTGCGCCTGCTGAAAGATTTGCTGATACTGAGAATTCACACCATGGCGCTTTGGCGTTCGCCAACACGAGTCCTTGAAAGCCTTCAGGTATCCGTATTGTGCATCAAGCTCTGGATCGAAGCAGAAAAAAGGGCTGAAAAAGGCAAAAAAGAGGCAAAAAAAAGGGGCCGGAAAACCCGGCCCCTCTGTGAGTTCTAACTAGCGGGGCAAGCCCCGCAGGAGATTAGAACTGGATAGTACCACCGAAGAATACATACTGACCCAGCGGATCGTAGATGCCGGGGTACGTGTTGCCGTTTTCACGAGGCGTCACACCCTGGTATACGAAGGGAGGATCTTCATCAAGCACGTTGTTGATACCGACACGCAGGGTCGCGTAGTCCGTCACAGACCAGTTTGCCGAGATATCGAAGTAGTTGTACGCATCGAGATCATTGGGTGCGTCGGTGAATTGCTGCTCGAGCTCACCGATATGACGCCAGATCAGGCTGGCCGAGACGTTCCACGGCGTCGCCCAGGTTGCCTGGAAGCGGTTCTTCAGGTCCGGAATCGGCACACCACAGGCACCACCGTAGGTACCTTCACACTCGACGATACCTGCACCCGCGTACTCTTCCTGCTCGTAAGAAATTACGAAGCCGGCGAGGTTGCTGATATTGACCGTACCCATATCACCTACATCAAAGTTGTAGGTGATTTCCAGGTCGACACCTTCTACCGCGAAGAAACCGATGTTGGTTTTCGTCGCGTCAATGCCCAGGCCCGGAGCTGCCTGACCGATCCAGAGCGTATCGTTCAGACCACGGTCAACGGCATCACAGAACTGCGGATCACCCGTTTCGATACACTGCAGCAGGGTCGTCTCTGGCTGAATGCCGGTAATCGCATCGGTGATTTCGATATCGTACCAGTCGACGCTGACGGTCAGGCCTTCAACAAAACCGGGGGTCCAGATAGCACCCAGGGTGTACGTTTCCGCTTCTTCCGGCTTGAGGTCAGTGTTACCACCGATAATCGAGTTGTACTGTGCCGCGGGGCTGTCATCAGGACCGCCCAGGTCCCAGATGGCCTGGGTCACGCCAGAACGTGCGCACTGCTCAAAGGTGTAGCCACTGATGCTGAGCGCATCGCCGGGGTTGGCCTTGTTACAGGGATCACGATCTGCAGAGTACAGGCTGCCGCCGACAGGCGAGAAGAGATCGACAATGTTCGGCGCACGAACCGCTTTCTGGTAGCTACCACGCAGTTTGATGTCGTCATTGATCGCCCAGCTACCGGCAAACTTGTAGGTATCGGTCGTTGTGCCGGTGCTGTAGTCAGAGTAACGATAACCTACGTCCAGAGTCGCAGACTGCACCAGAGGCGCATCTTCAACCAGGGGGATGCTGGCTTCGAAGTAGATTTCGTTGACATCGTAGCGACCCTTTGTCGGGACCGGTATACCGAAACCACCGGCTTCACCGCGCTTGGCGTTGTCAGACAGATCATACTGCAGGCTCTCTTCGCGGTATTCTGCACCGATAACCAGCTCGACACCGCTCTCGGCGAAGGGCGAAGTGATGCCGTAGTCACCCAGGCTACCCTGGGCGTAAGCCATCAGGACTTCCTGCGTGGTGCGGCCCGACTCAAAGACCTGCTGGCTGAAGTAGGCGGTTGCCTCATCGGTCACACCACCGGTCTGGAAGATGTTGTAGGGCACACATGCAACGTCCTCTTCGGTAACGGCCACTTGACAGGCAGGAAGCCCGTTATCATCCAGAACAACGTTCAGGGCGTTCTGTACGCGGTTGATGTCAACGTAGTTACCGTTGCGGTTGGCCATATCGACTTCCGCGTACTGGTACGACACATCGTAGCGCCAGGTATCGTTGATATCACCACGAAGACCGAATACACCGCGGTACGTCGAGTGACGCTGTTCGCCGTTACGCGGGCCCCCTTCGACGTTACGACGGCCGATAACCGCAGCAAAATCGTTGTCAAGTGAATCACAGCCACCGGTCGCGGCACGCTGCTGATCTGACAGAAGCGGGTTGTCGCAATTAATGGTGAAGTTATTGAAGAAAATACCCGACTGGCCAAACTGCGTGAAGGACTTGGTGTCCATAAACATCAGTTCGGTATACGCCTCGACCTTCTCGTTAATGTCGTAATGCGCAAAGGTGCCCATCGTGGTGCGACGATCGGGACGCTGCGACAGTGACGGCGCGGCGAAGTTAAAGCCCTGACCGGCACCGGCGAGCCATTCATTGCCTTCTGTACGGAAGGTGGTCGGAGAATTATCCGGGAAGATAAAGCTGCCGGACAGGTTGGTGCCCGAACCCAGACAGACGCCACTTGCGCGAACCGGACAAATAGACGTGTCACGCTGGGACTGCACCACACCTTCGATGTCGCGGTAGGTCATAAACGCGGTCGCGTTACCACGACCGTTGTCGAAGTTACCGCCCAGAATCATGGTCAGGTCATACTGATCGCCATCACGGTAAGAGCCCGTAGGCACGTCCTCACCTGCGGCCACACCCGCTCGCGCGACCAGACCACCGTCGTTCTCGCCGCGGAACTGGCCGAACTGACCGTCGATCTTGATGCCTTCGAAGTCGTCCATCATGATGAAGTTGACAACACCCGCCACAGCGTCGGCGCCGTAGGTAGACGAAGCACCACCGGTGAGCACTTCTACGCGCTCAACCAACTGGCCGGGAATAAAGTTGATGTCAGCTGCAGACGACGCGTCGCCACCGTTGGGCGAGTTAGCCGGCAGACGGCGGCCGTTCATCAATACCAGCGTACGCTGGGCGCCGAGGTTACGCAGCTGAAGCGTTGCCGTACCCACCGCTTCAATAGCCTGGCCGGATGACTGGTCGAGTGAAATAGCCGGGATCGCTGCAAGCGCATCCTCGACACGTGTCAGGCCGGTGAATCGCAGCTGCTCTGCGTCGAGCTGCTGTACCGGGCTTGATGAAACCAGGTTGGCGCGCTGAATACGCGAACCGGTTACCACAACTTCTTCTACGAGTGTATCGTCCTGAGCAAAGGCCGGAGCCATGTTCAGGGCCGATGCCACGCCGATGGCAGCGCTTACCGCCATCGATAGCGGTTTCTTATGCAACATAGTATTTCCCCTGTGAAGTGAGACCGTTGGCTGTGACCACGCACTAGGCGGCGTAGGTTCTCCAACTGCGCGGCCGATGTTACACAGTCCACACCCGCGGCGGTTGTGAAAAATTCACATGATTTGAACGACAACAGAGAAAAATACAGTGACTTACAGCCGCCACTTCAAGCGCTTTTGCAAGACCGGGCGCTGCAAACAGGCCTCCAGATGAGAACCGGTGATGCTGGGTCCCTGTGTTTTGACGAGAGCGCAGGGCGATAAACCGCCTTGCCAACCCTAGCGAACGCGACTTACACCAACGGTGCGTCCGGACTCGATCAGGGTGAGTACGTAGAAGCCCAACCAGTTCTTGCTGATTCTCACCGGGGGGTTAGCCGGGCCGCGGTACGGATAGCGTCCGGAAAGGCGCTGCTTCCATACCTGACCGTTCTCCAGGCGAAACAGGGTGTCGCCGGACCAGCCAGTGAACTCTCCGACAATGCTGCTCTCAATCTCGTAGCTCTTTTCGGCCTCGCGGACGACCTCATTGGTCTCCTTGAGAACCTGCGCCTCTCCCGCCGTGTAACGGATAAGCCATTGATTCAGTGCATCAAGCTCCTGATTGCTCAGCTTTTGCAGCCCGGACTGCCGAAACTCCTCATCACTCATCAGCTTTTGAAAGCCGGGGAAGCCCTCATCCGCGGACAGAGACAGTCCGCTCCCCGGAAGAAGAAGGAGTCCCGCGAACAGGGCATAACGGTGCTTGGTCGACAACATATGCATCGCCTCGTATAAAAAAGCCAAGTCTAACAAAGCCTGCGCGCCCGGATCAGCTCCCGTGTCTTCACAAAGACCTCCGCATGGCGCTATTTTCCGCGGGTCTTTATACTCCCGCGCCCCTGATGGCGGAGCGTCGGCCGTGGACACGCTTTTAAGCGCTTTTATTACCCTGTTGCTGGTCATGGATCCGCTGGGCAATGTGCCGATATTTCTGGCAGTACTCAAGGATGTCGAGGGTCGCCGGCGTTACTGGGTGATTTTTCGCGAGTTGCTGATTGCCCTGGGCGTCCTGCTGCTCTTCCTCTATGGCGGCAGCACCGTGCTCGAGGCGATGGGCCTGCGCCAGGAGTCGATCAGTATCGGTGGCGCGATCATTTTGTTTCTGATCGCTTTGCGCATGATCTTCCCGTCACCCTACGGGTTGCTCGGGGATACCCCCGACGGCGAACCCTTTATTGTCCCGCTGGCGATTCCCGCCGTGGCCGGCCCCTCGTCACTGGCTATTGCGATGCTAATGGTCAACACTGACCCCAATCGCATGCTCGACTGGACGCTGGCCCTCGTCGGCGCCTGGGCCGTATCGGCCTGCGTGCTGATGGCATCGCCGCTGTTGCTCAAAGCCCTGGGCAATCGCGGCCTGATGGCCATGGAGCGCCTCATGGGAATGATTCTGGTGATTATATCGGTGCAGATGTTCTTCGAAGGCGTCGCTATTTCGCTCCATCTTCTGGAAAACAGCTAAAACTTGGCGACACAAACCAACTCCAAGAGGGACCCTGCCGACGCCGAGCCCCCGGGCGCAGGCCTGATCAGTTAACCTTTGGCGTCAGACTGCCATCGTCGTAGCGGAGCCGCATCGCCTCCAGCGACAGCACACGGATCTTGCTCGCCTGTCCCGCGGTGCCAAAGGCCTCGTAGCGGGCCTTGCAGATATCCCGCATCGCCACCTGGGTTTCTTTCAGATACTTGCGTGGATCGAACTCGCTCGGGTTCTGCGCCAGAAAACGTCGCACCGCACCGGTAGAAGCCAGACGCAGGTCCGTATCAATGTTGACCTTGCGCACCCCGTGGCGAATGCCCTCCTGAATCTGCTCGACCGGCACGCCATAGGTTTCCGGAATCTCGCCGCCAAACTCATTGATAATCGCCAACCACTCCTGGGGCACCGACGAGGAACCGTGCATCACCAGATGGGTGTGGGGGATACGCGAGTGAATTTCCTTGATACGGTCAATAGCCAGGATGTCCCCGGTCGGGGGCCGGGTGAACTTGTAGGCGCCGTGGCTCGTGCCACAGGCAATCGCCAACGCGTCAACCTGTGTCGCTTTGACAAACTCCGCAGCTTCTTCCGGGTCCGTGAGCATCTGATCGTGGGTCAGCTTGCCCTCGGCACCGATGCCGTCTTCCTCACCGGCTTCGCCGGTTTCCAGAGAGCCCAGACAGCCGAGCTCGCCTTCTACCGAAACGCCGCAGGCGTGGGCCATTGCTACCGCCGTGCGCGTCACCGAGACATTGTAGTCATAGTCCATCGGCGTCTTGCCATCTTCGCCAAGGGAGCCGTCCATCATGACCGAACTGAAGCCCAGCTGAATCGAGCGCTGGCAGACCGCCGGCGATACACCGTGGTCCTGATGCACGACCACCGGAATATGCGGAAACTCGTTCATGGCCGCTTCCATCAACGCGCGCAGGAAGGGTGCTCCCGCGTATTTCCGGGCCCCTGCACTGGCCTGCATAATCACCGGCGAATCGGTGGCATCCGCGGCCTCCATGATCGCCCGGGTCTGCTCGAGATTATTGACGTTAAAAGCCGGTACGCCGTAGTCGTGCTCCGCCGCATGATCCAGCAGTTGACGCAGACTGATCAAAGCCATGTTTGCTCTCCTAAAATGAGATTCGCTTGGGACCGGTAGCCGGTCAATCCGGTGGACATTCAGCCCTCCCGGGCGCGCTCTTCGAGCACCGCGACCGCGGGCAACACTTTGCCTTCAACGTATTCGAGGAAGGCCCCGCCACCGGTGGATATATAAGAGACCTTATCCGCAATGCCAAACTTGTCAATTGCGGCGAGCGTATCGCCGCCGCCGGCGAGGGAAAATGCGGCACTGTCCGCAATTGCACGCGCCAGTGACTCGGTGCCACCGGCAAAGCTGGCAAACTCGAAGACGCCGACGGGACCGTTCCAGAGGATAGTGCCCGCGTCGCGCAGCAAGGCAGCCATCGCCTCGGCGGATTTGGGGCCGATATCCAGAATCATATCGTCATCGCCGACGTCATTGATCGAGCAGGTGGTCGGCGCTGCGTCCTCCGCGAAGGCCTTGGCAGTCACTACATCGCTGGGGAGGGGGATATAGGTCTTGGCGCTGATGCGCCGGGCCTCATCAAGCAGTTCGTGTTCACACAGCGATTTACCTACCGGATGACCGGCAGCGGCCAGAAAGGTGTTGGCGATGCCACCCCCGACGATCAGCTGATCGACTTTGTCAGCGAGCGTATCCAGGACTTCAAGCTTGGTGGACACCTTGGCACCGCCGACGATCGCCACCATGGGTCGCGCGGGCGCTGCGAGGGCTTTTTCCAGCGCCTCGAGTTCTGCAGCGAGAAGGGGACCAGCGCAGGCTTTGGGGGCAAAACGCGCCACACCGTGGGTGGAGGCCTGGGCGCGGTGCGCCGTACCAAAGGCATCCATCACAAAGATGTCGCAAAGCGCCGCGTAGGCTCTGGCCAGCGTATCGTCGTTTTTCTTCTCACCGGGGTTAAAGCGGACGTTTTCCAGCAGCACTACTTCGCCATCATCGACCGCGACGCCCTCCCGCCAGTCCGCAAGCAGTCGCACGGGGGAACCCAGCAGCCCGGTGAGATGATCGGCTACCGGCTGCAGGGAAAACTGTGGGTCGAATTCGCCTTCGACGGGCCGCCCCAGATGCGACATCAGAATGACCCTGGCACCCCCGGCGAGGGCCTGCTGAATGGTCGGCAGCGCCGCGCGAATCCGCGCATCGGAGCTGATCTCCCCGTCCTTTAGCGGGACATTGAGATCCTCGCGAATCAACACACGCTGGCCTGCAAGGGCGAGTTCGTCCATGCGCGTAAGGGAAAGACTCATTCCAGGTACTCCTTCGGCGGAAACTGTTAGCGCTGCGCCGACGCCGCGCTTAAATCGGACCAGTAGCGCGCCACATCCAGCATGCGGTTCGCGTAGCCCCACTCATTGTCAAACCAGGTCAGAACCTTGACCAGCCGCTTGCCGCTGACGCGGGTCTGACAGGCATCGATGATACTGGAGCGGCTGTCGCGGTTGAAATCGCAGGACGCCAGCGGCTCCTCTGTATAGCCCAGGACACCCTCAAACTGCGAGGCGGCCGCGTTCGCCAGCGCGCGATTGATGTCGGCCTCGCTCACGTCCTGATTTACCACCACCGTGAGATCCATGGCCGACACATTGAGCGTCGGCACGCGCAGGGCCTGCGCGGTAAAGCGCCCCGCAAGGGCCGGAAGAATCCGTTCAACGCCCCGGGCAAGTCCCGTATCCACCGGGATAATCGACTGGCCGGCCGCGCGGGTCTTGCGTAAATCGGTGTTGTGATAGGCATCCAGCACCGGCTGATCGTTCATCGCCGAGTGAATGGTCGTAATCGTCCCGTGCTCGATACCAAAGGCCGCATCCAGCGCCACGATGACCGGCACGATGCCGTTGGTTGTGCAGGAAGCGGCCGACACCACCGTATGCTCGGCACGCAGACTCTGGTGATTGACACCATAAACCACAGTGCTGTCGACATCCGCCTCCCCGGGCTGAGAGAACAATACCCGCCGCGCACCGGCCTGGATATGCCCCTCGGCCGTCGCGCGATCTGAAAAAGCGCCGGAACACTCCAGAACCATGTCCACCGCATCGCGCCGCCAGTCAAGTGCCGCAATATCGGCCTCGTGCAGGAGAACTTTTTTCTGTCCGGCGACGATCAGTGTCTCTTCGCAGAGCTCTACGGCTCCGGGAAATCGCCCATGGGTGGAGTCATAGCGAGTCAGATGCGCAACGGTTGCCGCATCGGCCAGCTCGTTGATGGCGACCACCTGCAGGGCACTGCGATGCGGACTTTCCTGCAGCGCCCTGAGCAGCGTGCGGCCGATACGGCCGTAGCCGTTGATGGCGACCCGAAGCATGCTGCCTAAATGACCTCAAGAACCTCGTTGAGCACAGCAACCACGTGATCCACCGTAAAGCCAAACTGCTCAAACAGCTCCTCTGCCGGTGCGGATTCGCCAAAGGTACTCATACCCACGATACGCCCATCGAGGCCCACATACTTGTACCAGTAGTCGACGTGCGCGGCCTCAACCGCGACCCGGGCGAGACAGTCGCTGGGCAGAACGGACTCGCGGTAGGCAGCGTCCTGGGCTTCAAACACCTCGGCGCAGGGCATGGAGACGACGCGGATCGCACGCCCGGCCAGCTGCTCAGCAGCCTGCATGGCCAGACCGACTTCCGAGCCGGTCGCAATGATGATCGCCTCCGGCGCAGCCCCACCGTCACGCAGTACGTAGGCGCCGCGAGCGATATTCGCCAGCTGCTGTGCATCGCGGGGCTGGTGCGGCAGCGCCTGGCGGGAGAACACCAGCGCCGACGGCCCGTCATGCCGCTCAATCGCAGCGCTCCAGCACACGGCCGACTCGACCGCGTCGCAGGGGCGCCAGGTCTGAAGATTCGGCGTGGCGCGCAGTGCGGTCAACTGCTCGACGGGCTGGTGCGTCGGCCCGTCTTCCCCCAGGCCAATAGAGTCGTGGGTATAAACGAAAATGCAGCGCTGGCGCATCAATGCGGCCATACGCACCGCATTGCGCGCGTACTCCATGAAGATCAGGAAGGTGCCGCCGTAGGGGATAAATCCACCGTGCAGAGCGATACCGTTCATAATCGCCGACATACCGAACTCGCGGACGCCGTAGTAAATGTAGTTGCCGCTCGCATCCGCCGCACTCAGGCCGTGGGAATCAGACCAGAGGGTGAGGTTGGAACCGGCGAGATCCGCGCTGCCCCCCATCAGCTCCGGGAGTAGCGGGCCGAAGGCATTGATCGCATTTTGCGAGGCCTTGCGCGAGGCAATGCTCTGGCCTTCGGCCTGGCATTGCTCGATGTAAGCCTGCACCTTTGCGGCAAAATCTGCGGGCAAATCGCCGGACAGGCGGCGTAACAGCTCCGCCGCAAGCTCCGGATAAGCCTCCCGGTAACGCTCCATCGCAGCGTTCCAGCCGGCCTCGGCTTCGGCACCGCGGGCCTTTGCATCCCAGCCGGCGTAAATATCATCGGGAATCGTGAAGGGAGGGTAATGCCAGCCGATCGCTTCGCGCGTCGCGGCAATTTCTTCCGCCCCCAGCGGCGCGCCGTGAGTTGCCGCCGTGCCCTGCTTGTGGGGTGCGCCCTTGCCAATGACCGTGCGGCAGCAAATGAGGGTAGGGCGCGCCGTGTCTGCACGGGCGGCCTCGGTTGCGGCATGCACTGCCGCCGGATCATGGCCATCCACCGCCGGAATGACCTGCCAACCATAGGCCTCAAAGCGCCGCGGCGTGTCGTCGCTGAACCAGCCCGCCACATCGCCGTCAATGGAGATACTGTTGTCGTCGTAAAATGCGATCAGCTTGCCCAGACCCAGAGTGCCCGCAAGAGAGCAGACCTCGTGGGAAACACCCTCCATCAGGCAGCCATCTCCCAGAAAAACGTAAGTATAGTGATCGATTATATTATGTTCTGGTCGATTGAATTGCGCCCCGAGTGCTTTCTCGGCGATCGCCATGCCCACACCGTTACTGATGCCCTGACCCAGCGGGCCGGTGGTGGTCTCGACGCCCGGGGCATAACCGTACTCCGGATGCCCGGGCGTTTTGCTGTGCAGCTGGCGGAAGTTTTCCAGCTCACTCATCGGCAGGTCGTAGCCCGAGAGGTGCAGCAGCGAATAAATCAGCATGGAACCGTGGCCGTTCGAGAGCACAAAGCGGTCCCGATTCGGCCAGTGCGGATTGCTCGGGTTGTGGCGCAGGAAATCGTTCCACAGGACCTCGGCAATATCCGCCATGCCCATCGGAGCGCCCGGATGTCCGCTATTGGCTTTCTGTACCGCATCCATCGCAAGAGCGCGGATAGCGTTGGCGAGATCGGTTCGACTGGGCATGTTTGGGCTGGACATGGTCATTCCTGGGGCGACTGCAACGGGGCGCGCATTGTCGCGTAAGCCCTCGAGCAGAACAATAAGTGATTTCAATCTATATCAATTTTCTTTGATATAGCTTTGGCAGCTGCTACACTCCGCGCCCTTATGACCTCCATTACCTCCGCCAATCTCGCCCTGGCCTCTGCGCCCGAGGCAGAGGACCTGCTCGCAGGGCTGTGCAAGGCCGCCGCCGATACGCTGCGCCTGCGCGTCCTGCGTCTGCTGCGCCACGATGCAATGGATGTATCCGAGCTGTGCGAAGTGCTGGATGTGCGTCAGCCGGCTCTGAGTCACCACCTGAAATTGATGAGTGCCGCGGGACTGTTGAGCAGTCAGCGCGATGGCAACCATATTTTTTATCGGCGCCGCGAACTGGCCAGCGAGGATCCTTTTGCCGCTCTGCAGCAGGCTCTGTTCGCGGCGGCCGACGCGCTGGAACTCGACGCCTCCGCGGAAGAGCGGCGCGTCGCCCTGCAGCGCCAGCGCGAGCAAAACTCCAGGGACTTTTTCCGTCTGAATGCCGATCGCTTCCGCGAGCAGCAGGACCTCATTGCCGCGCCGGAACGCTATGCGGCAGCAGTCTACGCTCTACTGGAATCTCTTCCCGGGCCAAACAGGCAACTGGCCCTTGAAGTCGGCCCCGGGGAAGGCTGGCTGCTAAGCAGGCTGTCACAAATTTACGCCAAGGTCGTGGCTGTGGATAACGCACCCGCGATGCTCGAAGCCGCACAGAAGACCGCCAGCGATGACTCACTGGACAACGTGCAGTTTCTGCTCGGGGACACACGCCATCCGACACTCCAAACGCTGGAGGCGGATCTTGTGGTGATGAATATGGTCCTGCACCACACGCCGGATCCGGCCAGCACTCTGCGCGAAGCGGCCAGCACCCTGACGACAACGGGGACCCTGCTGATCACAGAGCTCTGCGAACACCGCCAGGGTTGGACCCGGGAGAATTGTGGTGACCTGTGGCTGGGTTTCGCGCCGGAGGAAATTCAAGACTGGGCGGCCGATGCCGGACTCAGGGAAGTCGCGAGCAGCTATCTGGGCCAGCGCAATGGCTTCAAATTGCAGGTACGCCTGTTTGGCGCGGCGCAAGACACTGCGTAACAAGACACCCGTTACCCCAATATTGATCAAGTTGTAAAAAGGAAAAACAATGAGCGAATACGGCATCTTTACTTCGGAATCTGTATCCGAGGGTCATCCGGACAAAATGGCCGACCAGATTTCTGACGCGGTTCTGGACCATATTCTTGCCGACGACCCGGACGCCCGGGTCGCCGTAGAGACCCTGGTCAAGACCGGCATGGTGGTGGTGGCCGGCGAGGTCACCACCAGCACCTACGTCGATCTCGAGGAAATCGTCCGCGGCGTCGTACTGGATATTGGCTACAACAGCTCCGACGTGGGCTTTGACGGCGCTTCCTGCGCCGTGCTCAATGCGATCGGCAAGCAGTCCCACGATATTGCCATGGGTGTAGACGAGGGCGTGGATAAAGAGCAGGGCGCCGGCGACCAGGGCCTGATGTTTGGCTACGCCAGCAACGAAACCGAGGTGTTGATGCCCGCACCGATCTATTACTCTCATCGCCTGGTCGAAAAGCAGGCCCAGCTGCGCAAGCAGGGCACTCTTGGCTGGTTGCGCCCGGACGCCAAAAGTCAGGTCACCCTGCGCTACGAGAACGGCAAGCCCGTCGCCGTGGACGCCGTCGTGCTGTCTACCCAGCACGACGCTGACATTGCCCAGTCCGACATCCACGAAGCCGTCATGGAAATGATCATCAAGGAAGTGCTGCCGGCCGAGTGGCTGCACGCCGGCACGCGCTATCACATCAACCCCACGGGCCAGTTCATCATTGGTGGACCGGTGGGTGACTGCGGCCTGACCGGGCGCAAAATCATCGTCGATACCTACGGTGGCATGGCCCGCCATGGCGGCGGGGCCTTTTCGGGCAAGGATCCGTCCAAGGTCGATCGGTCCGCCGCTTACGCGGGTCGTTACGTGGCCAAGAACATCGTCGCCGCCGGTCTGGCCGATCGCTGTGAGATTCAGGTGTCCTACGCCATTGGCGTGGCCGAGCCCACTTCAATCTCGGTGAACACTTTCGGTACGGGACGCATCTCTGACACGCGCATCGTCGAACTCGTACGCGAGCACTTTGACCTGCGCCCCAAGGGCCTGGTCGACATGCTGGACCTGAAGCGGCCGATCTATCGCAAGACCGCGGCCTATGGTCACTTCGGTCGCGAGGATGCGGATTTTACCTGGGAGAAGACGGATAAGGCTGAAGCGCTGAAGGCAGCGGTCTAGACACTCAAGTCGGGGCTAATGCTTCGAATCGGTGTTGAGCAGGCCGGGGTGGCTTTTGAGGGACGCCAAAAGATGCCATCCATGGCGTGGCTTAGCGATCGCCATCCCTGGCGATCGGTACCCTCAAAAGCCACCCCGGCCCACTCAACACCTGGCGTTCGCGCCGGATAAATGACAACAGAATCAACACACCGAACATTAAATCGAAGTAAAGGGAGCACCACATGAGCACTGTAACCAAGATCGACAACACGCCGGACTACCGCGTTGCGGACATCAGCCTGGCCGACTGGGGTCGCCGGGAGCTG
>CAZGGN010000004.1:0-27191 GCA_964525195.1 uncultured Congregibacter sp.
CAGCCAAACTCGTCGAACACGTTCGTCAGGCGGCCGCGGATGACCACATCGTTAGCCGCGACGGAAAACTGGCGACGCAGGCCCAGATCAAGGAGTGTGCGCGGTTCAATTTCGACGAGCCCCTGTGCGTCTCCATTCTGCTCGCCGCGGCTGGTCAGACCGAGATCGAAGGACCAGCCGGGTGCCCAGGGTGGTCGGTAGTCGAGGTTGAGTGTCGTCGATCGCGTGATTGCACCCACAGGGCTGTCGGCCAGCACACCTGCGTCCACGGCCTCGCCGCTCAGTCTCACGTCGTAGAGCACGGTGCCCAGAACCAGCTGCAGTGCGTCTGTCACCGGGCCCGCCAGCGAGAGCTCCACGCCGCGATTGACCTGCATGCCCTGTTCGCCAAAAAAACGATCCTCGTCGAGGCCGAAAAAGGGCTTTTCAATCTCGAAGACCCCGGCGACGGCGGTCAGGTTGCCAAAGCCCATGCGCAGGCCGGCGTCAATCTGTTGCGTCTGTGCTGCCGGCGGGGCTTCGTTCTGGTTGATGGCAGTGGATGGTGCCACGGGGCTTTCCTCGAAGCCGCGCACGATGCCGCCGTAGGCCACGAGGCTCTGGCTCAGGGGTGCGTTGGCAGTGACATTAAACAGCACGGGATTCTCTTCGATGCTGAGTGTCTCGCCGTCGGGCACCAGTACATCGCGGGCGTAGTTGGATTGCTGCACTCCGACGTTCAGTTGTCCGATATTCTCCCATTGAAGATCGTAGCTCAGTCCCAGAGTGACCTGCTCCACGAACTCGCGGGTGAGTTCCCCCAATTCTACTTCGGGACGCTCGAAGAAAACGGGTTCATCAATGTTGGCCTCACCCAGGTCAATGCCGACGGTGCCACCGTAGTCCCGCTCTCGCTGCAGGGCGCGCAGGTTAAAGGTCAGGCTGTGCTGGCGAGGGCCTTCGACCAGGTAGCGGGTCGCGCGCGCCTCGAGGGAGTCTGACTGCAATGTCGTGGGTGGCCCGAGGGCCGAGCGGCGGCGTGCCGACCCGTCCGGCTGCACATCAAGGTAAAGCTGGGCGGACTGGATACTGCGTTCACGGCTGGAGCGAAAAACGCCCAGGCGATACTCCCAGGCGTCAGGGCGATAGCTGGCAAGAAATCCCGCGTTGTAACGGGGCCCATCGAACTCGACCCAGGGCTGGCCGACAAACTTCAGGGGCGTCACGCGCGGGGGTAGCCAGGGACCGCCGGAGAAATAGCGCTGCGAAAATTGATTCTGAAGCTCCTCAACGTAGTCGGCAAAGACCGTGATCTCGGCGACGTCATTCGGCGCATAGCGTATGTTGCCGCCCGCGCTCGCGGAGATATCCGTGGTGCCATCGCCTACTTCGCGCTCCTGATAGCCGACGCCAAAGGTCGTCTCGAGGTCATCACGCCATCGCGCCTGGAGATCAGCGGCCACGAGCGCCCCGCCGTAGGCACTGCGTTCGATGATGAAGCTTTGGGTGGGATCATCGGCGACGCGGCGCAGCGAGAAATCCGCGATACCCGTCGGAGCGGGCAGCGGGTATCCCTGTGCGGCCAGTCCGGCGCGGATCGTGGAGCCGTCGATCAGGCGGTTGCTGAAGTCTGAGGCGAGATCAATGAACAGCCCCTCGATCCGCACGTTGCCCGCTGCCGTGGGACTGAAGCCGCGCACGTTGGTGATACTGTAAAGGCCGATCTGTTCGTTGCCCACGCTGGCGCCGAAGGCATCGGACACGGAGCGGACCACGTTTTCGGTGGCACGCTGCGCAAAGGCATCGCTGCCGATCGCGAGACACAGTGCCAGCGCCAGTGATCTGCCTGGGGACGCACGCGCGGCGGGCTCTCGGACGAGGACAGGGTAGCGTCTGTTTTGCAGATCATAGGGCATGAGCGCGGGGATCTCCGTGTCACCAGTGGACTGGTCGGCCCTTGAAACGAAGCAAAAAAGTATAGGGACATGAAATCATGCTGTCGAGGGCCGCAGCGACGGCAGCTGCGCAGGCGCCCGTTTATCCTGCCTGCCGCGCCAATTGCCCCGCGTCAGCGTTTCAGCCCCTCAATCCGCCAGGCCACCGGTGAAGTTTGACCCGCCAGAGTCATCTGGCCGATGGTCAGGGACACTCCGCAGCAATTGGCCGCTGTGCGCACTTTCTCGATAGCCGTGTCATCGAGCGCTGCTTTTCGCATCTCATGAAGTCGCAGGCGGTGCAGGTCAAGCTCCGAGGTCATCCCGTTCAGCCAATCCAGAATGTCCTTCTCGTCGTAGCGCGCCCTTCGCTCAATAAGCTGGCGAAATCCGGCGTAAAGGTGACCGTGCAAACCTCCGGGGTGCTCTGCAACAAAGGCAGCCATCGCTTTCTCGGCGGGCTGAAACTGGCGCACGGCCTCCTCTACGCCAGCTCCACTGAATGCTGCCCGCGTGAGGCGAACTGCGAGTGCGATGAAGTCGATGTCCTCGGCTTTGCGCACGCCAGCCTGGAGTGTCGCGTTCTTACGGTCAATCAAGCCGTCTCGGATATGGCTCAGGGTCACGATTTGCCCACCTGGCTTTAACAGGTGAAAGGCGTGCTCAAATGCCTCCGGACCTGCGTATTCGACGCCGAACTGGCTGACAACCAGATCGAAGCTGTTCTGTCGGAAAGGCAGCGCGCTGGCAGAGGCAACTACGGCCGCGGCGCCCGGGGTGCGCGTCCTGAGCAGCTGGAGTGCGTCGACAGAAAGATCTGCGGCGACAAGTTCGTAGTTGTCAGGCTCACCCACATGCCCGAATATCGAACCCGCGCCGCAGGCAATGTCGATGATGCGGGCTCCCGTATCAACGCCTGCGAAAAGCGAGCGCCAAAAGGCGGCGATTTCAGCGTTGACTTTCCCTTCGGGTCCGACAAATACCTCCCCGCCGGCTCCGTCCTGTCGCCAATATGCAGACCAATTGTTTGCCTGACTGTTCATTGCAGGAACGATATCACGAGCGGCGCTCGCGAATCGGCATGCCGGCAGGAAGTTCCGCAGGCGGAGCGTTTTATGTAAATATTGCCTAAGTTTTCTGCATTTACTGAAAACGAATTGTTCTCAAGCAAGGTACTATTGCCTCCCAAGTGCATGAGCGTACACAAGTGCGCAACCACCCTTGGCTTGGCTTGGCTCAGCAAGGGTTATTACAGATCAAGTGTCATTAACAGGAGAACTAAAGATGGCGAGAATGAAGCTTAACCCCCTAAGCTTTGCGGTCCGAGCTGCGCTGGCACCGATGGTGTCCCTGACTGCAATCGGGGCACAGGCCCAGGCACCGGCAGACGTACTCGTGGAAGAAGTTGTTGTTACGGGTTCGCGCATTGCCCGACGCGACTTCACCAGTAACGCTCCGATCACGAGTGTTGATCGCGAGCAGTTGGTTCTCACTAATACCGTGAACACCGAGACGCTGCTTAACTCGCTCCCGCAGGCAGTCCCCGGTCTGGATCGGACGTCCAACAACCCCGGTGACGGTACCGCGTCCGTTGACCTGCGCGGTCTCGGTGCGAACCGAACGCTGGTCCTGATTGACGGCAAGCGCGTAACCCCGACTTCCCGTGCCGGTGTGGTTGACATCAACCAGATCCCCACCGCGCTGATCAAAAACGTAGAAGTTCTCACCGGCGGTGCCTCCGCGGTCTATGGCGCGGATGCCGTGGCCGGGGTTGTGAACTTCATTCTTCGTGATGATTTCGAGGGTGTTGACCTCAACTTCAGCACGCAGCAGACCGAAGAGGGCGACGCTTCGCTCACTACAATTGACCTCACGGTCGGCGGAAACTTCGCTAATGATCGCGGTAACGCCGTCCTCAACGTGCAGTGGACAGATCGCGAGGAACTCTTCCAGGGTGACCGCAAATTCGCGAACGTGGCTCAATCGGACAATAGTGCGCTAGACGGTCTCGTGCCGAGTGGGTCATCGGGTATTCCACAGACGGGCATCTTTACCACTGCCATTTCGGATGCTTTTGGCGCTTCCTCGATCCTGTTCAATCAGGACGGCACCGCACGGCCCTATAATGGCGCCGAAGACAACTACAACTACGCGCCGGTCAACTACATGCAGTTGCCCCAGGAGCGCTACCAGGCAACGGGCCTCGCTTCTTTCGAACTGACCGATCAAGTCGAGATCTACTCGCGCGTCATGTACACCTCAAGCTCCGTGCCCCAGCAGCTCGCGCCGACGCCGATCTTTACGGCGGCAGAGTTCACGCTCGATGGCAGCCCCTTTCTCGATCCGGGCGTACAGCAGTTGCTGTCCGATGCAGTCGGTGCGGTGGATGGCGACGGCAACCTGGTCGATAGCAACGGCAATGGCATTGCTGACACAGCCGTGTTACCCGGCTCTTTTGACCTTCGTCGGCGCCTTGAAGAGGTTGGTCCACGATTTTCAGACAGCAAATTTACGTCTTTCAATTTCCAGGTAGGCGCTCGCGGCGACATTAACGATTCCTGGAACTACGACGTATATTATCAGCGCGGTCAGGTTGACAATGCTGAAACCCAGCTGGGCAACGTGAGCCGGGAGCGTTTCGCACAGGCGCTGCTGCTGGATCTGGACGCCGACCCCACCGGGGGCGTGTGTGCCAATCCGGGGTCCGGTGGCGCCACTACAGCCTGTGCTCCCATAAACATTTTTGGTGAGGGCAACATCTCTGAAGCCGGCGCTGCGTTCCTGCGTACCGCGGTGACCTCTAACGCTACCTTTATCCAGGAAATTGCAGGAGCCACGGTTACCGGCGACCTGTTCGAGCTGCCCGCCGGCACGGTGTCGGCCGCCTTTGGTCTCGAGTGGATCTCCAACGACTTCGACTTTGTTCCGTCTCAGGATCTGGCCTCAGGTAACATCGCGGGCTTCAATGCCGCACCTCCGGTTAAAGGCGGCTTCAGCGAACAGTCGGTCTTCGGTGAGGTCTACATCCCGCTCCTGGCAGATGCGCCGTTGGTTGAGTCTCTGGACGTCACTCTGGCGTATCGCTACTCCGACTTCGACACTATTGGTACGGTCGACAACTACAAAGCTGATTTTTCTTGGGCGCCTATCAGCGATATCCGTTTCCGCGGTAGCTTCAGCACGGCAACCCGGGCCCCCAACATCGGAGAGCTCTTCTCTCCGCAGGCCATTGGCGCTCCGGCTGGAGAGGACCCCTGCTCAGCGCGAGGTAATCCCACGCCAGACGTCGCCGCAATCTGTGTGGCCACGGGCGTCCCTGCCGACTCGGTAGGTAGTCCGGCCCTCAACGTACCGGCCAGTCAGGTACAGGCGCTTACCGGCGGTAACCCTGACCTGACTGAGGAGTCAGCCGACACCTTCACGCTCGGCGTCGTAGTCAGCCCCGAATTTCTGCCTGGCTTCACGGCGAGCCTCGATTACTTCAACATTGAGATTGAGGACTTCATCACGCCCTTCGGCGGTGGTGCGAGCAATGTACTCGGGACCTGTTATGATCCGACCAATCCTCAGGGTGGCGCCGGCAGCCCGTTCTGTAACGTAGTGCGGCGTGGTCCCACGGGCTTCCTGGACCGGGTTGATACGTTGAGCCAGAACGTTGCTGTCCAGACACTGGTTGGTTTTGACCTGTTGGGCGATTACAACTTCGATGCCCTGGGTGGAAACATCCGACTGCAATATGTCGGCACCTACACCACGGAGTCGGATTTCACCGCCTTCGAGGGTGACAGTCCCCTCGAGTGCGCCGGCAGATTCGGTAACAACTGTGGCCAGCCTCTTCCGGAGTACAAGCACCGGATCGCTGCTACCTACGGTCGCGATAGCCTTACCGCGCAGGTCGTATGGCGTTACATAGGCGAGGTTGATGACGACACGGACGCCAAGGACTTCACGGTAGAGACCATTGATGCTGAAAGCTACATCGACGGTTCCGTGCAGTACACGCTCGACGCTGGCCTGAGCCTGCAGGCCGGTGTGCAGAACCTGTTTGATGTTGATCCTCCCGTCCTGGGCGGAAACGCTCAGCAGGCAAACACCTGGCCAGCGACCTACGACGTGTTCGGGCGAACGTATTTCCTCCGGGTCGGCTACTCGTTCTAGGGAGCAATCCCGGCGACACAAAACAGCGGGCATTGCCCGCTGTTTTTTTTTGTATCCTGTAAATTGGCGAAGTGCACGGAGGTCTTGAGGCAGATGGATGCCACGTCAGCAACGGTTGCAGAAGCCTATCAACATGCGACGGCAGCCCTTGAGCGCGGCGAGCTGGATGAGGCGCGCGTCGCTTTTGAGCAGCTGCTTGAGCGCTCAGGCGACCCGGCGATCCCCTTCATGCTCGGCCGGACGCTCAGCGAGCAGGGTCGGACAGATGAAGCCATCGCCTATACGCTGAGTGCCCATCAGCGCTCTCCCACACCGGACACCCTGCGCAATCTTGCAAAGCTTTACTGGTTGCGTGGTGACGAAAGCGCTTTCGAGAGCCTGCTTCTCGGGCACGTGGCGCACCCTGAGCTGGGCTTCGTCGCGGTAGAGCTCTGTCGTCAGAGCGACAGCTTGAACCTGGCGCTGGAAATGCTGGCGCAGATGCCCGAAAAAATGCGCAACGTCCTCGAGTTTCCACTCAGCGCCGCGTGGATCTACGTGGAGCTGGGTGATCCGGTCCGGGCGCTGCAATGCGCGGAGCTTGCCTACCGCGCATCGAGGGAATTCTCAGGGTGTCTTGAAGCCTACGCTTCGGCGCTGCTTATGAACGGCCGCTACGCAGACGTCCGGGCGCTCTGCAGCCAGGCAATCAAGCAGTCAGCGGATTCGACCCATGCGAATGCACTTCTGCTGGTTGCGGAGCGCTTACTCGGCGTAGTCAGCGAGGACAGGTTGCGCAGCTTGATCGTCCCAACGCATCTGGATGCCCCGCCGGGCTTCGCGGATATGTCGACGTTCAACAAAGCCCTTAGGCAGAGTGTTGAGGAATTTCATTGCTATCAACGCCACCCCGTCGACCAGAGTTTGCGCGGCGGCAGTCAGACCTGCCGGAACCTTGCTACCTGCGGCCTGTCGACGGTGCATGCTTATCTCGAGCAGTGTCTTGAGGCGGCAGGCGCCTACATAGGTTCTGTCGAAGCCTACCCAAGTCGACACCGCGGGCCCGTGACCCCGGAGATCAAAAGTTGCTGGGGCGTTCGTCTCCAGCCCGGCGGCTTTCACCGGTCGCATATCCATCCCGAGGGATTCCTGAGTGCGGCCTATTACCTCACCACAGCAAAAACCGCTGATGGTGATCACGGCGCGATACGTTTTGGAATTCCCCCGTTCCGTTTGCCTGACGAGTTGGCGCCGATTGCGCAGATCAGTCCAACGGAGGGCCTACTGGTGCTCTTCCCCTCTTATCTCTGGCATGGCACGGTGCCGACACCGGTCGACGGACAGACTGCTACGGTTCGGGAGACCCTGCCTTTCGATGTGACCCTGGCTGATTGCTGATTGCTGAGCGCTTAAGTATCACGCGACTTAAGAGGTGCGCTATCTAAGAGGTGCAATCCAAGAAGTATGCTATCGATGCGCTGCGAGCCTGCGGGGCGCGCAGCAATCAGTAAGTTACTGATTTTATGTATAAATATGGTGCCCAGAGACAGAATCGAACTGCCGACACGGGGATTTTCAATCCCCTGCTCTACCGACTGAGCTATCTGGGCACGTGCCGTTGCGCTGATCTGTGTGAACGCGACGCGCTCACTACGCAAGGGCCGCGTATTAAACCTACAGCCTCGCCTACAGTCAAGGGCGAGATTCAAGAGATTCGCAGCAGATCTGCCATCGGGCCCGAATAATTTGCTTTGCTCGGGGCTGGGCTAGCGTGCGCTTATGTTGATCTGGCCCTCGCGGCTGACACGGAGCGTGCCGCCCAGGCCCCTGCGTGACAGCTTGGCGTTGAGTTTATAGGGCAAACCGCCTGCCACCGGGTTCGACATCAGGTCGCGCAGCAGTGCCAGGGAGCCAAACATGCCGGCCGCGACTTCCAGTTCAGCCACACCTTCATCGTAGGCACCGACCTTCATTGCCTGATTGCTCACACCGCTAAGGATTTTTGAGTCGCGGATAGATATATCGTAGGCCATGCCTTCAATTTCCAGCGGAATGGAGTTCGGGTTCACGATGCGCAGTCGCACAAGAAAGCGCGCCTCCATGCCCTGGCTGGGCAGGGGCTCCAGAGCCAGGAGTTCGACCTCCGGTTCATCAAAGTCCAGCACGCCGACGTTGGCGCAGCCAGCGACCAGCGCCAGGGTGCATAAAAGCAGGATTGCAGATCTGAAATGGGCCATGACTTTTCCTAATGCGCGGGATTCGGCTATTGTGCCGGGTCCGGCGGCCAACCAACAGTCGGGTCGCACCCTCAATCAGAGTAACCAGAGAATAGCCATGAGCCTAGCAGGAAAAACCATATTCATTACCGGAGCAAGCCGCGGGATTGGCCTTGCGATCGCTAAACGTGCCGCGGCCGATGGGGCGAACATTGCCATCGCTGCAAAAACCACCGAGCCACACCCCAAGCTGCCGGGGACCATCTACACGGCCGCCGAAGAGATCGAGGCGGCGGGCGGTAAGGCGTTGCCGCTGGTCTGCGATATTCGTTTTGAAGAGCAGGTGCAGGCGGCTGTGGACAAAACCGTCGAAACCTTTGGCGGTATCGATATCTGCATCAACAACGCCAGCGCCATCAGTCCCACGCCCACGCTGGATACGGATATGAAGCGCTACGATCTGATGAACGAGATCAACACCCGCGGCACCTTTTTGACGTCCAAGCTCTGTATTCCGCATCTGAAGAACAGCGCTAACGCGCATATTCTGAATCTGGCGCCACCGCTGGATATGGACGCCAAGTGGTTTGCACCCCATGTGGCTTATACGATTGCCAAGATGGGCATGAGTCTGTGCACGCTGGGCATGAGTAAGGAGCTCGCCGGTGACGCTATCGCGGTGAACTCACTGTGGCCCCTGACCGCGATCGATACCGCTGCGGTGCGCAACGTGCTGGGTGGTGACGCCATGAGTAAGGGCAGCCGAACGGTGGCGATCATGGCGGACTCCGCCTATGAGATTCTCACGCGGCCCTCGACCGAATGCACGGGCAACTTCTTTATCGACGAAGTACTGCTTCGGGATGCCGGAGTGACCGACTTCGATCAGTATGCGGTAGCGCCGGGCGAGGATTTATTCCGCGACTTCTTTGTCCCTGATGAGGTGGTCAACAGTCTGCCCACCAAGACCCTGACCATGTACTAGCGCCTCAGGACTCCGGGGGCACATAGCCCTCGACCTCGTCGTAGTCTTCTCCGGCGAGGAATTTTTCCATTTCCTCCTGCAGGTATTTGCGTGCCTCAGGATCGATCAGGCTCAGCTGTTTTTCGTTAATCAGCATGGTCTGGTGGGCCTGCCATTCTTCCCAGGCCTTTTTCGAGACATCCTCGAAAATCGCCTGGCCCTTGGGGCCCGGATAGGGGGGCGCGTCCAGTCCCGGTAGTTCCTGCTGAAACTTGCGGCAGATGACCATTCGACTCATGTACTGGCTCCTGTTGTGTTCAAGGGTTTGCAGGCTGACTGCCCAAAACCCGGGCGACATCCTGCCACAGTCGTTTCACCGGGGCAGCAATTCCCACGGCCGGCATGTCTTGTGCGGGCCAATAGTTCAGCCGCTCGCCATCGCGAATAATCCCCGGCGCCCGGGACAGTGTAATCAGCAGCGGGTTGATCTCAAGGTGGTAGTGGCTGAAGCTGTGCCGCAGTAGCCGTAGCGGCTGCACATCGATGACTTCCGAGGCCAGTTGGCTCTCGCAGTAAAGACGGGCCTCATCCGCGCCGGCAAACTCGGGAAAGCACCAGAGCCCACCCCAGATACCGGATCCGGGACGCCGTTCCAGGAGCAGCTCCTGCCGCGGCGTACAGACAATTGCAAAGACGGTCCTGCGGGTAGGCACTTCCTTTCTGGGTTTCTTCCCGGGGTAGTCGGCCTGCCGCCCGAGTCGCTGTGCCGCGCAACCATCCTGTTGCGGGCAGCGTTCGCAGGCCGGCTTGCCGCGCGTGCAGAGCGTGGCCCCCAGATCCATGATTGCCTGGGTGTAGTCGGCAATCCGCTCCCGGGGAGTGTGCTGCTCTGCGTGTTGCCAGAGTGTCCCCGCGACGGCGGCCGTACCGGGCCAGCCCTCGACCGCGTGGTATCTCGCCAGCACGCGCTTGACGTTGCCATCGAGGATGGGGGCCCGGCCGTTGAGTGCGCTCGAGAGTATGGCGCCGGCGGTCGAGCGGCCGACGCCGGGCAGGCTCTGCAAGGCGTCCAGATCGGCCGGGAAGTGGCCGCCGAAATCAGCCACCAGCGTTTTCGCCGCCTTGTGCAGATTTCGCGCCCGGGCGTAGTAACCCAGACCACTCCAGAGGTGGAGCACATCGTCTTCTGCCGCGGCCGCGAGCGCATGGATATCCGCAAACGCTGCAATAAAGCGTTCATAGTAGGGGATCACCGTAGTCACCTGGGTTTGCTGCAGCATGATTTCCGACAGCCAGACGTGATACGGCGTCGCATCACGCTGCCAGGGCAGGTCATGGCGGCCGTGGTCATCGAACCAGGCCAGCAGGCGTTGAGCAAAGTCATCCATAGGTGGCGGCGAGCCTAGCCTCGCTGCGGCAGAATTGCCAATGAATTGGTCCTCGCGCTCACCTATAATGTCGCGCTTTCGCGAACTGAGTCGCGAACGGGAGAAAAGCATGTCAGAGCGAAGCGCGACCGTCAGCCGGGATACGCTGGAGACACAGATCAGTGTTTCGGTGAATCTCGATGGCAGCGGCAAGGCGGAATTTGATACGGGGCTGCCGTTTCTGGAGCACATGCTCGATCAGATTGCGCGCCACGGCATGATGGATCTGACCGTCAAAGCCAACGGTGACCTGCATATCGACGCGCATCACACGGTCGAGGATATTGGCATTACCCTGGGGCAGGCCTTTGCAAAGGCGGTGGGCGAGCGCAAGGGTATTCAGCGCTATGGGCACGCCTATGTACCGCTGGACGAGGCTTTATCGCGGGTAGTTATCGATTTTTCCGGCCGTCCCGGTCTGGAGTTCCACGTTCCTTTTACCCGGGCCATGGTCGGTAGCTTTGACGTGGACCTGTTCTATGAATTCTTTCAGGGCTTCGTCAATCACGCGCTGGTGACCTTGCACATCGACAATCTGCGTGGGCAGAACAGCCATCATCAGGTCGAGACGGTATTCAAGGCCTTTGGCCGCGCCCTGCGTATGGCGCTCAGCCTGGATCCGGCGATGGCGGGAATCACCCCCTCGACCAAGGGCGTGCTCTGATCCGCCGCTTTACTTTGCCGGCGCTGATCCGGCGCGGAGATTTATAGTGGGCGACACGGTCGCAGTCATCGATTACGGCATGGGCAATCTGCATTCTGTAGAGAGCGCTTTGCAGCACGTGGGCGCTGAAAAAGTGATCGTGACCCACGATGCTGATCTGCTGCGCAGCGCCGATCGGGTGGTATTCCCCGGGGTCGGCGCAATCCGTGACTGCATGGCCGAGATCCGGCGTTTGCATTGCGATGCGCTGCTGGACACGGCGCTGCGTGAGCAGCACAAGCCGGTACTGGCGATCTGTGTCGGGATGCAGGCGCTGATGCAGCGTTCCGAGGAAAACGGCGGGGTAGATTGCCTGGGGCTTTTTGAGGGTGAGGTGCGTCACTTCGGCTCCCCGCTTGTCGATAGCGACGGCGCGCGGCTCAAGGTCCCGCATATGGGCTGGAACGGCGTGCATCAGACCCGCAGTCATCCACTCTGGCAGGGCATTCCCGATGGCGAGCGCTTTTATTTTGTGCACAGCTACTATGTGCATGCGCAGGATCGATCACTCCTGGCCGGAAGCGTCGAATACGGTGTGCAAGCCGATGCGGCGCTGGCCAAAGACAACCTTTTTGCAGTGCAGTTTCACCCGGAAAAAAGCCATCGGGCGGGGCTCCAACTCCTGCGTAACTTTCTCAACTGGAACGGAACATGCTGATTATTCCCGCCATTGATCTCAAAGACGGCCAGTGCGTACGCCTGCGTCAGGGCGAAATGGACGACAGTACGGTTTTTTCCGATGACCCCGTGGCGACTGCCCAGCGCTGGGTAGACGCGGGTTGTCGGCGACTCCATCTGGTTGATCTCAATGGCGCCTTCGCCGGCACGCCGGTGAATGGCGATGCGGTAACCGCAATCGCCGCGCGTTTCCCGAAGCTGCCGATACAGATCGGCGGCGGAATTCGCAGCCTGGAGACCATCGATTTTTATCTCCAGGCGGGGGTGAGCTATGTGATTCTCGGCACGCAGGCGGTGAAGCAACCCACCTTTGTGGCTGAGGCCTGCGCGGCATTTCCCGGCAAGATCATCGTGGGCCTGGACGCCCGGGACGGTCGCGTGGCGACCGATGGCTGGGCCGAGGTCTCGGCTCTGCGGGCCACGGATCTCGCCCGGCGCTTTGCCAACGACGGAGTCACTGCGATCGTATACACCGATATCGCCCGCGACGGCATGATGCAGGGTGTTAACGTCGAGGCCACGCTGGATGTGGCGCAGGCTGGCGGCATACCGGTGATTGCCTCCGGGGGCATTACCAATATGCGGGATATCCGTGCCCTGGCTGCCGCCGAGTCCGCAGGCATCGTCGGTGCCATCACCGGTCGCGCCATCTATGAAGGGTCACTGGATCTGACCGAAGCCCAGAACTACTGTGACGAGCTGGGCGACTGATGGGTCTGGCCCGGCGCATTATTCCCTGCCTCGACGTGGACAATGGCCGCGTCGTCAAAGGGGTGAATTTTGTCGATATTCGCGACGCCGGCGACCCGGTGGAAATTGCCGCGCGCTACAACGAGCAGGGCGCCGACGAGATCACCTTTCTGGATATTACGGCCAGCCACGAAGACCGGGACACCACGGCGCATATGGTTGAGGCAATCGCCCGGGAAGTCTTTATCCCGCTCACGGTGGGCGGCGGAATACGCAGTGTTGAGGATATCCGCAATATGCTCAATGCCGGTGCTGACAAGGTCAGCATCAATACGGCCGCGATTCACGACCCGGAGCTGGTTCGCCGCGCTTCGCAGCGATTCGGTGCCCAGTGCATAGTGGTCGCCATCGATGCGAAGCGGGTCGACGATGTCGATGGAAAACCCCGCTACGAAATCTTTACCCACGGAGGACGCAAGCCGACGGGCATCGATGCCGTGGAGTGGGCCCGGCGCATGGCCCAGCTCGGGGCGGGTGAAATCCTCCTCACAAGTATGGACCGGGATGGTACCCGGGACGGTTTTGAACTTGGTGTGACCCGGGCGATTTGTGACGCGGTCGATATACCGGTAATTGCCTCCGGCGGCGTCGGTAATCTGCAGCATCTGGTCGACGGGGTGATTCAGGGCGGCGCCGATGCGGTGCTTGCCGCGAGTATCTTCCACTTTGGCGAATACACCGTGGGGGAAGCCAAGGACTTTATGGCCAGAGCCGGTATTGAGGTGCGACGCTGACACTGGCACCCGCGCTAACTGTCGGCATCTTTGACCTTCTCAGAGCGTGTTAAAGGCCACCAAAGATCGTAAAAGGTAGCTAAGGCGCGATAAAGTCGCTGATCAGCCTGGCGGTCCCTACACTTGTACTGGGCGCGAGGATGTCGCCAGTGAGCACATGCGCGCTGAGGCTGTCGGGATTCTCCACGACCTCGATTTGTTTCCGCTCGGCTGGCAGCGCCCTGAATCCCTCAAGCAGTTTCGGCACGGATACGACATCATCCCGGGGTGAGTAGATCAGCAGCGCCTTGTGCACCTCAGCCTCTGGTGTCAGCTTATTGGCAAGGGCCACGAGGCGCATCATCTCTACTACCGCAGCCGTGGGATAACGCGTATCCCAGTAGGTCTCCTGTCGTTCATTTGCGGCCTGCCATTCCCGCACCTCACCGCCGAACAGGCGCGTCAGCTGCGGTCCGTAAGGACCGGTGGCCATATCAGCGCCCGCGGCTGCCGGCCCGAAATTCGGCGAAACAAGAATCAGGCTATCAACGTACTGAAAGTCCGGCTGCCGCGCCATCGCCAGCGCAATTGTCGCGCCGGTCGATGTGCCCATGAGGATCAGCCTGTCGCCGAGGGCTCGGCCGATTCTCAGTGCTTCGACTCCATCGTCCAGCCATTGCTCGGCACGCACCCCTGCCATTGGCTCTCGCTCCCGGCCATGTCCTGCGAGTCTTGTCTCAAAGAGGTTTGCCCCCAGAGCCTTCGCCACCAGCTCGGGTACTGGCGCTATCTCCTGCCGGGTCGCTGAAAAGCCGTGCAGATAAATCACCGCGTAGTCACTCCGCTGTCCTGCCTCCTGCGCCCAGACAACGCGTTTTTCGGCGCCGGGCGTGATACCAAACCTTGAGCGAATCTTCGCTTCTTCTGCAGCAAGATAGCTTTGGGGGTCATTCAGGGCACTGCGTAGCGCTGCGGTGCGGCCGGGAGTTTGATCGGAGGGCAAGGGATCCGGGGAGAGCGGCGCGGGTCGCGTGACCCAACCGCCCCCAAGGAGGCCGATGCAGAGCAGCACCAGCGCCGCGAGAGTTTTCTTTTTGCGATTCATCGCTTCACGCGGCGTCGGTGGCCAGGGCAGCTGGCGCCGTCAGCTTGAGACGCAAAGTGTGCTTCCCGAAGCCGCAGCGACGCGCCTCAGGACTCCCGGGGCGTGTTCCCGAGGGCCGCGGTCTGCTGGCCGACCGGCACTGTCGGCGTGCGGCGAGGCCTCAGGATGTTGATTCCCTTGAGCAGGGTCAGTGCTTCGTAAAGTTGATTATCGCGGCTGATCAGACCGCGACTGGCCTCGATCTCTGTCGCTTCCTGGGCCTCGGTGTTGTCCAGATGCCGGGCGAGATCCTTCTCACTGAGACGATTGGACTCGTCAAAGGTTTCGACTTTTGCCCGCTCGACAGTCACATCGGGCTTGATCCCCTCGGCCTGAATCGAGCGCCCGTTCGGTGTGAAGTAGCGAGCCGTGGTCAGTTTGACCGCCCGGGACTCGGAAATCGGCAGAACAGTCTGCACCGAGCCCTTTCCAAAGCTCTGGGTGCCCATGACCACCGCACGGGAGTGGTCCTGCAGGGCGCCTGCGACAATTTCCGAGGCACTGGCCGAGCCCCCGTTGATCAGCACGATCAGCGGGGCGCCGTTAAGAATATCGCCGCTGCTTGCATCGTAACTGCGCTCCGCATTGTTCAGACGTCCCTCCGTATAGACTACGGTGCCGCCGTCCATAAAGAGTCCGGCAACATCCACACTTGCGCCAAGGACGCCGCCGGGGTTGTTACGCAGGTCGAGGACGAGCCCCTTCAACTCTTCCTCGGCCTGTAGCTTCTCGATGGACTTTTGGACATCGTCCCCGGTGTTGGTCTGGAACTGGGAAATTCTGACATAGCCAAATCCCGGGTCGAGCCAGCGCTCGCGGACACTGGCAACCTTGATCGTGTCGCGAATCAAAGTGAGATCAAAGGGTTGATTCTCTCCCGGGCGACCGATGGATAAGACAATCTCGCTGCCCTTGGGGCCGCGCATTTTCTCCACCGCTTCGTTCAGGCTCATACCTTTGATAGGCACATCGTCAAGCTTGAGAATGACGTCGCCGGACTGAACGCCCGCCTCCGCTGCGGGGGAGCCATCGATCGGCGAGATGACTTTAAGAAAGCCGCTTTCCATGCCGACCTCCAGACCCAGCCCCGAGAACTCACCGCTGGTGTTGGTTTGCAGATCTTCAAAGGCATCGCGGGTCAGGTAGACGGAGTGGGGGTCCAGCCCGGTCAGCATGCCCTTGATGGCGTATTCAAGCAGCGTGCTGTCGTCGATTTCCTCGACGTAGCCGATCCGGATCTGGTTAAAGACATCGGCAAAGGGGCGCAGCTCGTCCAGTGGCAACTCTCCCTTGGGGGCTTCTTCCTGAGCAAGGCCCGGGAGCGCTGTGGCGAGCAGGACCGCCGCTGCGGCAGCGCCTGAAAAACGGGTTCTGGACAGTCTGGATAAGAGCATGGCATAGGTTTTCAAAGCTTGGGACGCCCTAGTGTAGCGCAATAAAAGATGGGGCTAGCCGCGACACCAGCCCTTGGGATCTGTGGGTTTGCCGTTCTTGCGGATTTCAAAGTACAGCCCCGGCTCGCTCTGGCCGCCGCTGTCGCCCACCGTTGAAATCGGTGATCCGGCGCTGACCCAGTCTCCGACCTCGCGCAGCAGGCTTTCGTTGTGCGCGTAAAGGCTCATGTAGCCCTCTCCGTGATCAATCACCAAAAGCAATCCGGAACCCCGCAGCCAGTCCGCATACACGACGCGGCCGTGGTGAATTGCAGTCACAACACTGCCTGCCTCGGCTTTTAACCTGACCCCCTGCCAGCGCATCTTGCCCTGATTTCTTGGCCTGCCGAAGCTGTCGGTAATACGACCCTCCACGGGCCAGCGCATGGCACCACGCGCGGCACTGAACGGTTCGACATCTTCAACGGGGATTAGTTGCGCGAGGGCCGCATCGATCTCTGCCAACAGGGCTTCCAGCTGCTCGCGGTCCTGCTCCCTGGCCGCGAGTTCTGCGCTGTCGGATTTTATGGCGCTTTCGATCTCCCCGAGAACACGCTGTCGCTTGCGGCGCGTGGATTCCAGGGCCCGCTGCTGTTCGGCGAGCGCTGCAAGCTGCGTCTGCAGCTGCGATTCCCTGCTGCGCAGGGTGTCTTCCAGCGTTATGAGTGAATCAAGGGTATCCCGATACTCGTCCAGGAGTTCACTGCGGGCCGCGAGCAGGTAGCGGTAGTAGGCGAGCATGCGCGCCAGCAGCTGCGGGTCGTCTTCACTGAGCAGAAGCCTGAGTTGATCATTGCCGCCGCTTTTCCAGGCGTTTCTGATTTCTTCGCTGACCGCCGCCTGCTGGCGCTGCGCTGCGGCCTGAAGTTTGCGCTGCTCTTCAAGAAGATCGGATATCTCGGCGCGATTGCCGGCAATCGCATTACGACTGGCCTGCTGCTCCTGCATGAGCTGGCCGAGCGCGACTTCGCTCTTGCGCAGCTCTGCCTGAAGGGTATTTTTCTGCTCCTGGCGTTCGCGCTGCTGCCGGGTGATTTGCGCGATGTCCTTTTCCAACTGCTCCAGGCGCGCTCGGGTCCGCTCTGCCTCTGCCGGATCCTGGGCAACGACCCGGTCGGCGATTGCCAGAATCAACAGTGGCGCAAGAAGCAGGGCTGCCATCCGGCATGGCCCTGCGCCTGCCTGAGCTGCGCGGCGCATCCTGCCCGCTTAGCTCAGGTCGCTGATCAGGCTGTGGCCGGTCATTTCTGGCGGTTGCTCAAGATGCATAAGATCCAGCAGCGTCGGGGCCACATCCGCAAGAATGCCGCCGGCGGGGTCGAGCTTCAGGACGCGATCGCCCACATACACCAGAGGGACCAGGTCGGTGGTGTGCTGGGTGTGCCGCTGGCCTGACTCATAATCCAGCATTTGCTCACAGTTGCCGTGGTCTGCCGTGATCAGCGCATTGCCGCCTACCTCCAGCACTGCGCTCTCGACACTTGCAAGGCAGCTGTCGAGACTCTCCACCGCCTTTATTGCCGCCGGGTAACTGCCCGTGTGGCCGACCATGTCGCCGTTCGCATAGTTGCAGACAATCAGATCGTACTGCCGGGAGCGGATCGCGGCTGTGAGTTTTTCGGTCACCTCCGGCGCGCTCATCTCGGGCTGCAGATCGTAGGTAGCAACATCCGGCGAGGGGACGAGAATCCGGGTCTCCCCGGGGAACTCTTCCTCGCGCCCGCCGCTGAAGAAGAATGTCACGTGCGCATATTTTTCAGTTTCTGCAATGCGCAGCTGGGTCAGACCCTTGTCGGCAATCCAGGCACCCAGAACATTGCTCAGGGAGCTGGGCGGGAAGGCGCAGGCAGCTTTGAGGCTTGAGCCGTATTCGGTGGTCATTACGAAGCTCGCCAGGGCGGGGCGCCGGTCTCGCGCAAAACCGTCAAAGTCCTCGTCAACGAAGGCCTGGGTCAGTTCCCGGGCACGATCCGCTCTAAAATTCATAAACAGCACCGCATCGCCATCGACAATGGGGGCGGGTTCGCCAACACGGGTGGGGGCAACAAATTCATCGCTTTCGTCCCGGGCGTAGGCGGCGGCCAGGGCATCGTCGGCGTTATCTGCAGCCTGTGCCGCAACGCCCTCGCTAAGCAGTCGATAGACCCGCTCTATTCGATCCCAGCGCTGATCCCGATCCATGGCGTAGTAGCGACCAGAGATCGATGCGATGCGACCTACGCCCAGTTCTTCAAAGCAGGCCTCGGCGGCGGCGAGGGATGGCGCTGCACTGCGCGGCGGGGTGTCCCGTCCGTCCAGAAATGCGTGCAGGAAGATTCTTGATGCGCCGCGCTGGGCGGCCAGACGCATAGCCGCGTGTATCTGCCGCTCGTGGCTGTGTACGCCCCCGTCGGAGAGCAATCCCATGATATGTACGGCGCCTCCGCCGGCAATCGCCCCATCAATGGCCTCGCAGTAGGCTGCGTTGTGCTGGAAGCTTCCGTCGCTGATTGCTTTATCGATGCGCGAGATGCTTTGATAGACCACGCGACCGGAGCCAAGGCTCATATGCCCGACTTCCGAGTTGCCAAACTGGCCCACCGGGAGCCCGACATCCAGGCCGGAGGCCGAGATCAGCGTGTGCGGGGCCTCGCGCCAGAGCCTGTCCCAGGTCGGCGTGTTGCCATTGGCGATGGCATTGTCCCGGGTTTCTTCCCGATAGCCCCAGCCATCGAGAATGATCAACACCGTGGGGCTTTTCGCTGGCTCTTGCATACTCCGTTCATCCGGTCGACTGACATAAGGGACGAGGCGGCCGACCTTTTTATGGCCAGCTCCTCGACAGGAAGCGCGATTCTACCGATTGTCTGCTTCCGGCGCATGGCCCCGGGGTGGAGCCGCTCTTGGGCAGGCGGTATACTTCGCCACCTTTTCGACCTGACCGGCCGTGCCGGCGTATCTACGGAATCATGGATCTTTTCTTAGAATTTGCATCGCAGCAGTGGATTCTTATGGCCGCTCTGCTGGCCACTATCGGCATGCTGATCGCGCATGAGGGCCGCAAGTCCGGCCCGGCGCTGAGTCCCCAGCAGGCAATCAACCTGATTAATCGCGAGGAAGGCGTGTTTGTGGACCTTCGGGATGCCGCCGCTTACAAGCAGGGGCATATAGTTGATGCGCTGCATATCCCGATGTCAAAGCTCGCGGAGCGCAGCAGCAGCGAGCTGGCCTCTTACAAAGACAAGCCCGTCGTTTTGGTGTGCAATATCGGGCAGCAGGCGGCGACAGCGGGCAAACAGCTTCGGGCTGCCGGCTTTAATCAGGTCTACAAGATGGCCGGAGGCATGATGGAGTGGTCGAATCTCCAGCTGCCGACGGTGAGCAAGTAGCCGACCCGAATCCGATGAGCGCCGAGGTCACTCTCTACAGCACCCGTTTTTGCCCTTACTGTATCGCGGCAAAGCAGCTCCTTGACAGCAAGAACGTCAGCTTCAAGGACATTCCGGTCGATGGCGATCCGCAGCTGCGGCGGCATATGACCGAGCTCTCGGGGCAGCGCACGGTCCCGCAGATCTGGATCGGGGAAAAGCATGTTGGCGGCTATACGGATCTGGCAGCGCTGGAGCGCCGCGGTGAACTTGACCGCCTGCTGGGTAAACCCTAGCGCAGTTTTTACAACGCAATACCACTTGAATATCCATACTTAGGACAGGAGCACAGACCATGGCGGACGAACAGGCAGCAAGCCAGGAGCCAGCACAGCAGCAGTTTGCAATGCAGCGCATTTATAACAAGGACATCTCCTTTGAGTCACCGAGCACACCCACTGTGTTCAAGAAGCAGTGGCAGCCAAAGGTGAATGTTGATCTCAATACGCGCAGCAACGCGATCGATGAGGAGGGCAACTTTGAGGTGGTGCTGACCATTACACTCACCGCCAAGATGGATGATGAGACGGCATTCCTCGTTGAGGTCCAGCAGGCTGGCATTTTCTTCATCACCGGTTTTGAAGGTGAACAGCTGCGACGCATTCTGGGCACCACTGCGCCGACGATTCTGTTTCCCTACGCCCGCGAGAACATCGATTCGCTGGTCGTCAAAGGCGGCTTCCCGCCGATCATGCTGGCGCCGGTAAACTTCGATGGCCTCTACGAGCAGGCTCTCGCTCAGCAGGCTCAGCAGGCTCAGCAGGGAACGGAAGCCGGCGAACCCGCGACGCACTGAGTCTGAGAGGGGCTTCCCCGCGGAAGGCCTATGCCAATCCGGGGAAGCCCAGCTGTCTCAGTCCCTCATAGAGGACCAGCGCCGTTGCGTTGCTGAGGTTAAGGCTTCGACTGTCCGCCTGCATTGGAATTCGCAGGCAGCGGTGCACGCCAATCCTGTCGATAAGCTCAATGGGCAGGCCCCGGGTTTCCGGCCCGAACATCAGTACATCCCCTGCTGAAAAGCCCGCCTGCGTGTAGTTCCGCGTACCGCGGGTGCTCAGGGTCCAGATTGTCGGCTTCCCCAGCCGCTCAAACATCGCATCAAAACTCTCGTGCTCCTGAACGTCGACAAATTCCCGATAATCCAGGCCCGCGCGACGCAGCTGCTTCTCTTCCAGAGAGAAACCCAGAGGCTTGATCAGATGCAGGGGACTTCCCGTGTTGGCGCACAGGCGGATGATATTCCCGGTATTCGGGGGGATCTCCGGTTCATACAGCGCGACCTGAAGCATGGCTCAGTTACCTGATTCCAGTTCTTTCATTTTGCGTGTCAGGGTGTTCCGCCCCCAGCCGAGGAGTTCTGCGGCGTCACGTTTGCGTCCCCGGGTGTGCGCCAGAGCCACATCAATCAGGGCGCGCTCAAAGGCCGGTACAGCCTCCCTGAGGATATGCTGCTTGCCGCTGACCAGCTCCTGCCTCGCCCAGTGGCAGAGCAGTTCCTGCCACTCCATGTCCTGGTCAGAAAGCTGTTCTTCATGGACACGGCCAAGCTCCGGGGGCAGGTCCGAGAGATGGATTTCCCGCCCGGAAGCCATGACGGTCAGCCAGCGGCAGGTGTTTTCCAGCTGGCGCACATTCCCGGGCCAATCCAGTGAGACAAGAAACTGCTCCGTTTCCGGCAGCAGGACTTTTTTATCCCCACCGAGTTCCCGGGCGGCCTTCTCGAAAAAGAAACTCATCAGCCGGGGAATGTCTTCCCGGCGCTCCGCAAGTTTGGGGATATGTATACGAATGACGTTGAGGCGGTGGAAGAGATCCTCGCGAAAATCCCCTCGTCGGACCAGACCCTCAAGGTCCTGGTGTGTAGCCGCAATAATTCGCACGTCGGTCTTTTGCGAGGTATGGCCACCCACGCGGTAAAACTCGCCGTCTGCGAGTACCCGCAGAAGCCGGGTCTGGGTCTCCGCCGGCATATCGCCGATTTCATCCAGAAACAGCGTGCCGCCATTGGCTTGTTCAAAGCGCCCTTCGCGACGACTGTTGGCCCCGGTAAACGCGCCTTTTTCATGCCCGAATAGCTCCGATTCCATGAGATCTCTGGGGATCGCCGCCATGTTCAGAGCGATAAACGGTGCCGAGGCCCGGGGGCTATGGCGGTGCAATGCGCGCGCGACCAGCTCTTTGCCGGTGCCTGACTCGCCATTGATCAGTACGGTGATATTACTGTGTGCGAGCCGGCCGATGGCCCGAAATACCTCCTGCATTGCCGGCGCTTCGCCAATGATCTCAGGGGTGGGGGCAGTGGCTTCGTTGCTCTTTTTTATTCCACGGCCGCGGCTTTGTTCCCGCACATGCGCCAGGGCGCGCTCGGTCACGGCGACGACCTCATCGATATCGAAAGGTTTGGGGAGATACTCGAAGGCCCCCTGCTGGTAGGCGGCGACGGCGCTATCCAGGTCCGAGTGGGCAGTGGTAATGATGACAGGCAGCCCCGGGTGGTTTTCGCGAATACGCTGAAGCAATTCCAGTCCATCGATACCCGGCATACGGATGTCGCTGATCACCACGTCGGGCTGTTCTCTCTCAATGCGCTGGAGCATGGTCTCTGCGTCGGCGAAACTCTCCTGGTCAATACCTGCCTGAACCAGGGCGCGTTCAAGCACCCAGCGAATAGATTGGTCATCGTCGACGATCCATACGGAACCGGAAGTCTGCATATCAGTGTTCCATGGGTAGGTGAATAGAAAAACAGGTGTGCCCCGGGCGGCTTTCACAGCTGAGCAGTCCCCCCTGGCGATGAATGGTCGACTGGGCAATCGACAGCCCCAGTCCGGTGCCTTCCGCCCGGCCACTGACCATTGGCGCAAACAGCGTTTCGCGCAGCTTTTCCGGAATGCCCGGCCCGTTATCGATGATATCGATACGGCATACGAGGCGGTGACGGGTATCGCCGATGGTGAACTGTCGCTGGGACCGGGTGCGCAGCGTCAGCGCACACTGGGGCTGCGTTTCGGTAGCCTGAAGCGCGTTGCGGATGATATTGAGAAACGCCTGAATCAGCATTGCCCGATCAGCACGGAGCTCCGGGAGGCTGGGATCGTAATCACGTTGCAGGGCCAGCCGTTCTCCGGCTTCTACGATTACCAGCTGCAGTACGTGTTCGATGACCTCGTGAATATTCAGGCTCGCCAGGCTTGGCTCTGTGTTTGGTCCCAACAGTCGGTCGACCAGATCGCGGAGCCGGTCCGCCTCCTGAATAATAATGTCCGTGTATTCCTGCAGCGAACCGCTCGGCAATTCACGTTCGAGAAGTTGTGCCGCGCCGCGGATGCCGCCGAGGGGGTTTTTGATTTCGTGAGCCAGGCCGCGAACGACTGAGCGGGTCGTCTCCTGTGCGCTGATCAGGTTCTCCTCCCGGCTGATGCGGATGAGTCGATCCACGGGTTGGAGCTCGATCAGATAGGCGAGCGTCGCGACGTCCTGCATCGGGGTAATCACCATATCGGCCTGGGCAGGCCTGCCATCGCGGGTGTCCAGCGACAGGCCCCGGCGGACAATGCTGCGACCTTCTTCCCGCGACTGTTCCAGGGTTTCGCGCCAGGGCACGTCGCTGCTGTCCATCTCGCAGATCATCTGGCCCAGAATACGCGCTTCGGAAACCTGAAGAAGTGTCTCTGCTGCCGGGTTGATCATGCGCACGCGATACTCCGCATCGACGCCGATTATGCCGCTGCTGATATTGTCGATGATGTCCTGTTGCAGCATGTGGAGGCGCCGCGCCACCGTTTTGGTTCACTGTGCGAGATAATGAAGCAAAAATAGAGCCATGTCCCCGGCTTTGCCCGAGAATAACTAAAGGGGCTTTTCTTACTACGGTTTAAAGTAAGTATGCGCTTACTTCGAGGCGGGAGGGGTAGTCAGCGGCGGGAGCTGGCCAAGAGTGATAGAGCGTCGAGGTGCTGTCGCCCTATATTGGTGCGGAATTTTTTCCTTTCAGGCACGACTCGGGGCTTTTTGCCGAGCTGCGTACCGGGCCATGCTCAGCGCCCGACGGGTCAGCGCTCCATAAGCTCAACGTCCGATAATGGAGGGGCGAAGGACATATATGCGTACTGCTTCGGAGACTGCCACCGTTTTGCCCTCAGTCGTCGACCGCTGGACAACGAGATCGTGTGGGCCCCGCAGTGCACCCTCAACAAACCAGCTTGATGAAGACTGGGCCGTACCGTAGGCCTGCCCATCGATCATCAGTGTCAGGCGCTCGTCCCGGGATAGGGGCGGGGTTGCCGTGGCGCTGACGCTGAAGTTCCCCGGACCCATTGCCACGGTGCTCTCATTGCCGGGCGAGGTGATGCTTACCGTGGCGGCGGGAACATCGTCTTTTTTTTCCTTGCCTTCAGGTGCGGGGGGGCGTGGTCGAACTTCTATCGGCGCGGCTGTATTGAGCTCCTGAAGCTGCACCTCCTCAACATTCTGGTTTTGGTTATTGCCTACGGTCTCGGGCTTGTCCGTGAATATCACGCCCTTGTCACCGTCGGTAACCTTATAAATCTGCGCCCAGGCCGCTGAGCTTGCCGGGATGACCAGGCTTGCAGCGATCAACATCCAGGGGGCGAGAAGGGTGGCAGGCCTGTGTGTCGCCATAGCATTTGTCCGGGGTTCTTTCCGTCACCGTAGCAGATCGTTGGCAAAAAAAAAGCCCGCTCATTGAGCGGGCCGTAAACGTGAACCTGTACCGCGGTTTTACACCGAGTAGTACATATCGAACTCGACCGGATGAGTGGTCATATCCAGCTTTTCGACTTCTCCGGCCTTCAGCGCAATGTAGCCATCGATCATGTCGTCGGTAAAGACACCGCCGGCAGTCAGGAAGCTGCGGTCCGCATCCAGTGCTTCGAGCGCCATGGTCAGGCTGGACGCTACCGTCGGAATCGCCTTGCCTTCTTCCGGAGGCAGATCATAGAGATCCTTGTCAGCCGCATCGCCCGGGTGAATCTTGTTCTGGATACCGTCCAGGCCTGCCATCAGCATGGCGGCAAAGGCCAGATAAGGGTTGGCTGTCGGATCCGGGAAGCGAACTTCTACGCGCTTGCCCTTGGGACTCGGCTCGTAGGGGATTCGAATGGATGCGGAGCGGTTGCGCGCTGAGTAAGCGAGCATGACCGGTGCTTCAAAGCCTGGAACCAGTCGCTTATAGCTGTTGGTAGAGGCATTGGTGAAGGCATTCAGGGCCCGCGCGTGCTTGATGATACCACCGATGTAGTAAAGCGCCGTCTCTGAGAGCCCCGCGTAGCCGTCACCAGCGAAGATGTTTTCGCCATCCTTGCTGATCGACTGGTGAACGTGCATTCCCGAGCCGTTATCACCGACCAGGGGCTTGGGCATAAACGTGGCCGTCTTGCCGTAGGCGTGGGCAACGTTGTGCACACAGTATTTGAGGATCTGTACTTCGTCAGCCTTTTTGATCAGGGTGTTGAACTTCACGCCAATCTCACACTGTCCGGCGGTGCCCACTTCGTGGTGATGCACTTCGATCGGCAGACCCATCTGCTCCATCGCGGCGCACATGGCGGCGCGGATGTCGTGCAGTGAGTCTACCGGCGGTACCGGGAAGTATCCGCCCTTGATACCCGGGCGGTGGCCAATATTGCCGTCTTCAAAGCTGTGATTTGAAGCCCAGGCGGCTTCCTCGGAGCTGATGGAGTAGCCGGCGCCGGACATGTCCGCATGCCACTTCACGTCGTCGAATACAAAGAACTCGGGCTCCGGGCCGAAGTAGGCCGTATCGCCGATTCCCGTAGACCGCAGGTACTCCTCGGCGCGATGCGCCACGGAGCGCGGATCGCGCTCGTAGCCCGCCATAGTCATCGGCTCGACGATGTCGCAGCGCAGGATAACGGTCGTGTCATCGGTAAAGGGGTCGAGCACGCAGGTGCTGTCGTCGGGCATGAGGATCATGTCGGACTCATTGATGCCCTTCCAGCCTGCGATGGATGAGCCGTCGAACATCTTGCCACCGTCGAAGAAGTCCTCGTCCACCTCGCTTGAGGGGATAGAGACGTGCTGCTCCTTCCCGCGGCTATCGGTGAAGCGCAGGTCTACCCAACCGGCTTCGCTTTCTTTAATCAGGTTCAGAGTCTTCTCTGACATTGTGGGTCCTCCAGGTGGAAAGTATGGTGCCACTGCATCGGGATGCGCTCCCGAGGGCTATGCACCTTAACAGCAAAAGTGGCCTATGAAACAGCAAGAGCTATGCCATTGCTCACCTGTTTGTAAGGCCTTAAAAAGCATCGGGTTTTTTTGCCGCGAGGGGTGGTCACGCAGATAAAGTGCATTATTATGGTGCAATGACGCACGTTGGAGGTGCTTCCTTTGGCCGGGGTGTATGCATCCGATGCGCAGCCGGCTGTCCCGATGTCCGGATGCTCAGCGATAGAAGCGAGCAGAACTGTAAATAGTGGCACCTGACACCGCTGTGCAGGCCCACCGTCCGCCGCTATAATCGCGCCGCCCTTTTTAACCTCCTTCCTAATTTTATGAGTCGCCGGATCACGCTGTCTGCGCCGGGACCGGACTAATGCTGTGATCGAACAACTTCGTAACATCGCCATCATCGCCCACGTCGACCATGGCAAAACGACCCTCGTGGACTGCCTGCTGCGCCAATCGGGAACGCTGGACCGGCGGAACGCCGATTCCGAGCGCATCATGGACTCGAATGATCAGGAGCGTGAGCGCGGGATTACGATTCTCGCGAAAAACACCGCGATCAATTATGGCGACTATCGAATCAATATCGTCGATACCCCAGGGCACGCTGATTTTGGCGGTGAAGTAGAGCGCGTTTTGTCTATGGTTGACTCGGTACTGCTGCTGGTGGACGCCGTTGATGGGCCGATGCCGCAGACCCGCTTTGTGACCTCCAAGGCCTTTGCCCAGGGTCTGAAGCCGATTGTGGTGATCAACAAGGTCGACCGTCCCGGTGCCCGGCCTGACTGGGTCGTCGACCAGGTATTCGATCTCTTTGATGCACTGGGAGCCAGCGAAGAGCAGCTGGACTTCCCGATCATCTATGCCTCGGCCCTGGAGGGGATTTCAGGCCTTGATCACGAGGATATGGCCACCGATATGACACCGCTCTTTGAGTCCATTCTCAAGAACGTGCCGGCACCGGATGTGGACATAAGCGGTCCGCTGCAGTTGCAGATCAGCGCCCTGGATTACAACAGCTATGTTGGTGTTATCGGCGTAGGCCGCATCACCCGAGGGGTGCTGCGACCCAACACGCAGGTTGCAGTGATTGATCGCGAGGGTGGGCGTCGCAACGGACGCGTGCTCCAGGTGATGGGCTACATGGGGCTCGAGCGTATCGAAACCAGCGAAGCGCGTGCGGGGGACATTGTGTGTGTCACCGGCATTGAGGCACTGAATATCTCCGACACCTTGTGCGACCCGGCACATCCGGATCCGCTCACGCCCCTCAGCGTTGATGAGCCCACGGTGAGCATGACCTTCCAGGTGAATGATTCGCCGTTTGCGGGCAAGGAAGGCAAGTACGTGACTTCGCGGAATATTGCCGAGCGTCTCGAGCGCGAGTTGATTCACAACGTGGCGCTGCGGGTTGAGCCCGGCGACACCCCGGACAAGTTCAAGGTATCCGGCCGCGGCGAACTGCACCTGTCAGTGCTGATCGAGACCATGCGCCGCGA
>CAZGGN010000004.1:27201-31547 GCA_964525195.1 uncultured Congregibacter sp.
CGGCGTCATGCATGAGCCCTTTGAGGAGCTGGTGATTGACTGCGAAGACCAGCATCAGGGCGCTCTGATGGAAGAGCTCGGTGCACGGCGTGCCGAACTGAAGAACATGAGCCCGGACGGCAAGGGCTGGACCCGGCTCGAATTCATCGTTCCCGCCCGGGGTCTGATTGGTTTCCGTTCGCTGTTCCTGACCCTGACTTCCGGCAGCGGCACGCTCACGCACATCTTTGACCACTACGGTCCGGTTAAAGATGCACCGATCAGCCATCGCAACAACGGCGTCCTGGTGTCCATGGTCAAAGGCAAGACCCTCGCTTATGGTCTGTACAACCTCCAGGAGCGCGGCCGCCTCTTCGTCGACCCGAATATCGAAGTCTACGAGGGCCAGATCATCGGTCTGCACAGCCGTGGCAACGACCTCACGGTCAACCCCACAAAGGCCAAGCAGCTGACCAACGTCCGGGCTTCCGGTACCGACGAAGCGTTGATCCTTACCCCTCCCACGCGGCACACGCTGGAGCAGGCGCTGGAATTCATCGAAGACGATGAACTGGTGGAAGTCACGCCCGAAAGCATCCGTCTGCGCAAGAAGCTGCTCCTGGAGCACGAGCGCAAGCGCGCTTCGCGAGGCTGAATCCGTGCAGGCGCTGCTCCAGCGGGTGCGCAGCGCCGCCGTGACGGTGGACGATGAGGTCGTTGGTCAGATTGAACAGGGTCTGTTGGTGTTTCTCGGCCTGGAGCCACAGGACGACCGACTGATTGGCGAGCGGCTTCTCGAACGGATACTGAACTACCGGGTTTTTGCCGATGATCAGGGGCGCATGAACCGCAGTTTGCGGGATGTTGACGGTGGCTTGCTGCTGATATCCCAGTTCACCCTTGCGGCCGATACCACCCGGGGATTGCGTCCGGGTTTCTCCACCGCCATGGCGCCGGCCCTCGCCGAGCCGCTGTTTACCGAGTTGTTCGCCTATGCCGCCGCGATTCACCAGCCGGTGGCGGGCGGACGCTTCGGCGCCGATATGCAGGTGAGCCTGCTGAACAATGGTCCGGTGACGTTTTTGCTGCGCGCTGCCTAGCTCGCCTCTTGGGAATCTTCGCTTCCGCGGGTCAGTTGCAGCGGATCAAGCAGGGTTTGCAGTTCCGCCTCGGGGATATCCGTTGCTTCGCGGGCGATCTCCAGAATACTGCGTCCCTCTGCCAGGGCCCGTTTGGCGATCGCCGCGCCGGCGTCGTAGCCGATCCGTTCGTTCAGCGCCGTGACCAGCACCGGATTTTGCGCAAGGGCCGCAGCCAGATGTCTTTCATTGATGCGAAAGCCCGCAATCGCCTTGTCTGCCAGGGCCCGCGACCCGTTCGCCAGGAGCGTGATTGATTCGGCCAGGTTTTTAGCGATCAGCGGCAGCATGACATTCAGCTGGAAGTTTCCGGACTGGCCTGCGAGGGTAATCGTGACATGGTTGCCGGTAACCTGGGCGCAGACCATCGCGACGGCTTCGGGGATCACCGGATTGACCTTGCCCGGCATGATGCTGCTGCCCGGCTGCAGGGTCGGCAGCTGCAGTTCCCCCAGACCGCTGAGCGGGCCGCTGTTCATCCAGCGCAGATCGTTGGCGATTTTCATCAGTGAGGTAGCCGTGCTGTTCAGTCGCCCACTGAAGTCCACGCAGACATCCTGACTGCCGAGGTTGCGAAATCCCTTGTTTACCCGAAGAGGCAGGCTCAGGGCCTGCGCCAGGGAATGACTGACCCGGGAAGCAAATTCCGGATGTGCATTGACCCCGGTGCCAACGGCTGTGCCCCCCAGGGGAAGCGTGCACAGTGCCGGCAAGGCGACGGACAGACGCTCGAGATTGTCGTGGATCTGCCGTGCCCAGGCGCCGAGCTCCTGATCGAGGCGAAGGGGCATTGCATCCATCAAATGTGTGCGACCGGTCTTCACTATCGCGCCGCATTCCCGCGCCCGTGCCGCTATACCGAGTTGCAGCTGTTGCAGCGCGGGCAGCAGTTCTTCATGACACAGCATCGCGGCACTCAGCTGTATGGCGCTGGGCACAACGTCGTTGCTGCTCTGGCAGCGGTTCACATGATCATTCGGGTGCACCGGTTCATCCGCGGAGCGGGAGGCCAGTCGTGCGAGCACCTCGTTCATGTTCATATTCGAGCTGGTGCCCGAGCCGGTCTGGAACACATCCACGGGAAACTCCCCGCTATGCTGGCCGTCGATGACCTCGTCTGCCGCCGCCGCGATGGCTCTGGCGATGGACGGCGGAAGCAGCCCGAGCTCGCCGTTGGTCCGTGCGGCTTCGCGTTTGAGCAGGGCCAGTGCCGTCAGAAACGCCCTCGGCATCGTTTCGCCGCTGATCCTGAAGTTATCGACCGCACGCTGGGTCTGGGCGCCATAGAGTGCATCCTCGGGGACCCGGACTTCCCCGAGGCTGTCGCGTTCACTGCGCATCCGGTCGCTCATGACGCCTCCCCGGCATTCTCCCGTGTCTGCGTGACCAGCCAGCGAAACAGGCGCTGCTGTGACAGTACGTAAAAGAGGTATTCCGGGTGCCACTGTACACCCAGGATTCGACGGCCACGGGTGCACTCCACGGCCTGACAGATATTGTCCCGGTCCCGGGCAACGACCTGCAAGGAGTCGCCGGGGCGGTCGATGGCCTGGTGATGGAGGCTGTTGACCCGCAGCGTTTCCCTCGCACAGATACTGCTCAGGCGCGAGTCCGGGGTCAGAAGTACCTGTTTGGTGGGCAGCAGCCCGGGACGATTGTGGGTGTGCCTGCGCAGCTCGCGGATATCCTGATGTAGCGTCCCGCCCAGAACGACATTGATCAGCTGAGCCCCGCGGCAGATGCCCAGCAGCGGCATGTCGCGTGCCAGCGCCTCCCTGATCCAGGCTATTTCAAGCTGATCCCGGGCGGGATCCAGTTTGGCCCTGGCATCGCTCATCCCGCCGTATTGCTCCGGGCCGATGTCATCGCCACCGCCGATAACCAGCGCCGCCAGGCTTTGCTCATCCGCTGTGTGGCGCACGGACAGGCGCACGGCAGCGCCCCCGGCCAGCCATACGGCGAGTCGGGTACACCACCAGCTGGGTGCCCAGCGGCGAGCGTTGCCGGTTACACCAACTCGTGGTCTTTCAGCCATGTGTCCATATCGCTCACCCAGAGGCCTCGATCGACGTCCAGTAAGGGTCGCTGAGCCTCCAGGAAACGTCCGGCGAGCTCGCTCAGGGCGTCGGGACGCGCCGCCAGTTCTTCGACCACGCACCAGATATTCCAGGCGCGGCTCAGCCCCCAGTTTTCCCGCTCGATCTGACAGTTCGGCATCCGGTAGTGGAAGGCCGGACGGGCATTCACCCGCGGGTCATTCACCTCGCGGCGGATTCGCTCGGGGTCAATCTCGGCGAGGATCGGCAGCATATCCAGCGCGCGATTGCGCGTGGCATTGTGCGCCAGATAATCACTGAAGATGTCCTCCAGGCTCATGGACGCCCGTGACAGGACCTGGGTCAGGTAGGCCCGGGGATAGAGGTCGATATAGGGCGACAGCCTGCGCGCCGGATCCACCTCATGCGCGTCCACCAGCCACCACTGCAGGAGGCAGAAAGCGCGCAGGTAGCGTCCGATGGTTTCTGCATCAAGTGCTGGAATTTCGCTATTGACGTGCACGCCGTAGGCCGCGATCAGGGATTCCTCAGTCCCGACGGCGCCGGCTTTACGCAGCGCGGCGACCATCTCATCCAGTATGTCCAGTTTCTTGATTGCGATGGGCGGGCAGACAACCTCGATCGGTACCAGAGTTGCCGCGGCGCGACTCAGCTGTTCCAGCCACTGCGGATCCTCCGCCTCGCCTCGATCTTTGGCGAGTTTCTTCAGAAAGGCCCAGTCAACCTCGACTTTGAACTGACCGAGTTCATCAACCGACAGGGTGCTTTCGGCGAGGGTCGAATCACAAAGCTCTGCAGCCAGGACCTCTGCCACCGTGTCTGACGCAACTTGCAGGCTGAGTCCCGAGAATTCGACCTCAAAGCCGACCCGGCGCTCGGCGCCGTCGGCATTGGTCAACAGCGGGGGGTGTTTGAATTGGGATGGTGCTTCGTTCATGGGTCTCCTGCCGTTGCCGACGCTCTAACAGTAGCAGCTGCACCGGACTTATTCAGAATGCCGATTTGTGCTTCAGCTTTGCCGGGCCTGCTCGAGCCAGGCTGCCAGCGGGGTTTCGCTGAGCAATTGTCTGTACCAGACGCCGTAACCGTCGCCCGACGGATGCAGGTAATCCCGGCTGTAATATCGTGCAGGGTCTTGCAGAAAGGGGCTCTCCTGGTCTGCCGGGGGCAA
>CAZGGN010000004.1:31651-41493 GCA_964525195.1 uncultured Congregibacter sp.
CTTTGCCCAGGTCGCCAATGGTCATGAGGATAATGCGGTCACTTTTTTCTTTGGCGATTTCCAGACTCTGGTCGATATCCCTTCGCAGTTGTTCCCGGGGCGTAAAGCGCAGGGCATCGTTGCCTCCGATTTGAATAAGAATCAGATCAAAGGATGCTGTCCGGGTTTGCGCCAGCTGGCTGGGAAGGTCCTCGCTGCGCGCACCGTTCCGGCTCAGGTTTTCAATTCGGGTGTCGGGAAAATCCCCGGCAATTCTGCCGGCGACAGAGTCTCCGGGCGACGCGGAGCCGGTGCCGACCCCCGTGCTGTCTCCAAGGACGAGTAGACGTTGCAAAACCCGATCCGGCTCGGCAGTGAAAGCGGCGCTCTGCGCTGTTACGGCGCTGCTGCGGGCCAGCGTCCTGGCGATGACTGCGGCGTTATAGCCCAGCAATGCCAGCGCGCACAGCGCCGCGGCCCAGATTGACACGCGCATGCGACTCAGGCGGCGCGCGCGGGCAGCAGACGGCCCACAACGGTTTGCGGCAGGCCCGGGTGCCTCATGGGTCCGCCGTGAGCCGCATATGCAGGTGGGCGATTCCGTCTTCCATATAGGGCTCAGAGCATACGACAAAGCCCAGCGACTCGTAGAAGCGCTGTAGCTGGGCCTGGGCGCCGATCAGGATCGCGTGCTCGGGCCAGGTGCTGAGGTTGAATTCAATCCCCCGGCGAACCAGCTCGCGTCCCAGGTCCCGCCCACGCTGGCTGGCGTGGACGACTATCCGGCCGATAGAGCTGTCCTCGCCGTAGGGTACCCCGGGTGGCAGGCAGCGTTGGTAGGCGAGCAGGCGACCGTCCTCACGGTACAGCCAGTGCCAGGCGGCCTGGTCGAGCCCGTCCGGGTCGAGAAACACGCAGTTTTGCTCCACGACAAAAATGTCCGAGCGCAATTGCAGCAGATCGTAAACATCGCCGGCCGAGAGCGCCGAAAAGGGCTGGCAGGACCAACCCGGGTCATTTTTCATCCCTGGAAACCTGTGTTGCCGCATCAGAACAGCCCGTCATGCTAGCGGCTTCAGTGGCCTGCGGCCAGCTTGCTTGTTCTCGCCGGGGGGAGAAATTGTTATGATTGTTCATCCGCGCTGAGAATAGCGCTTCTACTGGACGGTGCCCAAAACGCGCATGCTAGCGAGCGTTGACTTACCCGCCGACTTCAAGCTTCTGAATCAGCAGTATCGAGGTCTCGTGCAGGCGCTTCTTGACGAGCTCGAGCTCATGCCGGTTCGCGTTGAGGTTGCGCCGACCCAGTCGGGCAACTTCAGGGGCTTTGATCCCGGCAAGTTTTATCTGGTTGAGAGCGGTACCGTGACCGCCCGCTACGCGAATCGCTCGGTCTACCTGCTGGAGGAGGGCGATATGCTGTTGCCTGACATCGCCGGCAGCCGGGATCTTGACGCTGCGGTCTACTATGGCAGCGAAGCCGGGGCCAGTCTCAACAGCTTCAACGCCCTGGAGTTCATGCAGCGGGTCTTCTCCCGGCCCGTGACGACCAAACTCTGGACCCGCCTGCTGGTCACCTACAGCGGCATGATGTTGCGCTTAACGGCGATGCATACGCAGGTCGATGTGGTGACCACTCCCGGTTTTGCGCTCTATGAGCCCGGAGAGATCATTATCACCCAGGGTGAGCGCGCCCAGTATGTGTTCAATATGACGTCAGGATTGGCCGACGTACTGGTCGACGATGTGCCGGTCGGTATTATCAGTCCCGGCGAGATATTTGGCGCTATGGCGGCGTTGACCCACGCCGATCGCAGCGCCACGGTGCGCGCTCGCAGTCGCTGCAGCGTCGTCAAAGTGCCGACCAGTCAGTTTACCGACCTGATCAAGAGCAATCCCGCGACAATCCACGCGCTGTTGACCGATATGGCGAATTCGATTGTGAGCCTGAACGAGCAACTCGTGCAGCAGCGTAATGCGATGAAAACAGACAAGCCGGAGCCCGGGAGTTTCTGATCAGCCCCGCTTGCCGTACCCCGTTTAAGAGACCCAGCGAATGACTGACAGCAGTACCATCGATGACGATGGCATCGAGGGCATTTCCCTGAAGCAGTATGCCGAGAAGGCCTACCTCGATTATTCGATGTACGTGATCCTCGATCGTGCGCTTCCGCACATTGGTGACGGCCTCAAACCCGTGCAGCGACGCATCATTTACGCGATGAGCGAGCTGGGTCTGAAGGCGAATGCCAAGTTCAAGAAGTCCGCCCGCACCGTCGGCGACGTAATCGGCAAATTCCACCCGCATGGTGACAGCGCTGCCTACGAGGCCATGGTTCTGATGGCCCAGAGCTTCAGCTATCGCTACCCGCTCGTGGACGGCCAGGGCAACTGGGGCTCGCCCGACGATCCCAAATCCTTTGCCGCGATGCGCTACACGGAGTCGCGGCTCACAGCCTACGCGGATGTACTCCTCGGTGAACTTGGCCAGGGCACCGTCGATTGGGTGCCCAACTTCGATGGGACTCTTGAAGAGCCGTCACTGCTGCCGGCCCAGGTCCCGAACGTCCTGCTCAACGGCACTACGGGTATTGCCGTGGGTATGGCGACAGACATCCCTCCCCACAACCTCCGGGAGGTGGTTCTGGCGGCCATCAAGGTGCTGGAGTCCCCAAAGACCAGCCTCGCCGAACTCCTTGAGATTGTTCGCGGCCCGGACTTTCCCACCGAGGCCGAAATCATTACGCCGCCCGAGGATATCGCGCAAATTTACGCCACGGGCCGGGGCGGCCTGCGCGCCCGGGCCGTTTGGGGCGTTGAGGACGGAGATATTGTGGTCAATGCGCTGCCCCATCAAACCTCGGGCTCCCGGGTGCTCGAGCAGATCGCGCAGCAGATGCAGGCTAAGAAGCTGCCGATGGTGGCGGATCTGCGCGATGAGTCTGATCACGAGAACCCCACGCGGCTGGTTATCGTGCCGCGCTCAAATCGTGTCGATCGCGAGGCTCTCATGAGCCACCTGTTTGCGACCACGGACCTCGAGCGCACCTATCGCGTCAATATGAACATGATCGGCATCGACGGCCGTCCCGGGGTGCGAAGCCTTGATGGCATACTCCAGCAGTGGCTGAAGTTCCGGCGCGAGACGGTCCGCCGCCGCCTCAGCTACCGCCTCGAGCGCGTAGAGCGCCGTCTGCATATCCTCGAAGGTTATCTCGTTGCCTATCTGAATATTGATGAGGTCATTCACATTATTCGGACGGAAGATCAGCCCAAGCAGGCGCTGATGGCCCGCTTTGCGATCAGTGATGTGCAGGCCGAAGCGATTCTCGAGCTCAAGCTGCGCAATCTCGCCAAGCTCGAAGAAATGAAGATTCGCGGTGAGCAGGATGAACTGGAGAAAGAGCGCGACTGGCTGGAGAAAACCCTCGGCTCTGACGCGCGCATGAAGACCCTGATCAAAAAAGAGCTCGAGGCCATTGCCGAGAAGTTTGGTGATGATCGTCGCTCCCCGATCGTCAGTCGCGACGAGGCACAGGCCTTCAGTGCCCTGGAGCTGATGACGGCCGATCCGATTACCGTCGTACTGTCAGAAAAGGGTTGGATTCGCGCCGCCAAAGGCCACGAGTTGGATCCGACCACGCTCAGCTATAAATCCGGTGACAGCTTCAAGCTTGCGGCGCGGGGGCGGAGCAACCAGTCGGCGGTGATTATCGATTCAACCGGGCGTGCCTACACGCTGGCCACACATAACCTGCCTTCGGCGCGCGGCCAGGGCGAGCCAATCACCGGCAGAATTAATCCGCCCTCCGGTGCCGGTTTCGATGGCCTGATGATGGGTGACCCGGCGCAGCGCTGCCTGCTCGCATCGGACGCGGGCTACGGCTTTGTAACAACCCTGGGCGAATTGCAGACCAAGAATCGCTCGGGCAAAGCGGCGCTTACGCTGCCCGCGGGTGCGCGTGTGGTCAGCCCCGTGGCCGTGTCCGAGAGCGCGAGCTGGGTGGCGGCGGTCAGCAATGAGGGGCGCCTGCTTTTGTTTCCGCTGGCGGAGCTTCCCAGTCTTTCCCGGGGCAAGGGCAACAAGATTATGTCGATTCCCTCGGCCCGGGTACGCGAGCGTGAGGAGTATGTTATTGCGCTTGCCGTACTGGGCGAGGATGACACGCTGACCCTGTGGGCCGGCAAGCGCCATCTCAGCCTCAAGCGCGCCGAGCTTGACCACTACCGTGGCGAGCGCGGACGACGTGGCAACAAGCTTCCCCGGGGGTTTCAGCGTGTTGAGCGCATGGAAGTAGCCGCGGACTAGGCGCCCGGGGGCCGTCCCTCTGGTGCCGGGCGACGCTCAGGCACCCGCTCCCGGCGCCGCCGGTTTGATTCGTTCGACAATCATCTGAGCCTGATGTGCGAGCAGGTTCTCCTGCTCGTCTGACAGGCTGAACAGTTCCGCAAAGGTGCTATCGCTAACGGTTTCTTCAGCCAGTTCGGCCGCGGCGGCGAGCTGCGGGTCAGCCAGGGCGGTTTCGGCAAGGAGCACGGCCGGATAGCGGTGATGATGCAGGCAGGCGTCGCGAAGCTCGTCGATCGCGCCCTGCAGGTAGAGCTGGGGATAGATATCGTCCACCTCATCGGCACCCTGCTCGCAATGTCCCAGGGCCATGCAGAGCTCCAGAGACAGACTGGTTCGCGCCTGCAGACCCAGGGCGATGAGCGCTATCAGGCGTGCGCAGCTCGCTGCCCGCAGAGCCTCGCTGCCCGCATTGGGTTGCGGAGCGAAGCTGACCAGCAAGCCGAAGGGCCGCGTTACCGACAGTTCGCCCCGATAGCACTGGGCCGCGGCCTGAACGATTTGCTGCAGTCGCCGGGTGTAGCGATGCAGATTGCTCTCGTTTAGCGTATCGACGTAGCGCACGAGGCTCACCAGATGCACGAAAAGCAGCGTGCCCTGTTGAAACTCGCTAGCGGCGGCCGGGATCGGCGCGTGACCCCGGAGCATATCCAGCGGTAATTGCTCCACTGTGCGCTGCAGCCTGAAAAGTTCATTGTCTGAGGGATGTTCTTCCGTATCGGGTAGCGAAAGCTGCGTGTCCAGCGAGGTCAGCGCAGTGGACAGGCGCTGTGCCAGAAAGCGTGTGGTCATAAAAACCAGCAGACTCAGCGCAGCGGCCAGGGCCAGGAGCGAAAATAGAAACCGCCAGCGGCTCTCCTGCCCCGGGCTGCTATCCACCGAGACGATGACTTCACCGGCTATATCCTCACCAATACGAATCGGCGCGCGGTACTGGGTAAGCGCCGGGCCTTCGAGGGTGCCCGCGGTTCCCATGGCCATACCCTCGACATCCCGAATGCTGATACCGCCGGCCAGTGAATTATCGATAAATCGCTGCAATGAGACCCGGGCGCTGAGCAGATCTCCACCCTGCAAGGCTTCACGCACGGTTGCGGAGACCTGCTGCGCAACGGATTCACCGTAGAGCTTCTCGCGTTCCTCCTGCAGGTAGGCGCTGGAGGTCGCTGCCAGCCATAGCAGACACAGCCCCACCAGCAGGGTGCTACCCGCTGCCAACAATGGCAGCTGGAGGCTCAGGCTGAGATCTTTGAAGCGTTGCATCGGGACCGTCGTTGCTATGGGATGCGCAGAGTATAAGCGGCGGCTCCGGGTTGCGTCTTGTGATCTTGTGGCTGAGTTAAGATATCCCCTTTGGCTCCCTATACACAGGCGTTGTGTCGCAATGAATCTGATCTTTTCGCTGCCCCGGCCGCTCGGCTTCAGCGCATTTCAGCGAATCTTTCCCACCTTTCTCTCCGCGGAATCCGCGCGCCTGAACAGGGAGCGAACGCAGCTGGCTTTTTGTCTGGGCAACACGCCCAGCGGCGCGCTGGAGGAGACCGTTTCTGTTGCGCTGCACGCCTTGGGGTTCAGGGACTGGCAGGCTCGCAGTGAGCCGGCTGCGGGTGATGCGCCGCCGCTCTGGGCTGACTTTGAGGCGGTGCTGACAGTCCTGGTGCCTGCGGGAGCGTCCCTGCCGGGAGATCTGATTGGCCAGCTCGTCGACTGGGATCTCGAGCCTCGTGCCCTGCGGCGCCTCAGCCCGGGGGGCGACGGAGCTGAACTCGCCCTGGAATTGTATTTTGAGAGCTGGGGGCGCTGTGTACCGCACCGATCGGAAATTCAGACTCTCTCCAAACGCTGGGGCGTTGATCTGGTCCTCGCTCCCAGCCAGAGCAAACGTCCGCGGCGGCGGCTGTTCGCCTTCGATATGGATTCGACGCTGATTCAGTGCGAGGTGATTGATGAGCTGGCTGCGCGCGCGGGGGTTGGCGATGCCGTTGCCGCGGTGACCGCTCGGGCGATGCGTGGCGAACTGGACTTTCGCAGCAGTTTTCGCGAGCGCATGACAAAGCTCAAGGGGCTGGACGCAGCCGAAATCCAGACCGTTGCGTCCCGGCTGCCACTGATGCCCGGTGCCGCGGGTCTTCTGCGTACGCTGCGATCGCATGGACATTACAGTGTGATTCTCTCCGGCGGCTTTGACTATTTTGCAAGGCAGCTGCAGAGCCGGCTCGCCGTGGATGAGGTGCATGCAAATCACCTGCAAATTGTCGATGGACGGCTGAGCGGCGATGTTGATGGTGAGATTATCGACGGCGAGCGCAAGGTTTTTCTGTTGCGTCAGATCGCTGCCGCGCAGGGCTTTTCCATGGAGGATACGGTCGCAGTGGGAGATGGCGCGAACGACGTCCCGATGCTTGCAGCATCAGGAATGGGAGTGGCTTTTCACGCCAAGCCTCTGGTACGTGAGACCGCGCCCTTCGCGGTGAATTTCGCGGATCTTGAGGCGCTGCTTTACGTGTTGGGGGTCCCCCGCGGCGATAGCTAGATATCGCTCCAGATGGACTCAAAGGTTGATGTCGGCAGCTTCTCTCGTCTGGAACTCTCGATATCCTCATCGAGTTGCCGCAGGTAGTCAAAATCCATCTGGCTGAAATAGCCTGTCGAAGCGACCTGACGTTTTAGCTTGACCAGTACGGACTCGTCCTCGCGGGTCAGGGTGATGCGCTGACCTTCCTTGAAGACCATGCGCGGCACGACCAGGGTGTGTGACTGGCCAACGAGGGCTATTTCCGGCAGCAGCAGCACGCGGATCGGTTTGGAGAGTTCGCCGTTGGGCATTTTGACCTGGGCTGCATAGGCGCTGCCCCTTGGGCTGATCAGCTCCAGGCCCAGAAGCGTCGGTGCATGCTTGACCTGACTCACCCAGCGGATGACCGCAATGGTCCAGTCCGCCTGTTCCATGTCCACCTCGCGCATACACACGAGATCGCCGATGTGAATGCTGTCCGGTGGATCGGTCCACTCAACGCAGTAGCCCCCGGGGCTGGTGTTGGTGGTTTTTACGGAAAAGACCACATGGCGAGTGGGGCTCCTGGCCTGCTGATCCTGCTGCTCGACAGCGTGGGCGAGTTGCCCCGCATCAACGCCAAGATCGATTTCGGCGCTCGTCGCGTGCTCATCGATCTCATCATCCGGGTTGGCTTCCTGCCATTGGTCCGCGTGGCTGGCGCGGCTCAGAAATGGATTTTGCCCAAGCTCGCTGTCCGCTGGCGGTTCATAGTCGAGACCATGAAAAACCTCCTCGAGGCTTCGTTCACCGGCGACATAATAGTGCACGTTGCTAAGACCCGAAGCGATATGCAGGGTTGTGCGGGACTGTTGCCTGGCGAAGTTTCGCTGGCTGATTTCTCCCAGGGACTTGATCAGATGTTCCAGCAGGTTCGTGTCCAGGCGGGTCTCGCGGTCAAACTCAATGACCCGCAGTCCCTGGGTGCCCCGGGAATGCTTGAGCTCTTCGAGGTGTGCAATCAGTGCCTTGGTGTTGATGTAGCGAAAGTGCGTGCTGCCGCGGCGCACCAGGAGCTCGGCGAAGGCCGGCGCCTGGTCGCTTTGCATGTCGACCGCAAACAGGCCCTCGCCAAGCTCCGGGTCCTGAAGTTCGGCCAGATCCCGCCACTCCTGAAAGGCTCGATAAGCGCCGGTAATGTCGTGCTGACGCAGCTGATTCGGCTTGGAGCATGCCAGCAGCAGCGGCGGCATATATTCCTGGGCAATACTGCTGCGCGTCTTGCGCAGTTCGTCATCGACCGGTAGCCGGGCCAGCTGTTGACGCTCGCTCAGGGCATAGAGTTTGTGTAGCCCGGCCCAGCCGTTGAGCTCTACGGGCTGGTACAGGACGTAGGCTGTCAGAATGCGCTGCCCCGAATGCACCATGGCGCGGTGCAGGGATTCGCAGGCCAGTTTGGCCGGATTGACGCCGGCGACCGCATCATTATTCTGAATCGTATGCACGGCCGTCAGGGTGTAGCCAGCAGCGAGCAGTGAGCACAGGTCCGAGATCAGATCGGCCTGAAGTTGGGAATCGCCGTCCAGGACAATAGGTTGATTGAGACAGCTGCGCGTCAGCGCTGAGATTACCGAGTGTGTCGGGACCCGCAGCAACTCCAGCAACGCAAAACGTGTCTGCGGTGGCAGCTCTACACGGTTTAACTCGGAAATAGCCGTGCGCAGGCTAACCCCGGCACGCTGGGTGCTGCCCAGCTGCAGATCATGCGTCCACTGGCTGACCGCTTCCGGCGTGCAATCAAAGAGACTGCAGGCGTCGAGATCCTGCTGAGGGAGTCGTAGCCCTGAGTTTTGTATCGGCGTCATGGCGCCCAGTCCTTCCCGGGTCCCGTTTTGCCGAGCATAGCTCAACTCGATGGTATCCCGCTAATTCTAGTGACTGATTTTGCGAACCCGGTACGGTATGATCGCGCGCGTTCAGATTGTGGAATAGCAAAGCCATGGCAAATTACTCGACCAACGAATTTCGCTCCGGCCTCAAGGTGATGCTGGACGGCGAGCCCTGCAGCATTCTCGAGAACGAGTTTGTGAAGCCCGGCAAGGGCCAGGCTTTTAACCGGGTGCGCCTGCGCAATCTTAAAACCGGGCGCGTATGGGAGCGCACTTTCAAGTCCGGCGATAGCCTTGAAGGCGCTGATGTCATGGATGTCAGCATGGAGTATCTCTACAACGATGGCGAGTTCTGGTATTTCATGGAGCCCAACACCTTCGAGCAGCATCAGGCCGATGCTTCAGCGCTGGGTGACGCGGGCAAGTGGCTGAAGGAGCAGGAAGCCTGCGAAGTAACGCTCTACAACGGCACCCCCTTGTCTGTGACGCCCCCCAACTTTGTCGAGCTTGAGATCACCGAGACCGATCCGGGGCTCAAGGGCGACACCGCCCAGGGTGGCAGCAAGCCTGCAACGCTCAGTACCGGCGCGGTAGTCCGCGTGCCGCTGTTTATTTCCCAGGGCGAAGTGATTCGTGTCGACACGCGGTCCGGAGAGTACGTCGCCCGCGCCAGCAAGAGCTGAGATGAGCGACTGGCGGCCCGGGGCAAGCCGGGCCGCACTGCAGGCCCGGGCGGATCTGTTTACGCAGATTCGCCAGTTTTTCGCCGAGCGACAGGTGCTGGAAGTCGATACTCCCCTGGTGGCCCGCTATGGGGTCACTGATCCCGCTATTGAACCCCTGCTGGTCGAGCCCTCCGCCGCATCCCCGGCCGCGCTTTTTCTGCAAAGCTCGCCTGAATTTGCCATGAAGCGCCTGCTCGCCGCCGACAGCGGGGCGATCTACCAGCTCGGCAAGGCATTCCGCGATGGGGAGTATGGCTCCCGGCACAATCCCGAGTTCACGATGCTTGAGTGGTATCGCCCGGGTTTCCAGCTGCGGGAACTAATGCAGGAAGTGGCGGCCCTGGTCGGTCGCTGTCTGCACAGAACAGACTGGCAGATCACCAGCTATCGCGACTTGTTTCTCGAGT
>CAZGGN010000004.1:41513-50452 GCA_964525195.1 uncultured Congregibacter sp.
CCTTGCGCAGCTGGCCCGTAGGCGACTGGATCTTGCAGATCTGCAGCTTGATCGTGATGGCTGGCTGGATTTACTGATGAGCCACTGCATTGAGCCCGCCCTTGGCTGCCGGGGAATACAGTTTGTCCATGATTATCCTCCCTCGCAGGCGGCCCTGGCACGCTGCGCTGTGCGCGATGGACGAGAGTGTGCGGAGCGTTTTGAGCTCTATGTCGATGGCATGGAGCTGGCGAACGGTTATCGGGAGTTACTCGATGCCGATGAGCTTATGCGCCGCGCTGAGCACGATAACCGTCGCCGCCGGGAAGCCGGGCAGGCGCTGCGTGAGCTGGATCCGAGACTGGTCAGTGCCATGCGCCAGGGGCTGCCGGACTGCAGCGGTGTTGCGCTGGGCGTTGATCGCCTGCTGATGCTGGTGACCGGGGAGCAGCGGCTCTCGGCCGTTCTGCCCTTTGACTGGTCGCGGGCCTGAGGGATTGTGCCTCAGACGAAAGGATCGCCGGCCTGGTCGGCAGGAATGATCGCCGGTCCGTAGGCCGTGATAAATTCCCCGGGCAGCCGCCGGGGCTTGCCACTGCTGATTTCGATGCAGGCGAATCGCACCTCTGCACGCAGAAGCGTGGTGCCATCGGCTACTCGGCGAATCTGAAACCGACGGGTCATGGTCAGCCGCTGGTCCCAGTGCACAATCCAGGTTGCGGTTTCTATTTCATCGTCGAGATGGGACGCCTGAAGATAGCGATAGCGACCTTCCACAACCGCCATCGCCCTGTCCAGCTCGAGATAGCGCTCCAGGTTCATTCCCAGCGCTGCGGAATGCTCCCAGGCACACTCCTCGCACCAGCGAACGTAGACGGTGTTATTGGTGTGGCGCAGGGCGTCCACGTCATCGGCGCTGACCTGTGTAGGTCTGAGGAAAGGCGCCGGGAAATCCCAGTTGTCGCTCACGATCAGTAAACTCAGACTGCGGTCGCTACGGCGTCTGTTTCATCGCTGTCGATCTCCAGGGGCTTCTGTGCAAAACCTGTGAAACCGTAGGCTACAGCGATCAGGGGGCAGACAATATTGAAGACCGCATAGGGGGCATAGGCCATGGTGGCGATGCCCAGGGTGGCCGACATATACGCGCCGCAGGTATTCCAGGGAATCAGCGCCGACGTGATGGTGGCGGAGTCTTCCAGAGTCCGCGATAGATTGAGTCGAGAGAGTCCGTAGTCTTCGTAGGCATCGCGGAACATTCGGCCGGGGAGCGCTACGGCCATAAACTGATCGGCCGCCAGGACGTTCGTCGCCAGACAGGTTGCGACGGTCGTGGCCACCAGGGACCCGGTGCCGCGCACCATGCGCAGGGCTACGCGCAGCCAGTAGTTGAGAATGCCGGTACGCTCGAGTATGCCCCCAAAGCCCAGGGCGCAGATGATCAGCCAGACCGTATTGAGCATGCTGCTCATGCCGCCTTTGCTGAGCAGTGCATCGAGAAATTCGTTGCCGCTGTTGGCCTCGTAGCCTGCGAACAGCGCAACCCACACGCCTTTGAGGAGTGCAAATGCAGCGGGCAGATCACTGGCTCCTGCCAGTCTCTGCACCGCGTCGGGCTGAAAAATCAGCGAAAAAACCGCTCCCGTGAGGGCGCTGAGCAGAATGGCCGGGTAGGCCGGAAAACGCCGATAGACCAGAAACAGCATCAACCCGAGGGGCAGCAGGAGGTGCAGGCCGATGTGGAATTCCTGCTGGAGGCTGCTTTGGAGAGCGGCTATTTCTTTGGGCGTGCTTGCATCTCCTCCGCCAATGAGTGCAAACACCAGTAGCGCGATCGCGAAACTCGGGACCGTCGTCCAGAGCATATGCCGGATGTGGTCGAACAAATCCACGCCGGTAGAGGCGGCGGCGAGATTGGTAGTATCGGACATGGGCGAAAGTTTGTCGCCGAAGTAGGCACCGGAAACAATCGCACCGGCGGCAATTGCCGGCGAGAGGTCGAAGCTGCCGGCAATACCCATCAGTCCGATACCCAGAGTGCCCGCCACCGTCCAGGAGCTGCCGACGCTGATGGCGACGATTGCGCAGATCAGCGCGCTGGCGGCATAGAAAATCTGCGGGTTCAGGATTTGTACGCCGTAGTAGATCATCGTCGGCACGGTGCCGGACAGAATCCAGGTCCCGATCAGCATGCCTACCGCAAGCAGTATCAGTGTCGGGCCCAGGCCAACGCCGATGCCGTCGATAATGCCCTCCTGGGCATCACGCCATCGAACCCCCGTGCGCTGACCCACCAGCGCCGCTGCGCCCGTCGCCATGACCAGGGCAATCTGGTTGGCACCGTAAGACGCATCCGACCCAAAGAGGTACACGGACAGCGCCAGCATGCCGATCAACAGCACGATGGGCGCCGCGGCGAGAGCCGGCGTGAGCTGCTCGTTGTTGTTTCGCGTTTTACTCAAGGTCGGAAGCCCGCTGCGACAAAAGGTCGAGAATGCCGCAAAAGACTGCGGTCGTACAGGGAGGCGGCCTGCAAGAGTGGGTTCGCAGCCGTCAGGCTGACGCTGATCAGTCTGACTTCACTTGCGTCCGATCTACGCTGTCGGTCGCCCCTGAGGGAGGGTGTCCGCCCGGAAGCCCGGCCCTTAGACGCTTCTATAGCCCGGCTTTGCAAAGGCGATCTGCACGGTACCGATAATACGCTCGCGAAAACCGCCCTCGCAGTAGCAGAGGTAAAACTCCCACATCCGGACAAAGCGCTCGTCGAAGCCCATGGCGCGCACGTCTTTGAGGCGCTGCATGAAGCGCTGGCGCCAGTGTGCGAGGGTCAGGGCATAGTCCGCGGTGATGTCGCGGAGGTTGACCATCTGCAGGTCCGTGTCCTTGGCGATGTGTTTGGCAATGATTTCCAGTGACGGCAGGCAGCCACCGGGAAAGATATAGCGCTTGATGTAGTCGACCGAGCGGCGGGCCTGCTCGTAGCGGCTGTCGGTAATGGTGATCGCCTGAATGACCATTTTGCCGTTGTGCTTGAGCAGTTTGCTGCAGCACTGGAAGTAGCTGCTGTAAAAGTCATGACCTACTGCCTCGATCATTTCGACCGATACGAGCTTGTCGTATTCGCCCGTGAGAGCGCGGTAGTCCTCGCAGAGCAGGGTGATACGGTCTTCCAGGCCCAACTCGGCGACCCGGGCTTTGGCGTACTCAAACTGCTCCCGGGAGATGGTCGTCGTGGTGACCTTGCAGCCGTAGTGCATGGCCGCGTGTATCGCCATGCCGCCCCAGCCGGTTCCAATTTCAAGTAGGTGATCCGTTGGCTTGAGTTCGAGTTGGTGACAGATCTCATCCAGTTTATCGACCGCCGCTTTTTCCAGGGTGTTTTCCGGGCGCTCAAAAACCGCTGCGGAATACATCATGGTCGGATCGAGGAACAGGCGGAAGAAATCGTTCCCGAGGTCGTAATGGGCCGAGATATTGCGCTTGGAGCCCTCGTGGGTGTTGCGATTCATCGAGTGTGCAACTTTGAGTGCGAGCTTTGTATACCAGTGCTGTTTGGATTCCATGGTCTCCATGGATTCCAGATTGGCGCTGAACAGCCGCGTAACCTCGGTCAGGTTCGGCGTTGACCAGTCACCATCGATGTAGGCCTCGCCCGCTGCGACCGTACCCCCGGTGAGGACCTTGCCAAAGGCTGCGCGGTTGTGCACGACGATCTCCGCCTGAGGCTCCCCGGCCACGCCCGCCTTGCCAAAGTGGTGGGTGTCCTCGCCATCGTGGATGGTGACGCTGCCGACCTTGATATGCGACAAGACCTTCAGCAGGAAATGGCGCGCTATATCGCCGCGATGGCGCAGGGAGCGAACCTGGGGCAGCAGAGGGATTCGGCTGACGCTGACATCATCCATTTATTGAGCTCCGGATTGCAGTGTTGTCCCCGGGTGCGGGTGATAGGGGACGCGTTTAAGGAATAGTTTAAAGGCCTGCCAGTAAATCGCCAGCGCCACTTTTGCCGTCATGAGAGGAAACTGCCACAAAACCCGGCGCATGGCCGCAGCCGTCATGGGTTCGGCCTTGAGCGCCAGAGTGGCGTCGAAAACCCTGCCCTGCTCCGTGTGGTTTTCGAGGTGTACCGCCAGCCGATCGCCCGGCGCGTTGCTGCGCCAGGAATAGCGCATTTCCATCGGATTGAAGGGCGACACGTGGAACGTTTTTTCGAAGTCCTCCCGCAGCACGCGCTGCCCCTCAGTCGCCGACAGGACGTAGCTGTGTTTTTCGTTCCAGGGTGTGTTGGTGACCTCGGCCACAAGGAATTCAAGCCGGGTTTCGTCTTCGTTAAAGCAGTAATAGCAGGCGAGGGGGTTCATCTGCATGCCGAAATAGCGCAGGTTGGCCAGGAGGTAGATCGGGCCATGGTGCTCGACACCGGTTTCTTCGCGAATACGCCGTCGGACTTCCTGCTCGAGGGGCTGCTGTGGATCACCGAGGAAGTCTTCACGGCGAAAGCTGGCCGGCGCGAAGCGCGCCCGAGACCAGAGACTGTTCATCGCCAGCACCTGGTCTATCTCATCGAGGCGCAGGTAGGGCATGAACACGCGGTACTTGAAGGCATGCGCCCGAGGCAGGTGGCGGCGGTGCCGCAATGTGCCCGTGTAGAGCCGGGACTTCATGCCGCTGCGAGGCCCTGGTCACTCATTGCTTCTGCCACGCGCAGGGCACTGACGACCCCGTCTTCATGGAATCCGTTATGCCAGTAGGCGCCGCAGTACCAGGTGTTCTGGGTCCCGTTAATTTCCGCCCAGCGCTGTTGGGCAGCCATGCCCCGGAGACTGAACACCGGGTGGTCGTAGGTAAATCGTCCAAGGATCTTATGCGGGTTGATTGAATCGGTGTCGTTAAGGGTAACGCAGAACGTCTCCGGGGTATTAATGCCTTGCAGGATGTTCATATTATAGGTCAGCACCGCGCGTGACTCGTCAACGCCGAGGCGATAGTTCCAGCTCGACCAGGTCTTGCGGTTCTCCGGGAGCAGGCGCGTATCGGTGTGCAAAACCACATCATTTGACTGATAGGGCAGCGCGCCAAGCACAGACTGTTCAGCTTCGCTGGGGGTCTCGAGCATGGCCAGGGCCTGATCCGAATGGGTGGCGATAACGACCTGATCAAAGCGTTTTTCACTCCCGTCCGCGAGCAGCAGGGTGACGCCTCCGGCGTCCCGGCGTACGCTCTTGACCGCTGTGCCCGTGTGGATGCGCTGCTCAAAGCGCCGGCAGAGAGGCGCTATGTATTCCCTCGAGCCCCCTTCGATGACGCGCCACTGGGGGCGGTTTTTGACCGACAGCAGGCCGTGGTTTTTGAAAAAGCGCACGAAAAACTGCACCGGGAACTCGAGCATGCTCGCGCAGTCGGCAGACCAGATCGCTGAGCCCATGGCGATCAGGTAGTCACGGCGAAAGCCCTCGCTATAGCGCTTGCGTTCGAGGTAGCTGCCGAGGCTCTCGTCATCGGGCAGCTTGCCCGCTTCAAGATCCGCGATGCTCTCGCGGTTAAAGCGCAGGATGTCCCGTACCATCTTGATGAAGCGTGGTGACAGAAGGTTGCGGCGCTGGGCAAACAGCGAGTCGATGTTGGTTCCGGAATACTCAAGCCCGCTGTCTTCGTCGCGCACACTGAAGCCCATCGCCGTGGGCTTGCTGTGGATACCGAGTTCGTCCATCAGGGCAATGAAATTGGGATAGGTCCAGTCGTTAAACACGATAAACCCGGTATCGATGGCGAAGCGTCGCGTGCCCAGTTGTACATCCATGGTCGCGGTGTGCCCGCCCAGCCGTTTGTTGGCCTCGAACACCGAAACCGTGTGCTCGGCACTCAGGTAGTGAGCACACGCTAACCCGGAAATCCCCGAACCTATTACCGCTATTTGCACCGCCGGGTGTCTCCTCTGGCTGATTGATGGCTCGGGGACGCACTGGCGGTGCCGCCCCGGTCTCGCTGTCGCGTTGTTGTCCCGAAATTACGCGCTGCTGATGGTGCTGGATCAGCCCGGATGTGAGATTGTAGTAGGTCGATCCACTCTCTGGAGAGTGGCCGTATCAACTTTTCAACACGTGGGGGATTTCAACGTGGAAGAAACGCAAGGGACGACGCAGGAGCAGGCGGGAAAATCGACTGCCTGGAGCGCGCCGACGGGGCGACGTACGGATGAGTGGAGCGAATGTCTGGTTTTGATTGGTGAGAGCCAGGATCGCGCGGCCTACACCCGGCTCTTTCGGCACTTTGCCCCGTTGATCAAGGCCTTTGCCCTGTCCGGCTCGGCGCTGTCGGCCACGCATGCCGATGAACTCGTGCAGGAAGTGATGTTAAAAATTTGGCAAAAAGCCAAAGGATTTAATCCAGAAAAGGCTGCTGCGAGTACATGGGTATATACGATCGCGCGAAATTGTCGAACGGACATGTTTCGCAGGCTGCAAAAGTTCGACACGCCTCTGGCGGAAGAGGACTTCAGCCCGGATCAATCAGATGAAGAGCCGTTCATGCAACTGCAGACCAAACGCAGTGCGGATCGGATCAGGGAAATGATGGGCAATCTCCCGGCAGACCAGACGCAGATTCTTGCCAAGGTCTACATGGAGGGCAAGTCGCACGCAGAGGCGGCAGCAGAACTGGACCTACCGCTGGGTACCGTGAAGTCGCGGGTTCGCCTGGCGGTGCAGAAGCTGCAGGTACAGTTTGAGAAGGCCCAGGAAACGAAGTAGCAGGGATGAAAAAGGGTCATGGCAAAACACCATCCAGGATTGGATATTCTTACCGAGCATGCCGCGGGCAGTCTGGCGTTAGCCCAGTCGGCCTGCGTGTCTGCGCATCTTAACTATTGCGACAGCTGCTCACGTACCGTAAGCAGCCTCCAGTCCGTGGGTGCAGCGATATTCGAGTCGCTGGACCCGGAGCCCGTTGGCGACGCTATGCTGGATCGGGTACTGGCCCGCCTTGATGAAGAAGCACCGCTGTGTTACCCGCGCCCCGAGCGCAGCACCCAGGACGCGACCCCGGCCCTGTTAAGTCGTTTGATGGCCGGCGACTTCACTGATCTTTCCTGGAAAAAAATCACCGACTCCCTGTGCACGACACCGATACGCACCGGAGACCCCCATTTCGAGTTCTCGCTGCTGCACATCAAGGCGGGCGGAGAGATTCCTGCGCACGACCATCAGGGGTCTGAGATGACACTCGTGCTTCAGGGCGGCTTTAGTGACGACCGCGGAAGCTACCACCCCGGCGACTTTATCTACCGGAGTCGGGACGACGTGCACTCGCCCCGTGCGTTCAGCGGCGAAGACTGCATCTGTCTGGCGGTTCTGGATGCGCCGTTGCGATTCACCGGCTGGAAATACCGCTGGATGAACCCTTTTCTGAGTCTGCAGGCCGGCTGAGTTCGGCGCCTGCACAGCCCCGCCGCTGTAGCCTGATCGGGCCGTTGCCCACAGCGGGCGCCGCCTCGCAGAATGTCTCACCCCAGACGACCGGTTTCGAAGCTTTCTGCCCCTGTGCTACAGTCTCTGCCCCCTTTGGTGCGGGGTGGCGCGAGGGCGCGCGCTGAAAGACAAAAGAACGACACTAAAACAACGCAGAACTGCACCCCGAGATAACTGTTACAGGGCGAATACAAAATGTTGCTAGGCGTTCCTAAAGAGCTATACCCCGGCGAGAATCGCGTGGCGATGACGCCGGATACCGCGAAGAAACTGGTGCGTTTGGGCGCCACCATTCATATTGAAACCGGCATGGGTCTGGGCAGCGGTTTTCAGGACGCTGAGTACACCGAAGCAGGTGCCGAGATCGTCAGCGATCGGGCCGCTCTGATTGCATCGGCGGACATGCTGCTGCGGCTGCGCAAGCCGGGCCTGGATGAGGTGGCGCAAATGAAGCGCGGTTGCATCCATATCAGCTACCTCGACCCCTTCAACGAGCACGATCTGGTCCGGGCCTTCGCTGAAGCGGGCGTGACGGCGATCAGCATGGAAATGATCCCGCGCTCAACTCGCAGCCAGAAGATGGACGCTCTGAGTTCCCAGGCTAACCTCGCGGGCTACATCATGGTGATGCTGGCGGCAACGCATCTGCCGCGCATTTTTCCGATGATGATGACACCGGCGGGCACCCTGAAGCCTGCCAAGGTATTCATTATTGGTGCCGGTGTTGCCGGTCTGCAGGCTATTGCTACCGCCAAGCGCCTGGGTGCCAAGGTCACGGCATTTGATACCCGCCCGGTGGTTGCCGAGCAGGTGCAATCCCTCGGGGCAACGTTTCTCGAGATCGATCTGGGCGACACCGGCCAGACCAAGGACGGTTACGCCAAGGAGCTCACACCCGAGCAGATTCAGAAGCAGCAGGACGCGCAGGCGGCCGTTATTGCCGAGTCCGACGTGGTGATCACCACGGCGCAGGTATTTGGTCGCAAGCCGCCGGTGATCGTACCGCGGGCGATGGTTGAGGGCATGCAGCCCGGAGCCGTAGTGGTGGACATGGCGGCTGAAACCGGCGGCAACGTCGAGGGCTCGGTACCCAACGAAATCGTTGATATCAACGGTGTTACGGTCATCGGTCTGGGCAACCTGCCGAACTACGTGTGTCGCGACGCCTCGGTGATGTATGCAAACAACCTCTTTAATCTTGTGGAAGACACTTGGGATAAAGAAGCCGGCCACTATGTGCTGGACATGGAGAACGATATTTTGCCGGGCTGCGTGATTACCCACGACGGCGCTGTCGTTAACGAGACCATCAAGAACATTCTGGCGGGGGACGCCTGATCATGGACGCCGTATTCCTGACTTTTATCTTAATGCTGTCAATTTTTGTCGGCTTTGAACTCATCAATAAAGTGCCGGCGACGCTGCACACACCGCTGATGTCCGGGGCGAATGCGATCTCGGGTATCACCGTGGTGGGTGCCGTGGCGCTGG
>CAZGGN010000005.1:0-12677 GCA_964525195.1 uncultured Congregibacter sp.
CACGTAGTGCACACCGTTTCTCAGCGCAGACCCCGCCACGCTCATCGTCTCCAGCACGGACTGCGACGCCGGATCTGCCGCAAGGTAAGAGGAGCTGAAATCGCGCATGCTGAGAATGCCAACCTGTTCGACCCCTGTCAGCGTCGCGCCAACCGCACACAGCAGTACATAGAGTAGCCCCGTTGTCTCGCTACAGGCCCGGAGCACCGGATAGGCAAGGCTGGCAATCCCGATCGTCAGCAGCCCTCCGACCAGAGCGAGCAGCACCGACCACCCGAGGCGAACTTCGTTTGGACCCGCGTGGATAAGGTAGCCGCCGTCCTGAAACAGCGGCGCTGTGAGGACCTGCATATTGAGAATACCGACAAAAAACTGCAGTAAGATCAGTCCGCCAATCATCCGCCCGGTTTTTTGTAGATTCATCACTCATCCTCCAGAAACTTACAGCGCAGCATAGTCAGCACAACTGACCCTTGCCGCAACAGCGGGACGAACTGAACGTGACTCGCGACCAAGCGCAATCGATGCTAATTTAGATAATCATAGCTGGACGGTCGGTGCATGATGACGTCTCGCTCGGGGATTCGCGAAAACGAAGGTCGGGGTGAACTCCAGGACAGCGTTCTGGATACCGGGGAGCGCTACCTCTGAAACACCGCGCGTTGATGACATTGCAGACTCGATGAGCAAATCAGACATCATGCTGTCAAACTGCAGTCCGGATGACCAGATAGGCTGAAGAGAACGAGATCATGAACAACACCCTGAGCGCCCTCGTAGTTGCCCTCGGACTCGCCATCGGGGGCGCACTGATCGGGGGCGGCCTCGAGCATTTTCGCATGGCAGATCGCACGATCGTGATCAAAGGCCTGGCAGAGCAGAGCGTGGACAGCGACCACGTGACCTGGCCGCTGACCGTGCGCCGCGCCGGCAATGCCTTTCTGGAGGTACAACAGGCGCTTGCGACGGACCGGGACAAGCTCGTCGCGTTCCTCCACGGTCTGGGCTTTAGCGATGCAGAGATGGAGATACGCCCGTTGGTAGTCAGCGATGCGTACTCCCGGGAATATGCGTCGTCGAACAGCCCGACCCGCTACAGTGGCTCGACGCTGGTGATCGTGCATACGGCACGGGTTGACGCGGTGGCCTCAGCCGCTCTGGCCACAGACCCGCTGATTGCCGACGGCGTACAGCTCGACGCCGGCACCGGGCCACAGTACGCGCTGCGTGCATTCAACGATGCAAAGGGCCCCCTCCTGAAAGCCGCCACGGAAAATGCCCGGGCGCAGGCTATCAAGTTTGCCGGCGAATCCGGCGCAAGGCTGGGAAAACTCAAAAGCGCCAACCAGGGCATCATTCAGATCAGCGGCACCAGCGGCAATCCCTATGACAGCGCTTCGAGCCGCGAGAAACGCCTCAGGGTTGTCAGCACCTTTGAGTACTACCTCGAGTAATCAACCAGCAGCCCCGTTTAACCCCAGTCGCTGAAATCCTGTCGGGAGAGGGGCAGCTCCCGCACCCGTATCCCGGTTGCGTCGAAGACCGCGTTAACCAGTGCCGGCGCAACACCCGGCGTGCCCGGCTCGCCGCCGCCGCCCCAGACTTCGCCGCTATTGATAATATGCGTTTCGACAGGCGGCGAGTCGTGCATGCGCAACATCGGATAGTCATGAAAGTTGCTTTGCACGACCGCCCCGTTCTCAATGCTGACTTCGCCGTACAAGGCGGCGGTCAGACCATAGTTCACGCCGGACTCCATCTGCGCCGTGAGACCATCGGGGGAAACGGCAAAGCCGGCATCAATGGCCACCACGACCCGATCGACCTTCAGCCGGCCGCCGATGACGCTGACATCGACCACCTGAGCGACGATTGATCCAAAGGATTCCTGCAGCGAGATACCGCGGCCACGGCCGCGGGGCAATGACTCTCCCCAACCCGCGTTTTCTGCAGCGCAGCGCAGGACCTTCTGATGCCTTGGCTTATCCCCAAGGAGGGATATCCGCAGTTCGTAGGGGTCTTTCCCCGCAGCCACGGCGAGCTCGTCAAAAAAAGCCTCGGTGAAAAAACCATGCTGCGAGTGATCGACGCTCCGCCAGGCACCGAAAGGCACGTGTGTAGGGCTGTCCGTATGGAAGATTTTTTGCGAGCCCACCGCATAGGGGATCACCGGAGCCTCTGCCGGCTCATGCTTCTCGTGGTAGACGTTTTCCCAGCCAGTGATGTTGCCAGTCGAATCCAGTGCCGCACGAAATCGCGATGCGACCGCAGGGCGGTAATGGTCGTGACGTATATCCTCTTCGCGCGACCAGATCAGCTTGACTGGCAAGCCCGCATCTCGCGCGACCTTCGCCGCCTGGACAGCCGTATCAGAAACCGAACGACGCCCGAAGCCTCCGCCCATGTAGTGTTGGTGAATCTGAACCTGTTCGACGTCCATGTCCATCGCAGCAGCGACTTCGTAGCGAAACCCCAAAGGGTTCTGGGTGCCGATCCAGACTTCACAACGGTCAGCACTGACCCGCGCCGTCGCATTCATCGGCTCCATGCAGGCATGCGCCAGATAAGGAACACGATATGTCACATCAAGGGTTACCGCCGCGTTGGCAAAAGCGGCGTTAACATCGCCGTACTCGGCATCGGTTTTGCCAGAACCGGTCGCGATAGCCTGCGCGAGACTGTCATCAAACTGCTCAAACAGTGTCTTGCTGCTCACCGCGTCATGCTCTGTCGCGGACCAGCGAATGTTCACCTTTTTTAATGCTTCGCTTGCCTGCCAGTAGCCATCGGCAACGACAGCCACCGCATCGTCAAGGACAACCACCTTGTAAACACCCGGCATGGCCTCGGCCGCTTTACCTTCTACGGACTCGACCGTCGCACCAAAAACCGGTGCCGCTGCGATCGCCGCGTACTTCATAGCGGCAACCTGTGCATCGACGCCAAAGACCGCGCTGCCATCGACTTTGGCCGGCACATCAAGCCGCGGGGCACTGGTGCCCATAATGCGAAATTGATCCGGACTCTTGAGCCTGGGCGTGGCCGAGGGTGTGTACTGCGACGCTGCCAGGGCAAACTCGGCAAAGGGCGACCGCCTGCCGCTGCGACGATCGATAATGTGGGAGTCCTCGGCGTCCAGCTGCTCTGGCGCCACCCCCCAGGCTTCACTGGCTGCCTGAATGAGCAGCTCCCGCGCCGCTGCACCGGCTACGCGGACACCGTATACGCCCGTTGTGCGCACGGACAAACTGCCGCCGGTGATCTGCATTTTCATCGCCTTGGCTATCTGCAACATCGCTCCGTCAATCGTCGGCACCAGCACGGCCGGCAGCTTGGCATCGCCCAGGAGATAGCCTTTACCCAGAGCCCAGTTTGCATATTCGTCAATCGCCGGGGCTTCCATGTAGCGGGTGTCTTCCCAGCGCGCATCCAGTTCGTCTGCCAGCATCTGTGTCAGTGCCGTATGCGCACCCTGCCCCATCTCCGAATGCGGGGCGATGAGCGTGACGTTGTTCTGCGAGTCGATCTTGACCCACATACTGACCAGCGTCTCGCCATCGGAAGTCACCTGCCCGGCGACCCTGGGAGCCCGATGCCCCGGGCGAATAGCGACGCCCACGGCGAGTGCGCCGCCAGCGAGCACGCCGGTGGTAATAAACGCTCTGCGTGTCCACTTACCCATTGTTCAGATCCCCCGTCGCGGCACCGGACTGTGGCTCAAAGATGTCGACCGGGGCCAGACTGCGACGGGCGGCAAGTTTTATCGCACGGCGAATACGCGGATACATGCCACAGCGGCAGATGTTCCCGGACATCGCCGCATCGATCGCCGCATCATCCGGATTCGGATTCTCGGCCAACAGTGCCGCTGCACTCATCAACTGCCCGGACTGGCAGTAGCCGCACTGTGGCACCTGCTCCTCAATCCAGGCTTGCTGCAATGGATGCAGGCCCTCACCGGCACGGGTCGCAGCCAGACCTTCGATGGTTGTAATCTCACCGCCATCCGCCGCGGCCAGGGGCGTCACGCAGCTGCGCACCGGCTGACCATTGAGATGTACCGTGCAGGCTCCGCACTGGGAGATACCACAGCCGAACTTGGTGCCGGTCAGCGCGAGATTTTCGCGGATGGCCCAGAGCAGGGGCATTGCGGGATCCAGATCCAGCGCCTGCGCCTGTCCATTGATACGCAGACGAATCATGTCTTACCTCTTTATTTTTTGGAATTTTTGGCACCGGGTAAGCGCAGACATCCAACAGGCGCGGACAAGCCCGCGAACCCGGCAGCCAGTATCAGAGCTTGAGGTCGGCGGCTGAGTGCCTCTCCAGCACCTGCTCTTCTTCAGGCCCCCAGGCGCGGTTCACGCGACGACCGCGCACCACCGCCGGGCGCTCGAAGATCTCCTCGGCCCAGCGCAGCACATGCTTGTACGAGGTGACGTCGAGGAACTCCGCCGCGTCGTAAAGCTTGCCCATGACCAGAGCGCCATACCAGGGAAACGTCGCGATATCAGCAATTGTGTATTCGTCACCACCGAGATATTGGCGCTCAGCGAGGTTGCGATCCAATACGTCCAGTTGTCGCTTGACCTCCATCGCATAGCGGTTGATCGGATACTCGTACTTCTCGGGCGCGTAGGCGTAGAAATGCCCGAAACCGCCGCCGAGAAACGGCGCGCTGCCCATTTGCCACATCAACCAGGAGTAGCATTCCGCGCGACCCGCAAGGTCTTTGGGCAGAAACGCGCCGAACTTGTCGGCGAGATACATAAGAATCGCACCACTCTCAAATACCCGGACCGGCTCGGCGCCGCTGCGATCCACCATCGCAGGAATCTTGGAATTGGGATTGATATCGACAAAACCACTGCCAAACTGATCGCCGTCCTGAATATTGACCAACCAGGCGTCGTACTCCGCTTCGGCAATGCCACGCTCCAGAAGCTCTTCGAGCATCACCGTGACCTTGACCCCGTTGGGCGTAGCCAGCGAGTAAAGCTGAAAGGGGTGCTCGCCTACCGGCAGCGCCTTGTCGTGGGTAGCCCCGGCAATCGGACGATTGATCTTGGCAAATTTGCCGCCGCTTTCCGCATCCCAGGTCCAGACCTTCGGCGGTTCGTAGGGTTTATCACTCATAGTTAAGCTGCTGTCCTGTATGGGTTTTAGTTCTGGAAACGTGCCCAGGCAAACCGCCCGAGGGCGTCATACGCTACCATCGTTTGGTGGAGTTTTCGCCGCGCCTTCGCGTCGATCATCGCGTCGGGTAGCAAGGGATCGCTGTTGATCTGACGGATCACCGCCTCGCCCAGCAGAAATGTCTCCCGGGCGGCCGCCTGCTCATCCAGATCATCGATGCTGCGCATGCTGGCCTGCATGGCGCGGGTAAGGCGCTGATAGTCAGCCTCCAGTTCTTCCCGGGGCCACAGCGCACTATGCGATGCCCTGCCATCAAGCAGCTTGTCGCTGCTCAGGACGACCGCGTCACTGTCCAGACCCAACGTCAGCATGCGACTGCGCGTAGCTTCCAGCGGCTCGCGATAGTTGCCCGGGCGAATCCACAGTCCCGGTACCATCGGCACAAAGCCCTCCAGACGCAGAGCACGCTCCCGCGCGCGAAGCTCAGTCTTGTCTCTACGTCCCAGGTGCGCGATGTGGACCAGCAGCCAGCGACCATCCCAGGGGCCCACACGATCCTCCGCCGAAATCCAGCTGCGGGCGGTCTCGCTCAATACCCGGCCCTTGCTGCCAATCACATAGTGCCCGCGGCGCGCGCTGCGCAGCAATCCCGCTTTCACCATCCGCCCAAGGGCGACGCGCATGGCTGCGGGATCAATCGCGAACAGCTGGCCCCACTGGGCGCACTGGCGGGCACTGATCTGCGACATATCCGGCGCACTGAGCAGCGACAGTACCAGGCGCTTGGGAGTGGGCAGCGTATTCAGCGAGTCATCGGTCATGGGGGGTGATCTTAGCACCCAAAAATATAACTATGATTGCCGCAAATTGTTTTTATGTGTTACTTTTCAGGCTTGGAGAGGGTTGCCCATGAAAGCTTCTGATTATCTGAGCCGGGAAGAGATTCAGGCCTTTACGCGACGCAGCGACGCCCGCGGCGCCTGGCTGGTTTTACAGAACTGGCTGTGGATCGCCGCGATTTTTGCGCTGGTTGCGTTCTGGACCCATCCGCTGACGATTGTGCTCGCGCTTGTCCTGTTGGGCGGCCGCCAGCTCGGCCTTGCGGTGCTCATGCACGAAGCGGGGCACAAGACCCTGTTCAAAACCCAGCGACTCAACGAAACCATTGGCCAGTGGCTGGTCGCCTACCCGGTGCTCGGCGACTGCGATGCCTATGGCGCATCCCACCGCGAGCATCACCGGCTTGCGGGCACTGAAGAGGACCCGGATCTCCCCAACTACCGCAACTATCCGGTATCTGCTGCCAGCTTCCGACGCAAACTGCTGCGCGATGTGAGCGGCCGAACCGGTAGCAAGCTGTTGCTGGGGCTGCTGAGCGGCGCCGGGAATCGCATCATGATGCGCGATGGCGAAGCGACGAGTTCGCTAAGCCAGGGGCTGCTTGTCAACTGTGCGCTGTTTGCACTGCTCTGGGCCGCGGGCGTACCGTTACTCTACGGGCTCTGGGTCGTCGCCTACCTCACAACCTATCCGCTGGTAGCACGCATTCGTCAGGTCGCCGAGCATGGCAACGTGCCGGCCCTTTATGAGTTGGATCCGCGCGGCAACACTCGCACAACCCGGGCGAACTGGCTGGAACGGCTGATACTTTGCCCGAACCACGTGAATTACCATATCGAGCACCACCTGCTGCCGAGTGTGCCCGCCTGGCAACTGCCAAGGCTGCATAAAACGCTGACGTCCAGAGGCTTTTATCAGGAGCACCCGGCTGCCATCGCCAAGGGTTACCGGGATGTGATCCGGCGCGCGGTGCCGGAGCTCGATTCAAGGCCCGCCCCGGCGACCTGATCGCCCTCGCTCCGGGCGGAGCCCCTCCGCGGTATTCTCGCACCTATTCCCATGACTTCCGTCCGTCCCAAAGCCCCCCCTTTGGAGCTGACAGGCATAGCGGATCGGCAAGCGATGCGCCTTTAACTCTCGGATTCCTTACCTATACTTCACCAGACAGAACACTGGTATAGAGGACCCGTCCTCGTGTTATTCGATTACATGCTCTATCCGCCAATATTGGGCGTCGCGGGACTCGTTGTCGCCTTTGTCATCTACCACATCCTCACTGGCCATAATCATGGCGACGGCAAAGTCAAACACATAGGCGACCAGATACATCTGGGCGCCATGGTGTTTATGCGACGCGAGTACAAAATGCTCGCGATGTTTTCCGCGGTGTTACTGCTGGGCATATTTGTCTCGCCGCTGGGTATCGATACCGCCATCGCATTCACCGCCGGCGCCCTGTCCTCGGCCACAGCGGGTTTTCTCGGCATGTTCGCCGCCACCAAGGCCAACGTACGCACCGCGGTGGCCGCGCACAATCACGGCCAGGCGGCGGCGCTCAACATCGCCTTCTACGGGGGCTCGATCATGGGCCTGTGCGTCGCGTCCCTCGGCCTGATCGGCCTGGGCAGTCTCTACTACTACTTTGGGGGCGACCCGGAAACGGCGCACGCCATCCATGGCTTTGGCATGGGCGCCTCGGTGGTCGCGCTGTTCTCCCGCGTCGGTGGGGGCATCTTTACCAAGAGCGCTGACGTGGGCGCAGATCTTGTCGGTAAGGTGGAGGCCGGCATCCCCGAAGACGACCCGCGCAATCCCGGCGTCATTGCCGACAACGTGGGCGACAATGTTGGTGATATCGCCGGCATGGGCTCGGATATCTTCGAGTCCTACTGCGGCGCCATGATCGCCTGTATCGCCATTGCCTCGACGATGGCGATCGATACCCAGGCCGAAATGATGTTTTTACCGCTGGCACTCTCCAGCCTCGGTCTGCTCGCCTCCATGCTGGGCATCATCATCGTGCGCCTGCGCTCACACGTGGCGCCGGAAGTCGCCCTGCGCACGGGCACCCTCCTGGCGCCCGCAGTATTTGTGGGGATCGCCTGGCTGCTGATGCAGAAGATGGGACTGAACATGAATATCTGGTGGTCCGTGGTCACCGGCGCCGTCGGCGGTGTCTTTATCGGCCTGATCACCGAGTACTACACCGGTGGCGCACCGGTCAGGAAAATTGCCAAATCCGGTGAAACCGGAGCGGCCACCGTGATGATTAGTGGCCTTGCGGTCGGTATGGAGTCCGTGGTCCTGCCGATACTCTTCCTGGCCGGGATCATCTGGGTATCCACCGCGCTCTCGGGACTTTACGGCGTCGGCATTGCGGCAGTCGGCATGCTCTCGACGGTCGGGATCACCATGGCGATCGATGCCTACGGACCCGTCGCGGATAACGCCGGCGGTATCGCCGAAATGGCCGGGATGGGTCAGAAAACACGGAAAATCACCGATGGCCTGGATGAAGTCGGCAACACCACTGCCGCTATCGGCAAAGGATTTGCAATCGGTGCCGCCGCGCTGGCGGCCCTGGCCATCATCGCTGCCTTCGTGCAGACCGTACAGGTCAACAAGCCCGACTTCGCTCTGGAGCTCTCGGATCCTACGGTGCTGGTTGGCATGTTTATCGGCGGTACCATTCCGTTCCTGATTGCCTCGATCACCATGACCGCCGTGGGCGATGCCGCCTTTGAGATGATCAATGAAATCCGCCGGCAGTTTCATGAGATTCCCGGCCTCCTTGAAGGCACCGGGGAGCCGGACACGGCCCGCTGCGTGGACATCGCGACGACGGCCGCCCTGCGCCGGATGATACTCCCGGGCGCGATTGCCGTGTCGGCACCGGTGGTCGTCGGCATGGGTCTTGGCGCCGCATCCCTTGGCGGCATGCTCGGGGGCGCACTTCTGGGCTGTGTATTGATGGCCCTGATGATGGCAAACGCCGGCGGCGCCTGGGACAACGCGAAAAAGTACGTTGAGAAAGGCAATCATGGGGGCAAGGGCTCGAACACGCACGCAGCCTGCGTCGTCGGCGACACGGTCGGCGATCCCTTTAAGGACACTTCGGGGCCGTCCATGAATATTCTGATCAACGTAATGGCGATTGTGAGTCTCGTTATCGCGCCTTTGTTGTAGCACGAAGGTTGTAGCACAATGCCGCCATGATTCAGGCAGACCTGGCCATCACTGGCGGCGACATTCTCACCATGACCGAGCGAGGTATGCTGTCTTCGGGTACCGTACTGATCGCCGGTAATCGAATAGTGGCTCTCGGCAGCGAAGCCGATGTAGGGCCCTATGAAGCGGCCCGCATTCTGGATGTCAGTGATCAGATTGTCATGCCAGGCTTTAGCAACTGCCATACGCACATCGGCTCCAACGTGCTCCTGCGCGGCCTGAATGAAGACGCAAAACTGTTTGAATGGCTGCAGAGCATGTGGCGACTCAAGCAGAACTTCGATCATGAGACCCTGCGCCTGGCAAGCCTCGCGGGTCTGGCGGAGATGGCGCTGGCGGGCATCACCAGCTTTAACGAGCATTTCGACGCCTACTCGGTCAGCCCGGAAATAGACGCACTGAAAACCGTACCGCTGCGCGCGACTCTGGGCTATGGCTTTGCCGACAGGGGTCTCTACGGCTCAATTGCAGACTGGTCCTACGCGGCCCTTGATCGTTTTGACGAAATCGTCGCTGAGCATCACGGAGCCCTCAACGGCCGACTCCGGGTCGCCCTCTCACCGCACGCGACCTACTCCTGCACCGAAAAACTCTGGCGCCGCTGTGCGCAGGTCGCCGCAGAATCGGGCATCACGATCCACACCCATCTTTCGGAGGGCCAGCAGGAACACCGCTTCGTTGTTGAGAACCACGGCATGACACCTGCAGGCTGGTTACACAGCATGGGGGTGCTGGCAGGGAATCTCACCGCCGCGCACTGCACGACGCTCACCGACGAAGATATTGCGTTACTCGCGGAGCACGAGGTCCGGGTCGCCCACTGCCCGATTTCCAACGCCAAGCTCTGCTCCGGCATCATGCCGATCCGCAAGCTCATGGAGGCCGGGGTCACGGTGGGGCTGGCTACCGATGGGCCGGCCAGTCACAACACCCTGGATATGTTCCAGGAAATGAAGTTTGGTGCGATCACGCACAAAAACCATCATCTGGACCCGGAGTTGCTCACCGTGAGCGAAATGCTTCAGATGGCCACGCGCGATGCCGCGCGGGCGATGCACCTGAGCGACGCCGGGACCCTCGCTGCGGGTCAGCTCGCAGACCTGATCGTCGTTGATCTGAACAAGCCGCACTGTGCACCGCGCTACGACTCCCAGGCGGCGCTGGTGTATTCCAGTCGCGCGGACGATGTCGTTCATACGGTCGTTGATGGCCGGTTGCTGGTTGAGAATGGCGTGTTGAACGGCCTGGACCTCGGCGAACTGCTCGGCGAGCTTCGCGCACGCGCGGCGGACCTGCGCCAGCGCAGCGGCGCCTGAGGATGCAGGATCCCGGTACGGTCCATCCGGTCGATGAATGGCTTCCGCTGCACTGGATGCTGCCGCTGGGGTTTCAGCAGCTGCTCGCCGCCTATGCCAGCATTATTATTGCGCCGCTGGTGCTGGCCAGCGCCCTGGGCTGGCCGCAGGAACAGACCACCTTTTTACTCGCCTCCGGCTTGCTCGGCAGCGGCGTCGCCACGCTGATTCAGTGCCTGGGCATTCCGGGCCTGCCCATCGGCACACGGCTCCCAGTCGTGCAAGGCACAACCGTCGCGGTGATCCCGCCACTGATAGCGATCGGCGCCAACGGCGATTTAACGGCAATGTTCGGCGGCACGATTGTCGGGGGCTGCGTCTGCCTGCTCCTGGCGGGCTACTGGAGTCGATTGCTTAGATTCTTCCCGCCGCTGGTGACCGGGACGGTCATTACCGTCATCGGGGTGAGTCTGATGCCGGTCGCGGTGATGTGGCTCAGCGGCGGCCGTGGCTTTGGCGCCCAGGACACGAGCATACCCGAACTGGGCCTGGGACTGGGCACGCTGCTGCTGGTGCTACTGGTGATGCGCTTTGGTTACGACTTTCTCGCACGGACCGCGATTCTCGTGGGTCTGCTGGCCGGCGGCATCGCGGGTGCGCTGATGGGCATGTCTGATTTCAGCGGCGTTGCCAGCGCAGGCTGGGTCAGCCTGCCCCTGCCCTTCGCCTTCGGCCCCCCAAGCTTCACGGTCGCAGCCTGCGCAGCCATGACAGTGACCATGCTGGTCACGATGGTTGAATCGACCGGCGACTATCTCGCGATCGGCGAAGTCTGCGACCAGCATGTGGACGAGCGGCGTCTTGCCGCCGGACTGCGCGCCGAGGGCCTCGGTACGATTCTTGGCGGTCTGTTCAATGCCTTCCCGTTCACCACCTTCTCGCAAAACATCGGCGTAATCCGCGTATCCGGAGTGCGCAGTCGCTACGTGGTCGCAGTCACCGGCGTGATGCTCATTGGCCTGAGCCTTGCGCCCAAAGCGGCCGCCGTCGTGGCGAACATTCCAACGCCGGTGCTGGGCGGCTGTGGTCTGGTGCTGTTTGGCAGTATCGCAACGACGGGCATCCAGACGCTGCGCCGAGTCAATCTTGAACGGAGCGGCAACCTCATCACCGTGGGCGTCAGCCTGGGCGCCGCCATGCTGGTGGTCGCCAATCCGACCTATTTTTCCGCATTGCCACGCGCCGTCGCCGACATACTCAACAACCCGATTACCCTCGGTGCGGTGAGCGCGGTAACGCTTAACCTGCTGTTTAACGGGACCGGGAAAGATGAGGCCGAATGATTTGGTAGAGCTCCGGGCGATGCTCGGCTACCTCCTGTGGAGTGAGTCCCTCGAGGGAATGCGGATACTTTAGCCACTGGTCTGTCTCGTGCAGATAGTAGTCTGGTATCCGGGTCGTCAGATTCCGGCTCGGTTTAAAGTAGGGAACCGCCACGCGAATATCCCCGGGGGTATTCAGGCGCGCCTTTTCTTCAATATGACGGATCACCGCATCGATGGTACTGCCCGTGTCGAACACGTCGTCGACAATCAGCAGGCTGTCCTCATGGCGAATCTTCTTGATCAGATAGTTCATACCATGAATGCGTATCTCCGGGCTTCGGTCGTCGATATCCGGTTTATAGAGGGACGTGCGAATCGCAATATGGTCCGTATCGATGCCCGAATAGGCCAGTATTTCCTGCACCGCGACGCCCACCGGCGCGCCGCCCCGCCAGATGGCGATCATCATCGTCGGCCTGAAACCGCTGGCGACAACAGCAGCGCCGAGGCGGAAGGAGTCTTCGAGAAGCTGTTGGGCGCTGAGGTATACCTTGTCCGTCATAGATCGATCCAGGCGTGTGTTCACAGGCCTACAGACTACCCTGAGACACAGTGCAGATGTAGCAACAGCAGCAGTCGAAAAGCAAACACATTGCCAGGCACTCGTGCCTTGATATAGGATCAGGTCAATCCTCGCGCGGTCGCCAGGTAAAAAACTATTATTCCGCAAGCCATCGACCGCTATATCCCTACACTGGGAGGTAGCATGAAGAACTACCTGGCAGCGGTTTTGCTTTGCGCCTCGCAAAGCATTGCAGCACAGACTTACGATTCAATCATCGGCGACGCGATG
>CAZGGN010000005.1:12687-45246 GCA_964525195.1 uncultured Congregibacter sp.
CATCGGCTTCACCGAAACGGGGCCAGAACCGCAACCGCGCAAGACGACGCCGCTTTTCATCGGCGACGCGATGACGCTGGGCGAGCCCACGGAGCACTGGTTCTCCGCACGTGGCAGCGAAATCGCCTACATTATTGATGGCGATGAAGGCACGGTTAAAGCCACCCTCACCCTGTCGATGTTTTCCCCGGCGCTCGAACCCCATCTGGCCGCGGGTCGTATTTACTCCTACGGTAGTTTCTATACGCGCACTTTCTACGGCGACCGGACAGACGTTGTACTGGTCTTCGATCTCGAGTCCGCGTTACCGATCAAGGAAATCGAAATTCCGCCAAAATCCGCTGGGATAGGCCACAGCGGCATGATTGGCCTGATCGACGAGCGTTTTATCGGCGTGTGGAATATCACACCGGCGATGTCGGTCAGCATGGTCGATACTGCTGATGACCGTTTTATCGGCGAAATCTCCACCCCTGGCTGTGCCGGCGTCTATCCGGTAGAGGCCGGATTCCTCATGGCCTGCGGCGATGGCCGCATTCAGTACATCCGGTTGAACCGTGCCGGCGAGGAAGTGGATCGACTGCGCAGTGCCCCCTTCTTCAGTGTCAGTGGTGACCCGGTTTTCGATTATGCGGTGCCTACGCCGGAGGGCTGGATGTTCCTGTCCCTTGAAGGCGATGTCTATGAGGTGGCAGTCGAAAACGGCGAGGTACAGGTCAGCGAGCCCTGGTCCATCAATCCACCGGACACGGAGGGCGCGACGGATCTTAACGGTGTCCCCATCGAGCCTGACGACAGCTGGCGGATCAGTGGTCGTCAGGCCTTTGCCTACAACGCTGAGACCGGACTGCTGGTGACGTTGATGCACGAGGGCGGTGGTCAGGAAACCTTCGAAGACCCGGGAACCCAGGTCTGGGGTTTCAGCACGAAGACCCGGCGTCGCGCCTACGTGATTGAGCTCGACGAGGAGAGCAAGGGCGTATCGGTGGAGCTGACAGCTGACGCGCAGCCGCTGCTGATAATTGCACCGGCGAAGGGCGGAGAACTGCTCATCCACGATGGCCTGAGCAGCAGACTTCTGCGCAGCGTCTCCGAGATCAACGCCAGCCTGATTCAAAGACTGGAATAGACCGTGATTGATCCGCTCCTGCCACTGACCATCGCGCTATCACTGTTCCTGCTCTTCGCCAGCGCCAGCCAGCACAAGCGCTCGGATCTGCACCGCTTTGCCGCGCAGCTAGAGGCCTATGAGCTGCTGCCTGCGCGCCTGAGCAATGGTTTTGCCCGCGTACTGCCGTGGCTGGAACTTGCCGTGGCGCTGCTGCTGCTGATCCCTGCGACGCGTGCTATGGCTGGATTTGCAGCGGCCTTGCTGCTTGTCATGTACGCACTGGCCGTACTCGTGAATCTTATGCGCGGCCGGCGCAATATTGATTGCGGCTGCGGCGGCACTCCACAACCACTGAGCTACTGGCTTATCGCTCGCAACATCACTCTGGGCCTTGGCGCCACGCTTCTCACACTCCCCGTTACTGCCCGTCCGCTGCACGCCGGGGACGCGATCGCCATGGTGATGATGACCTTTCTGCTGGTGCTGTGCTACGTCTGCACCGGTCAACTCCTGCAAAATCAGGCGGCCCAGGAGGGCTGGAGTTCAAATGTCTCTTGAATCGCTCTCCGTTATTGTTTTCGTACTTTGCGTCGTAGTGACGCTGCTGGTGGTTCTGGTGCTGGCGCTCGCACGACAGATCGGGGTCCTGCACACGCGCCTCGCACCGGCCGGTGCGCTGATGAACACTTCTGCAGGCCCGGAAGTGGGCACCCCGGCACCCAAACTTTCACTGCAGGATATCCATGGCGCGGCGGTGCAAATTGGCGGCGCCAGCGCATCCCCTCTGTTGATTCTCTTCGTTTCGCCCAGCTGTCCCATTTGCAAGGAACTCGTGCCGGTGGCCTGCTCAATGGCACGTGCAGAAAAGCTGCGTCTGATTTTTGCCAGCGATGGCGGCGCACCGGAGAAACATGCGGACTACATCAGCAAAATGGATATTGCGGACTACCCTTATCTGCTGTCATCCGAGCTCGGCCTGAAGTTCGCGGCGAGCAAGCTGCCCTACGCAGCGCTGATCGACAGTGACGGTATTCTGCGCTCCCGCGGGCTTGTTAACAGCCGGGAGCATCTGGAGAGCCTGGTGGAATCAATGCTCAGTGGCTACGATTCAATCCAGGATTACCTTGTGAAGGAGCAGCAACTGGAGCAGGCATCATGAGTACCCACACGGAGCTGCTGAAACAACTACTCAGCGACATAGACGCGGCCACAACCGGCGCAGTACGTTTTTTTGCCGGCCACAGTTCCCGGCGCTCCTTCCTCGGCAAGGTCGGCGCAGTAGTCACCGGGATGGGGGCTTTTCCACTGCTGCCCATGGCCCGCGAGGATGCCGGCGCTCTTGGACAGAATGCCGCTGCGCCCGCAGGGACTTCGCCGGCGACCGGCGACACGCTGCATGAAATGGGCGATCCGCAGAGTTGCGACTACTGGCGCTACTGTGCCTTCAGCGGCCAGATCTGCAGCTGTTGCGGCGGCAGCATGACCCAATGTCCACCGGGCTCTGAAACCGCCAGCGTTGCCTGGGTCGGCACCTGCCACAATCCCCTGGATGGACAGGACTACCTCATCTCTTACAACGACTGCTGCGGCAAGTCCGCCTGCGGTCGCTGTGGCTGTCACCGCTCTGAGGGTGACCGGCCGGTGTACTTTCCGTCCAAATCCAACAGCATCCTCTGGTGCTTTGGCTCAAACAGCCACGCCTATCACTGCACCCTTGCCCGTGTGGTGGGCAAGGCCGACTCGGGCTGAGCAGACGCTTTGTCCAAACGGTTCGGCCTCCTGTTCCTCACCGCCCTGTGGCTCAATGGCGCGCAGGCAGATCCACAGGCCAACTACCTGCTACATTGCGGAGGCTGCCATCTGGAGAACGGAGAAGGCACGTTACCGGAAGTTCCCGACCTGCGTCGCGATCTGGACTGGCTGGCAAAATCCGCTGAGGGCCGCTCTTATCTGACCCGCGTACCCGGGGCATCACAGGTCCCGCTGTCGGATGACAAACTTGCCGAAGTTTTCAATTGGATGTTTGAAGTCTTTTACGCCCGGGACGCTGACATAACGCCTTTTACAGGAAGAGAAATCTCCCTGACACGCGGCCTACCGCTCTACGACCCATTGGCAGCGCGCGAAGCGCTGACGCGACAGCGCCCCGGCGTGCGCTAGTTCACTTCCCCTATCTGGCGGCGGATGTTTTACCTGCAGCCGCGTACACTGGAACGAGGATCAAAGGAGACAGCAGCCGCTATGGTCAGTGACGCAGCCGAGTTTAAAAAAACCTTTGTTGAGGAGCAGGCTCTGCTCGAAGACGCCTACCGCCTTGCGGTGCGCATATACGAGAGCGGGTTTCGACCCGACTTCATCGTCGGTGTCTGGCGCGGAGGTTCCACGGTGGGTATTTATGTGCAGGAGTGTCTCCAGTACCTCGGCGTAAAAACCGACCACATCGCAATCCGCACCTCCTACCGGGGTATGCAGAGCTACCTCAGTCAAATAGACAGGCCCGAAGAGATTCGCGTGCACGGCCTTCAGTACCTCTACGAAACCATGAACCAAAAAGATGCCCTGCTCATCGTCGATGACGTATTCAGCAGCGGACAAAATATTGAGGCGGTGATCAACCGTCTGCAAGCAAAGACCAAGCGCAACATGCCCCATGAGCTGCGCATCGCGGTGCCGTTCTACAAACCGGCAAAAAACCGCACGGGCCGGGTGCCGGACTACTACCTGCACGAGACCGATGACTGGCTGGTACTACCCTATGAGATAACGGGCTTGAGCGAAGCGGAGATCGCTGCGCACAAACCCTGGTTGATACCTATTCTGGAAAGCAGCCGCCGGGGGCCCGGCGGCTGATGGAGCTGACTGCTGCGATCTGAAGGATCAGATCGCAGGTATGGGCTGTCCCGCACCCCAGGGCGCGTTCACCTTCAAAAGCTCCTCGCGAAGCGCCGGGATATCACCCTCGATCACCTCGTTGAGTCGCTCACGGATCGGCGCGAACACCTCCGCCGCATAGCCAAGACTCTGGCGGTGCGCCGCCGTAGGCCCATAGCTGGAGCTCGAAACCCCGCGACCTGCATGGCTCAACCAGTCCGTCACGCGGTGCACATCGTAGTTACCAATGGCGTCCCGGGGCTTGCTTCCGGTCAGTGCTTCATCCAGCTCATACAGCTCTTCGCGCAGATCGTGCAACTTCGCATCCAGCGCACCGGGCTCCACTGCCGTTGAAGCGAGCATCTTCTGCATCGTTTCAACACTCTCGACCGCGTCGGACAGCGCGTAGCGCGCCGCACTTACCTGCCCCGAAAGGGCCGAGTAGGACTTCCAGAACTCATCGAGTTCCGCCAGCGATGTACCAGCAAGAGCCGGCTCGTACATACGCTCAACCTCAAAGCTGACCGGATCATCGAGGCGGCGACTCTGGCCATCCTTGAGCAACACCAGTTCCGCCGTATAGGTTCCGGGAATGACCATAAAACCCGAGGGTGCCAGTCCCTGCCAGTTCGGCGGGGTTTCCACCGAGCCATAGTAGGGATGCCTGAGATCCCAGGCGACCCGATGGAAGCCCTTCTCGGCGGGAGCATCGATGCGCCGGATCACGTTTCCGTCGGCATCGCGAATCACCAGCTTCAGCGCCGGAGCCGCCTCACGACGCTCGGCCTCAACCGCCTCCCAGCCCGCGAACTTCACCTGGTCACCCGCATCAAGACGGGCTTTTTCTGCTTTCTGACGCTGCTTTTCCCGGGTCGGGAAACCTTCCGCAAGATGGTAGGTCAGGACTGCTCCGAAAGGCGGGTTCTCGGCGACATACAGATCATCACCCTGGGAGCCCCGCTTGCGGGCACCCAGCACCTTGCGCTGGAAGTACCAGTCCGCATCCCGCAGGTCGAACAGCGTCGCCTCCCGTGCAAAGGTGTCGGTCTGGATTTCTCGAAGAGGTGAGATATCGTCCATGACGAAGAAGCCCCGGCCAAAGCTCGCGGCCACCAGGTCGTTCTCACGTCGGTGGATCTGAATATCGCGAACAGAAATCGTGGGCATGCCAGCGCTGAACTTCTCCCAGCTCTTGCCGCCATTGAGGGTCATGAACACGCCAAACTCGGTGCCGACAAACATCAGGTCTGCCCGCTCGTGGTCCTGCACCAGGCGCCATACAAGATGCCGGTCCGGAATACCCTCCGTAATGCTGCTCCAGCTGCGACCGCGGTTGCGACTGACCAGCAAATAGGGCTTGAAGTCACCGTACTTGTGGTTGTCCAGCGCCACGTAGACCGTGTCCGCATCGTGCAGGTCGGCACGAATGTCGTTGATGAAGGCGGTCTTCGGTACGCCGGGCAGAGAACCTACCTCCATGCTTCGCCAGCTTTCGCCGCCGTTTTCAGAGACCTGAATCAAGCCATCATCAGTACCCGCATAGAGCAGCCCCTCTTTGAGCGGTGACTCGGCCAGGGATGTGATGGTGTTGTAATCGGACATCGCGAACATGTCCCAGGGCGCATCCCAGCTCCAGGTCTGGTCCATGAGCGGGAGGAACATCCGGTCCTGGTTGCGCGTGAGGTCACCGGAAATCGCGGTCCATTCGTCACCGCGATTGTCCGAGCGCCAGACCCGCTGTGAGGCAAAGTAAAGCCGGGTGGGATCATGCGGACTGACCAGAATCGGCGAATCCCAGTTAAAGCGCTCCGGCGGTTCCCCGGGCGCGGGCTGGGGCTGAATAAACACCGACTCACCGGTCGTCATGTCGATACGGCTCAGATGCCCTTGCTGGGATTCGGCGTACATGATGTCCGGGTTGCCCGGCTCTGTCGCAGGCTGGTGACCGTCACCGCCGAGAACCACCTGCCAGTCCGCATTGCGAATACCGTTGACGCTATCGGTACGCGACGGTCCACCCTGGGTGTTGTTGTCCTGGGTGCCGCCATAGATATTGTAGAAGGGCTCTGCATCATCCAGTGCCAGCTTGTAGAACTGGGTGACCGGCAGATTGCTCATGAAGCGCCAGGTCCCGCCCAGATCAAAGCTCTCGTACACGCCGCCATCGGTGCCCATCATGATGTAATCCGGGTCTTCGGGATCAAATACGATGGCATGCATGTCACCGTGCTGATTCGGGTGTGCCATAGGCTCGAAGGTCTGCCCGCCGTCCTCGGATTTGAGCACCGTGGGACCCACAAGATACAGGCGGCCGTGCTTATGCGGACTGGCCGTCAGTTCCTGGTAGTAGTGCGGTCCGGTACCGCCGCTGACTGCGTCGGCGCCCTTGACCCAGCTGGCACCACGGTCTTCCGTGCGCCAGACACCGCCGGTTCGGCGATCGAGTTCGATCGCGGCATACACCACGTCCGGGTTGTGCTGCGAGATCGCCAGACCGATCTTGCCCATGTTGCCTGTCGGCAGACCTTCGCTGAGCCGGGTCCAGCTGCGACCGCCATCCAGCGAACGATGCAGGCCACTCTCCGGGCCGCCGCCCATATACGCGGCAACCGTGCGGTGGTGCTGCCAGGTCGCGGCATACAGCACGTCGGGATCCCGCGGATCAATCACAACATCGGTGACGCCGGTCCACTCACCGCCGCCCAGTGTCTTCGTCCAGGTCTTGCCGCCATCGGTGGTCATATACAGACCCCGGTCGCCACCCTTGGTCCACAGGGGACCCTGCACCGCAGCCCAGACCGTGTTGGAATCCTCCGGGTGCACGATGATGGTGGAGATGTGCTGCGAGTCCGGCAGACCCATGTTTGTCCAGCTTTCTCCGCCGTTGTCAGAGCGATAGATGCCATCGCCAAAGCCGATATGGCGACCACCATTATTCTCACCGGTGCCTACCCATACGGTGTGGGGATTGCTCGGATCGATAGCGATGGAACCAATCGAATAGGCGCCCTGATCATCGAAGACCGGCGTCCAGGTCACCCCCGCCGTGGTGGTTTTCCATACTCCACCGGAGGCCACGCCTACGTACCAGACGCTGGAATCCGTCGGGTGACGGGCGATATCGCCAATACGTCCGGACATAAAACCGGGACCGATATTGCGCCATTGAAAGCCACTGTAGGGAGCCGGAGCCGTGCCGCTATCGGCGATCACGGCACAGGTCATCAGCAGACCGACAAGCGCGGTGAAAATACGCTGCATGCTTGCATCACTCTTGTTGAAGTTGGGGGCGAAAGGTTAGCAAAGCCTGCGCAAAAGGTCTTGCTTAGCTTGTCGGGCGCGGCCCATCGGGTCACCGGGGCTGCTGACGCGGGGACCGCGAACGGCTAGACTCTGACGGTTTGACGACTGTCGCGTGTCACGACCAATGGGCAAATTGAAATTCATCATGCTCACGATCCTGCTGGGGCTGATCACGCACCCTGCGGCTGCGGATGTTTTTCGTCCGGCTTATCTGGAGCTGACTCAGGAAGACGCCGAACGCTATGCGGTGCTCTGGCGGGTCCCGGCGCTACCCGATAACCGCCGCCTCGCGGCGCGACTCGAGTTCCCGGACAACGTGCAAAAACTCGGCGAAACGCGCGCGACAATGCTGAACAACGCCTGGGAAGAGCGATTCCTCATTCGGGCCCCGGGGGGGCTGATAGATCGGGAGATTCGTATCGACGGCATCGTGGGTGGCGCCACGGATGTCATCGTCAGGGTCGAGCGCCTTGATGGCACAACGCAGCTGGAGCGCCTGCAGCCGGCGCAACCGGCCTTCACGGTCACCGCTTCACCGGGACCCGGTGAGGTTGCGATCGCGTATTTTGTGCTCGGAGTTGAGCACATACTCGGCGGCATTGATCACCTGCTGTTTGTCCTCGCCTTGCTGCTCCTGGTACGCAATATGCGGCGTCTGCTGCTGACCATCACCGCCTTTACCGTTGCCCACTCCATCACCCTGGTCTGCGCAACTCTGGGCTGGATAAGCCTCCCGGGGCCACCGGTGGAGGCCGTGATCGCCCTATCGATTGTATTCGTCGCGGCAGAGGTTATTCATGAGCAGCAGGGGCGCTACTCACTGACGGCCCGCGCACCCTGGATCGTGGCCTTTAGCTTTGGCCTGCTTCACGGCCTGGGCTTTGCCGGTGCCCTGGAGGAAGTCGGCCTGCCCGAAACCGCGATTCCTATGGCACTGCTGATGTTTAATGTCGGCGTCGAAGTGGGACAGATACTGTTTGTCAGCGCGATGGTTGCGCTGGCCTTTGCTCTGCGACGCGCAAGCGCCATCCCCTTTGCGACCGTTAGCCGGACCATAAGCTACGCGATCGGCAGCGTTGCTGCGTTCTGGACCATTGAGCGCGTCGCGGCGTTCGTACAGTAAGTCAGCGACAACTGCCCCCGACCGAGAATAAGCACAGGCCGCGAGGACCTTCAGGCAAAAGCCCCGTTCTTCGCACAGAGTCAGTTCCGCGTGGACACAATCGGCCGCATCAACTGAGCATTCCCGGGCTGCATGACAGACCAGCCGGGAGGCGCTGCTCCCTCGACTCCGGGACGCCCCGGCGAAGGCAGAGGAGCGGGACTCGGCCGCCAGGGGTGAAACGGAGGACGGGGTCTGACTGCACCCAGGTAGTTCGGCCAATAGCCCTGGGACCAGGCCGGTGTCTGCACACCCCCTGAGGCGACAGGTTCCGTCGTCGGCTGCTGCAGTGCCCGCATCTCAGCACGGTGCTGCTCGCGCTCACGGCGATCCGCGGCCATACGATCCGTGGTATCGCGCATTGCGGCCAGGCGTTTATCAAGCAAACCATCGTCTGCTGGCGCCGGAGGATTGATTGTCAGTGTCTGAGCCTCGCCGTCTTCCGGCGGGGTATCACTGAAACTCGTAACACCGTCCTCCACGGTCTTGTACACGATCTGTGCAAAAAGCGGTGGTGAGAGCAGCAGGATCAAAAACAACAGTCGACTCATGGCTTGAGTATAGGCGATGCCGCGCTACGCGGAAGGTTGACCGCCCATGCTATCTTGCAGCGCTGTTTCTCAAGGAAGCGCTGCATGCTTCGTTCTGTGGCTCTCTTGCTTCCTCCAGGCGCCAGCGCGGCGAGGACAAATACCTGATGGATACAACCAGTCTTACAATTGCCATTGCGGGCACCCTGCTGTTTATCGGACTGCTCCTCTACAAGGCACTCTGGTTTTTTCGCAAAATCAACAGCGCCCCGGACAACCCGGAGAGTAAAAATGGAGATGAGCAGCAAGCAGAGAGTTCGCCAGACTAGAGGCCGGGCTCCCGTCTGAAAGACTAGGGCGCAGTACGGTGCCGGGGCGGCGAGAGCGGCTGAAGCCATCGCCTTTTTTTCCTTCAGCCCAGAAGCTGAAGCAGGGTGATCAGCAAACCACCGACCGCGAGTGCAAACAGCACCCGGCGCATTTTGCGCCCCAGCGCGTCGCGATCTATGCCGTGCGAACTACGAATCTTCGAGAACCTTTTCGATCGCCGCGGTCAGCTTAGCGCTATCCGGGCGTATGCCACTGTCGAAATGCTCCACGGTGTTGCCCTGAGCATCCACAAGATACTTATTGAAGTTCCAGGCTGGCGCGCCAGCGCGTTCGTTGAGCACCTGAAATACCGGGTTGGCTCCCTCCCCCTTCACGGGTGTGGGCGCCAGCATCGTGAAACTCACTCCATAGTTGACGTAGCAGACATCTGCTGCCTCCGCTTCGGAGTCGGCTTCCTGCTTAAAACTGTCGCTGGCAAAACCCAGCACTACCAGGCCGCGATCGCCATAGGCTTTATGCAGGGCTTCCAGACCCTTGAACTGCGGGGTGTAGCCGCAGTGACTGGCCGTATTGACGATCAGTACAGGCTTCCCGGCGGTGACCTCGCACAGATTCACGTCGTCCTGCGAATGCAGGCGCCGCATGGAGTGATCGAGATATTCAGGGCAGGCGGCCTGGGCCAGGGAACTTCCCAGCGCCACCGCTGCGCCAACGACCGGAATAGACAATGTCTGCCGCATATTTCGCACACTCATGTGTCGTGACCCCCAAAGCTCTGATTGTTGCTGTATACGCGACAGATCACGACGGGGATCAGGCGCCGGGGAGACTCCCGACGCTCTTCGTTAAACGCGGTTCCATGACACCCACCTGTTAGCGCTGGGGTCTCGCATGCGCTGCAGCCCGGAAGATCGCATTGGCCAGCATCACGTTCAGGCCATCCTGATAGGCGCGCACGGTCGGATCCTGGGTGAACGCCACGACCTGTCCTTTGCCGAGCTTTGCAGTCATCACAAAAGGTTTGTAAGCAAGCTGCAGACGGTTATCTTCCCAAATGTGGCCACCGGCTACCAGCTCGTCTGCGGACAGGAAACTCGCGACGTTAACGCCCTCATTCAGACGCAGCGGCGTGTAAACATCCGAGGTTCGCGCAAGTACTTTAAGCTCCCGGGCAACGCCCGCACCCATCCAGTGATCGGGGTCCACAGCCGCGTTTAGCTGTGCCCCGCCAAAACTCGCCGGATCGGCTTCCCGGGCTTCGATCGCTGCCGCCAGCCCCGGCGCGTCGAGTGCCGTCCCCGCAACCCGCGCCGGATCATCGTCGTCCTTGTCCGCTTCACCCTCGACATCCGTGGTCTCCAGACGATACTCCCGGCGGGTAGCCAGCATATCCGCTGCAGGGTCTGCCAGAAGCCGTGTCGCCCGAGCGAGGCTGATCAGCACACCGCCGCGCTCGACCCAGTCCCTCAGCCCCGCCACTCCACTTTCTCCCAGCGCATCCATATAACCGTCGCTGCTATCCGGCAGAATCAGCACCTGGTAGCGCGCCAGATCCGCGCTGCGCAGCTGTGCCACACGAATCGCCGTGACCGGATAGTCAAACTGCCGCTCGATCACGTAGCGGAGGTTGCCGGCGGAGTAGCTGCTACTGGGCTCATCCCAGGCGATCGCCACCCGTGGTGCGTTCATTCGTACGACTTTGCTGCTTCCAAAGCTCGGGCCGTCGGTAACCCAGCTGTCATTCACTGCGACTACCCGCGCCTGGGTCTGACGAATGTAATCGAGCAGGCGCTCGTGAAGATCAGGCGCATTGTCCGCGACATCGATAATCAGCGTGCCCGCCGGGTATTGCTGACCACCATTTCTGAAGGCTTTATCACTACTTTTCAGCGCGATACCGTCACGCAGGGCCCGGCTGAGCAGACGCACTGCGCTGCGCTCACCCCAAGGGACCAGATACGCCACCGCGGCCTTGCCCGGCAACGCCGGCGTGGGGACCACCCCGGCTTCCACCGGGGTGACACGCGTCGCCACCTTGCGATGACATTCAACCGACTCCAGATTGAAGAGTAGCGGCAGCGACCAGGCAGTAACATCATACATTTCGTGCTCGATGTTCCGGTCGTGACGACGCTCCTGTTCCGCCACAAAGTCTTCTTCCATCGGCGTTTCCCGATCCATCAGCGTGCGCAGAAAACGTTTGGCTGGCTGATCCAGATTGATCACCAGCGAGCCCGCGTCGAAGTTCGCACCGCAGGCGCTGAACGCCCCGCTTGCCCGGCCGACCTCGATGCCCTGCGCTGCAAGCAGCGCCCCCAGGCGATCCACCGCGTTCTGGTCCCGCTGCGCAGGGATGATGTAGGCGCGCAGATCCTGCTCACTCCCCTCACTGACCGCGCTGAGCTGATAATCGTAGAAATCCCGCAGCAGCTTCTCGCGATTGCGCGCTACAGTCTCGGCAGTGCCCATGGAAGTCAAAAAGTGATTGCGTACTGTCTCCGCGTAGGAAAGCTCCTGACCATCATACTGGCGCACGATCAGTCCGCGCGCCGATGCCTGCTCGTAGGTCATGGCGACACTGCCAAAATAGGACGGCCAGCTCGCGCCATAGCCCGGATAAAAGGCGTCAAACACCTCCCGGGTAAAGTAATCGATACCAAACTGGTCAAACCATCGGGCGTTGGTGCGTCCAAAGAGCTCCAGACTGCCCCGCTGGTCCGCAGACAGGTGAGGATTGAAGGGCACCGCCTCCGGCGCGAAGTAATAGGTAGAGTCCGAGCCCATTTCATGCAGGTCAACAAACGCGACCGGCAGCCAGTCGAGCACCGCATCGGCGTGACCGCGAGTCTCCGGCTGGCTGCGGATAAACCAGTCGCGATTGAGATCAAACAGATAGTGGTTGGTGCGCCCGCTGGGCCAGGGTTCGTTATGCTCCGCAGAGATCCGATCGCTGCTCGGTTCCAGTCCCAGAGCAGTCTCAAAACGGTGTATGAAGCGGTCCCGGCCATCCGGGTTCTGCATCGGGTTAATAATCACCACGGTGCTGTCCAGAATCTTCGCGACCCGCGCGTCCCTGGTAGACGCCAGCAGGTGGTAAGCGGTCATCATTGCCGCATCGGTAGAGGAAATCTCGTTTCCGTGCACCCCGTAGGCCAACCAGGTCGAGGGCGTCAATTCGCTGATCAGCCTCTGGGCCTCGCCTGCGGACGTTCCCCGCGGATCGCGCAGGGCTCGCATGCCGGCGCGAATCTCATCACTTTTTGCAATGTTCTCTGCCGAAGAAATGGTGACGTAAAACAATTCACGTCCTTCCCAGGTCTTCCCATAGTCATAAATTCGCACGCGATCCGGCGCCGCCATCGCCAGCGCGTCGAAGTAGCGGCGCACGTCACGGGACCAGGTGATACGCTCACCCGTAGCGTGCCCCACCACCGCTTCGAGGGAAGGAATGGCGGGATCATAGTCATCGGAAGGCCAATGGACCTGTGCCAGACTGGCCTGCGACAGACTCAGAAAGGCGATCGTCAGCAGCGCTGGTAAAAACAAGCGGACAGGTTTTGCGAAGAGCATCGGTACTTTTCCCAGACGAATAGGCCGTTTATCTTGCGTGGAGATAGCGCGACAGACAAGCCCGCCCCGCGCGGGAGCCCGGGCAATCATCTGGACCATTTTGCGACAGGTGGCGTATTTACAGATAACAGAGTTGAAGGACGGCACTGATGACCGGGCATACTGTCAGCTATTCCCAAACCACGCTCACGGAACTCATGATTCCCGCCTACGCCAACTTCGGCGGCAAAATTCATGGCGGGACGCTGCTGTCGCTGATGGACAAGGTGGCCTACGTCTGCGCCAGCAAACACGCGGGCAACTACTGCGTGACGGTCTCCGTCGACAACGTTAACTTCCTGGCGCCGGCTGAGGTGGGCGACCTCGTTTCAATGATCGCCTCAGTCAACTATGTGGGTACGACATCACTGGTTGTAGGCATCCGCGTAGTGGCCGAAAACGTCCAGACGGGTACCACCAAACATACGAACACCTCCTACTTTACGATGGTCGCCAAAGGACCGGATGGCAGCAAGGCCGAAGTCCCGCCACTGATTCTGGAAGACGCCGAAGAGATCCGGCGCTTTGCCAGCGCGCTGCGCCGTCGGCGCCTGCGTCGCTACGCAACGGAACGCATGGAGGAATACAAGGCCAACTTTGTTGTCGACCAGGAAGTGCGCGATTTTCTGGCGGACGAACGCTGCGAAATCCATTTGGAGCAGTGAGCAGCGCATGACCCTTCAGGAATCAAGAACTGACTGCCCCTACTGCGGAGAACCGATCACCCTGCTGATCGACGAAGGTGATGCCGGTGGCGACTACATCGAAGATTGCCAGGTCTGCTGCCGTCCCATGGTCGTGGCGGTTTTTCTCGATGGCGATGGCGATCTCACGGTGCATGTACAGCGGGAGGACGAATGACGCGCGCCCGGGTCCTCATCCTCGGCGGCGGATTTGCCGGCCTGGCCTGCGCGAATGCCCTGGATCCCCGGACGTTTGCGGTCACTCTCGTCGATCGCAAATCTTCTTTTGAGTTTCTGCCCAACATTCACGAACTCCTGTCAGGCGTAAAGAAACCTGCGCAGCTGCGGCTTCCCCTCAAAAGCTGCATGAAAGCAGCCGGACATCGCTTTGTACAAGGGGAAGCAGATGATGTGGATCCGGCTGCGAAGACGCTGATGCTGGGCACTCGCCGACTTTCCGCCGACTATCTGGTCATCGCCCCGGGCAGCGCCGATGCCGACTACGGGGTAGCGGGGGTTCGTGAACATACGCTGGGATTTAAATCCGTTGACCAGTGCCAGGCTATTCACACCAGGCTTGAGTCCCTGAGCAAAAAGCCCCGCGCACGCGTCGTGATCGTTGGCGGTGGCCTGGAGGGAATCGAGGCCCTCGGCGAGATTTTGCGTCGCTACCGCAACAGCACCCTGGATATCAGCCTCGTCGAAGCACGCTCCGCTCTGCTCCCGGAGACACCCGCGGCCGTGGGCCGGCATATTGCCCGCCACTGTGCCGACTGGAACGTGCGTGTCATCACCCACGATGCCGTGGCGCGCGTAACGGCAAAAACCGTACTGCTGGCGAGCGGACAACGACTGCGATCAGATGCCACGATCTGGACTGGCGGCCCGACGCCGCCCCCCCTGCTGGCCGCAGCGGGGCTCAGCGAAGAAAAACGCTGGGCCCCGGTAAACAGGCGCCTTGAGCACCGGGACTTCGCCGGTGTTTTTATTGCCGGCGACGCCGCCGGGCTCCCGCAAGCGATCAGTAAACAGGCCTATCATGCGCTGGACATGGGCCGCTGCGTAGCCGACAACATAGCCCGCGCGGAGCGGGGCAAACGCGGACGCACATATCGGCCCGCGGCGAAACCGACACTGCTGGCCTTTGGCGACCTCGACACGCTGCTCATCAGCGATCGTCTGGTGCTCGCCGGGCCTGCGCTGGGCGCGGCGAAGGAGGCGGTGTTCGCCGCGGTCATGACCCAGCTCGACCTCCGCGCCCCCCGGGACAGGCTGACCGCAGCGCTGGGACGGGGACGCGAGGCTACGCGCCAGTTACTATGGCCATCCTTGCGCAACTGGGAAAGCCTGCGCCGACAAGCGCAGCTGCAAAAGCTGACATGAAACGCGTTATTTTTGACACCGATATCGGCATCGACGATGCCATGGCATTGCTCTTTCTCCACTACGCACCCGAGATCCGAATCGAAGCCATCACGACCGTGTCGGGAAACGCCAGCATTGCCAACACCACGCGTAACGCCTGCTATGTACGCGAACGTTTTGCTATCGATGTCCGGGTTTTCCGCGGTGCGTCGGGAGCTCTCGGGCCGGCGCTGGGACAGGGGCACCCGGACTTTGTGCACGGAAAAAACGGTCTGGGTGACATTGATTTCGCCGAACCCCACCAGGGTGCCGAGCTGCAGACAGCGCCCGAAGCCATCGTAGAGCTGGCCGAAGCCTACCCCGGGGAGATAACGGTGGTCGCGGTAGGTCGCCTGAGCAATATCGCCAAGGCCCTTGACCTCTGTCCGCGACTACCGGAGCTTTTAAAGGAAGTGATCGTGATGGGCGGGGTCTTTATGCAACGCGGCCATCATGGGAACGTGTCGCCGGTAGCAGAGGCAAACATGGCCGGCGACCCGACCGCTGCAGACCGGGTTCTGGGCAGCAAGCTGGCGACTACCATCGTGGGTCTGGATGTCACCGAAGAAACCGAAATGGACGAAAGCTTCATTAACACGCTGCGCGATACGGCGGGCGATGCGGGCGCGTTCATTCACGACATCACGCGCTTTTATTTTGATTTCTACGAGAGCATCAGCGGACGCCGCGCATGCCCGATCCACGACTCCAGCGCCGTCGCCTATCTGCTCGCACCCCATCACTACACAACGCTCAGCGCACCGGTGCGTGTGGTCTGTGAGGGTATTGCCATGGGGCAGACCATTCTTGGGGCCCACCCGGACCGCTATGCCAGCGACGCGTGGCAGAACCGCAACAACGTCCGGGTCTGCCTGGAGGTCAATTCAGAGGCCGTCAGGCAACTCTATCTCGACACGCTGGCCTTAGCGGGCCAATAGATCCAGCCGCTCGCGAAGGTAACTGCCCGCCGTGTGGTGCTCAGACAATCGCAGGTCCAGATCCGGCGCGAGGAAATACGGCATGGAAATGCGCGATTGATTGCTCTGGGCATTCGGGGGATTGATCACCCGGTGTGAGGTCGAGGGCAGCTGTCGACCGGTCGCCTCCTGGAGCATATCGCCGGAGTTCACAATCACATCCCCCGGGCGACCGGGCACATCTACCCACTCCCCGCTGCGGTTCAGCACCTGCAATCCCGGCTCAGCGGATACGGGAAGCAGCGTGAGAAGATTGATGTCTTCATGTGCGGCGGCACGTACGGCGCCGGACGGCTCGTCACCCGACAAGGGCGGGTAGTGAAGAATCCGCAAGAGGCTGTCTGTGGGCGACAGGTTTTCCGCCAGTTGCCCGCGGAAGTCCGGCGGCAGCTTGCTGCCACAGTGGATATCCAGCCAGCCGAGGAGCAAACGCCCGAGGGCGAAAGCCTCGCGGAGATGTTCCTCCGCATCGTCTGCCAGCGCAGCCGGCAAAATCGTATCGGGCACGATATGAAAAAACTCCTTGAGATCTTTCTTGTCGTGGCCCACGGCCGTCTCCGAGACCTCCGGAGGAATATAGCCACTGGTGTTTCCCGACGGAGTTTCCTCGGCCAGGTAATTCCACTTATCGTCACCATAAAAAAAAGCGCGCCAGTCTTCGGCCATTCGCTGCAGGCGCCGGGCATCCAGCGGTGGATTTCGCAACACCGCAAAACCCGTATGGCGCAGCGTTTCAACGAAAGCCATCTCGGCTTCGGCGCTGTACATATCGACAACCGCTATGTTCATCATTGCGCGGATCTCCCGTCGCTAGGCATTTACAGACACAGGTTTACGCCCCATCCACCAGGCAAACAGAATCAGCGTTGCCAGCAAAAAGTAGCACAGAGAACCAAATTGCAGCACGACCCGGGTATTGCTTGCCGCCACCAGAGCACTGGTAAGTGCTGGGCTGATAGCGGTACCGGAGGTCGCTCCGAACAACAGCGCGGCAACCAGCCTCGGCGTGGGATTAGCAACAGCCAGGGTCGCAAAAGCAATCACGATTTTTAATAATCCCAGATTAGCAAAACCCCAGGCCAGCGCCAGCCAGGGCAACCAGTCCAGCGATTCACTCAGCCAGAGGGGCAGCGTTCCGAGGAAGGCGCCGGACACGCTGAGCAGCACGAGGCGCCGGGCACCGATGCGCAGGACCCACCAGGCCACCAGTAACGGTGCGACCAGCATGCCGGTCCAGAACCTCGCTACGACCTGCCCCGCCTCATCTCGCGGGGCGTTCAGGGTTTCTTCGAGATAGGTCGGGAGCCACCAGAGCAGGGAATACTGACCGAGCGTGTAAAGAAACAGCGCCAGCACGCAGCACCAGACAGGCAATGGCCAGGCGCGGCTCACTGGCGCTCCGGCGGACGCAGCAGAGGCTGTTTCCGGGAAGCGCGAGGTAGCGACGAGCACCACAATCAAGGCCGCAATACCCGCGATGGCCAGATAGGCGGAGGCCCAGTGGAGACCGGCCGCCACCAGCGCCACTGCCAGGGTCGAGACAAGAATACCCGCAACGCTGAAAGACCCATCGGTAATCACCAGCATGGAGGCGCGATGATCTTCTGCATAAAGCCGGGTAATCGTGCTCGCCGCCGCCGCCAGTCCGATACCACAGCCCGTGCCCACCAGACCCAGCGCCAGCCGCAGCACCAGCAGCTCTTCCGAGAATCGCAGGGCCAGCAAAGCAACGGCGATTGCCAGATAGATCAGAAGCATCCAGATCCGCAGGGGCAGCAGGTCAAATACCACCAGGGCCAGCGCCGAGCCCAGGAGAATTCCGAGCGTCAACCAGCTGAAAATCGGCGCCACCTGTTCCACGGGCTGATTGAGGTATTCGGCCAGCGGTGGCAGCACAATGCCAATCGGCGCGAGCATCCCGGACATGACGAAATAGGCGAAGAAGCAGGCCAGGGTTACCCGCAGGTTATTGTTCAAGAAGCTTGACGCCCGTTCAGCTGGGATAGGATGCTGTAGAGCTTAGCAGCGGCGGGTCGGCAACGGCCAGTAAATCCACGCTGTGCAATCGTTCCAGTACCTGCAGTCTCAAGAGAGGACGCGTTCCATGAAAACGATCGTTATCACCGGGGTATCCACCGGCATCGGTCATGCCGCCACCAAAGCCCTGCTTGAGCGAGGGTTTCGCGTCTTTGGCTCGGTCAGGAACGAGCGCGACGCCGAGCGCCTGCAGAACGAATTTGGCTCAAACTTCGCACCGCTGATTTTTGATGTTACAGATACCGATGCGATAGCCGAAGCCGCCGCCTGCGTTCGCGAAGCGCTTGGGGGAGAAACCCTTGCCGGTCTGGTGAACAACGCAGGCATCGCTGTCTCGGGCCCCCTTCTGGAGGTGCCCGAGGCCGATTATCGCAGGCAACTGGAGGTTAACCTGGTCGGACCTTTTCTGGTGACACAGGCCTTTGCACCCCTCCTCGGCGCAGATACAAGCCTGACGGGGACTCCGGGAAGAATAGTGAATATCAGCTCGGTTGCAGGCATCCGGGCCATGCCTTTCCTGGGGCCTTACGCCGCATCAAAGTTTGGCCTTGAAGGCTACTCCGAAGCCTTGCGCAGAGAGCTGATGCTGTTTGGAATAGACGTGATTGTCATTGGCCCAGGCCCCGTCAAGACCGCCATCTGGGACAAGGCAGAAGAGATCGACGCTGAACAATACCAAGGTTCGCCCTACGAGGCGATTCTGAACCGCTTTCAGAAAGTGTTCATCAGCCAGGGGCGCGACGGCTATCCCGCCGAGCGTCTTGGCGCACTGATTTGTAGCGCACTGACGAGCCCCAGGCCGAAGGTCCGCTATGCGGCGGTAAAAGGCCGCCTTGTGGAAAAGCTGATGATGCGGGTCGCCTCGCCGAGAACCCTCGACAAGGCGATTGGCAAAATGCTCGGCCTCACAAAGAAGCCCTGATCAGCCCCTACTCTACGGCCGCTTTATAAAGGGATGCTTTTGGTCCGGCAAATACCCGGCGGACCATGGGCTCAAAGAACTCCAGCGAGTAGGTTTCCGCATCGGGATCAAAGGCCGGCGCGTCGTACTTCTCAATAAACTCTTTGGTGTAGGCATAGTGGGGATGGGACTCGAACTGCTTGTGCAGGTCCCTGTCCAGGCCGATATGGTGAAAGAAGTAATAGCCCTGGAAAATCGCGTGGTGCTTGACCATCCAGTGGTTCTGCTCGCTGATAAAAGGCTCCAGATAAGTCGCGGCAATATCCGCATGATTGTAGGGTCCGAGAGTGTCCCCGATATCATGCAGCAGTGCGCACACCACATATTCCTCGTCCCGCCCGTCCTTGTGTGCCAGGGTCGCGGTCTGCAGGCAATGGGTGAGACGATCTACCGGAAACCCGCCGCAATCACCATCGAGCATGCGCAGGTGCTCAAGCATGCGGTCGGGAAGCGCAGCGGCGGCCACCTGAAATTCCTTCATGATGACCTGCCAGTCTTCGGCGGTTCCGTCTTTCATGTGGTGAAACTTGGCGCGTTCAGGCAATGCGTTATTCATATCTTTCCCTTTTCGACAGTTTTGCGACTGCCGGGCCCTGAGCGAGGGCCAGCAGTTTTTCTCGTGAGTCAGTATAGTCTAGCCGTCCGGGCAGGCTGTAGCGAACGGCTTGCGATAAACTAGCCACCTCTGCATTGTGGACAACAGCATGAACGACGAAAAACGCCCCGCGGCGAGCAAATCCATAAAAGCGATTGTCATCGCGCTCCTTATCGCAGCGACAATCGCAGTGGCCGGGAGTCATCAGGGTCTGCGCTACGCTGGGATACCCGTGTTTGCACTGATCGCGATTCTGGCCTTCGCCATACAGTGGCTGGTGTTCATCCCTGCCTACCTGAGCCAGTCCGAGCGCTATTACGACCTGACGGGCTCCCTGACCTACCTGTCGGTTGTCGCTCTGGCCGCATCCGTGAAGGGTGATCCACGCTCTCTGCTCCTGGCGGCCTTGATCGGCGTCTGGGCGGTGCGACTGGGATCCTTCCTCTTCCTGCGCATCCGCGATGCGGGATCGGATCGACGCTTTGATCAGATTAAACCCTACTTTTTTCGTTTCCTCATGACCTGGACACTGCAGGGTCTCTGGGTGCTTATTACTGCCGGTGCCTCCCTCGCTGCCATGACATCGACCGATAGCACGGCGATCGGGCCCGTAGCAGTGATTGGCCTGCTCCTCTGGATTGGCGGTTTTTCTATCGAGGTAATCGCAGATCGTCAGAAGCGCGCGTTTCGCCGCGACCCGGACAACGCCGAACGGTTCATCCGCCATGGCCTCTGGGCCTGGTCGCGACATCCCAATTATTTTGGGGAAATCATGCTCTGGCTGGGAGTGGCGATCATTGCTCTGCCAGCGCTCAGCGGCTGGCAGTACGCGACCCTCATATCGCCGCTCTTTGTGTATCTGCTCCTGAGCCGTGTCAGCGGAATTCCCGCACTTGAAGCGCATGCTGAGAAACGCTGGGGCGAGGATCCGGCCTATCGAGCTTATCGCGAGGCCACGCCCGTCCTGTTCATGCGGCCCCCGAAAAACCACAGCTAGCCCGCGTGAGCGTCCTTCTGAGTGTTCTGGCGGCGCTTCCGCCCCGCGTTGCCTACGCGCTCGCATGGGTGGCCTATCTGCTTGTTTACTATGTTTTTCGCTACCGCATCGGCACCGTGAGAGAAAATCTGCGCGCCGCCTTCCCGGAAAAATCGGCACCTGAACTTGCCCGCATCGAGAGGCAGTCATACCGGCATTTTTGCAATCTCATCTTTGAGATTGTGCGCTCGACCCGCATGACCCAGGCCGAGTTCGCCGCGCGGGTGACCCTGAAAAACGTCGAAGCCCTGAAGTCCGCAACGGAGCAGTTTCAAAAACAGGCAATCGTTCTCCTGATTCATCAGGGCAACTGGGAGTGGCTGCTCCACGGTGCAATGGCGCACTTGCCGCTGCTCATCGATCCCGTCTACAAGCCGCTGCACAGCCCCTTCTGGGATGATTACATGCTGCGGGCCCGATCCCGCTTTGGCGCCCAACCGATGGCCATTGCCAGGGTGGGTCGCGAAGTGATCCGGGGCCGCAGGCGCAAACGTCTTATCGCGATGCTGGCCGATCAGGCGGGCCCGCGCCATGGAGGCTACTGGCGCAATTTCCTGCATCGTCCGGCGAGCTTTTACCGCGGCGCTGACAAGCTCGCTCAGGCTCTGCAGGTCCCCGTGTTCTTCGCGCAATGTCGCAAACAGAGCACCGGCCAATACGAAGTGTACTTTGAGGAAATCAGCCTGCCGCCTCACAGCGAGCGGGGCGAACTCATTCTGGAACGCTACATCAGTGCGGCCGAAGCGATGATCAACGAGCAGCCGGAAACCTATCTGTGGACCAACCGGCGCTGGAAAAAGAAGCCTCCGGACGACGTCCCGCTCGAGGACCGTCCAGGCCTCACCGCGCAAAACAGCCACCTTTGATGACCACGGGAGAACCTATGAGCAATCAACCCTTGCAACTTGGCGCGGTGCTGTATCCCGGCTTTGAAATGCTTGACTACTTCGGCCCTCTGGAGCTCTTTTCGGTGCTGGGATCGTCGGTCATCAAGATCAACACCGTTGCCCAGAACGTGGGCCCCGTGGCCGCCGCGATCGGCTCCGAGGGTGCCGTTGGCCCTAAAGTCATCGCCGATTTCAGCTTTGCGGACGCACCGGCTTTCGATCTGCTCCTGGTGCCGGGGGGCTCCGGCACCCTGAGCGAGCTCGAGAACCCTGTGATGCTCGAGTTTCTTCGCGCGCAGGCGCAAAGCGCCCAGTGGGTCGCCTCGGTCTGCACCGGTTCAGCCCTGCTGGCCAAAGCGGGATTGCTCGACGGCCATCGCGCCACCTCGAACAAGCAGGTATTTGCTATCGCCACCAGGCAGTCAGACAAAGTGGACTGGGTGGAGTCTGCGCGCTGGGTAGAGGACGGTAAGTTTTTCACCTCCTCGGGGGTATCGGCCGGGATGGACATGACCCTGGCGATTATTCAAAAACTCTGGGGAGATGAGCGCGCGGAGACGGCGGCGAGTTATACGGAATACACCTGGCACAGGGATGCGGATAACGATCCCTTCGCGGCCGAGCTGAATATTCTCGCCGGGCAGCTCGGCATAGTGTGATCCGCTTATCGGCGGCTCAGCTTAGACACCGCGCCGCCCGGTGCGCATCCGCAGTTTGAATGCGAGCATCGAGTCCCTGCCACTGACCTTGACGCGCGGTAATTCCAGGGCCTGAGCCCCGAGGTCGGTCGGAATGCCCTCCTCGGTGGTAACGGCGCTCACAAAACCTGCGGCGCGGGCTGCCTCGACATCCTCCGATCCATAAATACCAAAGGGATAGGCAAAGCTGCTGACCTCTACCCCGAAGTGAGCGGCCAGAGACTGCCGCGCCTGCTGGATCTCGATACTGCGCTGCTGTGCGTCGAGCGTGGCAAGGTTCGCATGCGTCCGGGTGTGCCCTCCGAGCTCCCAGCGTCCGCTGCCAAGCATCGCCCGTAATTGATCGTCGGTGAGCTTGGGTTCGCGCATCAACTCGCCACTGTCATGATGCGCCTTCTTGCTCGTCGACCAGTCTCGATCGAAGCGATCCTCCACCAGATACAGGGTGGCCTTGGCAGCGTAGCGTTCAAGCAGCGGATCCGCGTTAAGCAGATTGTCTTCGTAGCCGTCGTCAAAGGTCAGAACCACCGTTTTCTTCGGCAGTCTTTCAGACTCCATGAGCTCCTTCATGGTTGCAAAATGCCAGCCCTGGGTGCTCAGCCACCGCAGCTGTTTTTCAAACAGGGCGGGGGGCACGCGGAGCTTGTTGAACTTGCCTCCCGCCTTGTGCGGCTGAACCATGTGATACATAAGAATGCGTGGATGCGCGTAATCGACCCGGGGGCGCCACCAGGCGAAGCGACGGCTCAACACAAGAAGCAGCAAAAAGAGTAGAACAGCGGCGAGCCACATCAGAGCCAGCCTCGCTGAAGAATACGCGCAGCGCAACGGTCGGCTTCCGCGAAGGGCTGCGCAGGGGGGCGGGGCGCGCGACCCGTGAGGAAAAGTGCAAAGGGCATTACCAGCCCCCGATCAGCAAGTGCAGTTACCGATTCGGCAACACGACTATCCGCTTGCGGCACCAAATCAAACAGTCCCACCGCGCACCCGGCGCTAAGCGACTCATAAACCATCGACGCACTGTCCGGCGTCACCCAGCACTGCTCGGTCCGCGGCAGATGTTCTGCAAGCCAGCCCGGCGCCAGGGAATCGGCATCGTGGATTTCCAGCCCTGGCAAGTGCATTTCGCGCAGTTGCTGCAGAAACTCTCGCGGTGTTCGACGAGAGCCCGTGAGCTGCCAGGAGCGCTCTCCGTCGCAAAGGCGGGCAATCTGTGTCCTCAGGGGCTCGGGTTCCCAGGCAAAATGAGAAGAGGGACCGCCGATCAGCATGAGCCCGACTGTCGAGCGAGGATGCGAAGGGCGCATACGGTTTAAGGGGCCATCGCTCAGCCAGCAGCGGGCGGACTCGCGACCGCCGTCATGCCGCGGTTCAATCCGAAGATCGAATAAAAATCCGGGCAGACTGGGCCGCATCAAAACAACCACCGGACAACGCGCTGCACGCCGCAGCGCCAGAAGGCTGAGATGGGTACCGTGGCCCGCGCCGATCAGCAGATCAATTTCTACCCGGGGGGAGCCTGACAGAAGGCGCGCGAGCGCCTGCGTGCGCGGCATCATCGGGATCTCGCGCAGGATCAGTTCGGGCCGGAGGCGTTGCAACGCTTCTGCAAGACCAAGACTCTGATTCAGGTGTCCCGGCTTGCCATCACTGACGACCGCTATACACCCAGGCTGGCTCAGGTCACTCAATACTTGATTTCTTCAACGCCATATCAGTGCACGTATAGTCCGGAGCTATTGCACAGGCATTAACCAAACAGGGATTTTGCCGCGCCGAGCAGACCATTGGCACCGCCGACCATGTCCAGCAGATTCCCGCCACTGCTTGCCTTGTCCATCATCTCCGGCAGCACCTCAGCCAGACCCCTGGCCGCCGTTGTGCTATCTGTGCCGAGCTGACTGGCGAAGGCTGCGACTTTGTCACTGCCCAGAATGGAGGCAATGCTGTCGCCGGAAATCGCGGCGTTGGCTCCATCACCCAGCCAGGAACTGACAATGCTGCCAAGCTCGCCGCTGCTGGCCATTTTGCCTGCGAGCCCAGCCAGGTCCAGCTCCCCGTTGGCATTGGCCAGCAAGCCGCTGAGCGCCGACGCAATCGCGGCAGGATCAACATCAATGCCGGTTTTTTGTGAGAGCAGCGACGCGCCCATCTCGATAATATCCATAATAGACATCCTCTTTGAATGTTTCGACCACTATTGGCAGGTGCAGTATAAACCGCGAAGTCGGCTAAAACGCCAGCGACTACCAGCCGGCCTTTTTGCCCGGCAGCCGAACCTGTTGATCATCGCTGCACCGTGCCGACGCGGTCTCTGGCAACTGGCATTTCGACGCGACAAGGAATAGCGTAGTCGGGTCGCGCCTACTATTTTGATAAAACGTCCGTTGTTCAGGATCTCCAACTTATGTCCAAGCGAACCTCCACCCTCTTCGGCTCGGCATTTCTTGCCGTCGCTATCACCGCCACGATTGCCCTCGCCACAGCCGGATGCGCAAGGGACCCGCAGTCGGTGGATCAGGCAGTTTCCGCGAGCGCAGGCAGCAATCCCTATGACGTGCCCTTCTCATCGCCGGAGTATCTTCGGGAACATGCGCGCTACCTCGAAGAAGAGTTGTTCCACATAGGCGATACGCCGGTTTGGGACTACAACACGCCTAATCGTGGCTTTGGCAATGTCATCATGATTGAGGGTAACGACGGGCTGATCATCGTGGACACCACAACCGCTCACGAGCACGCCGAAATAGCCGAGAAAGCGTTTCGCGCCATCAGCGACAAGCCCGTCAAGGCCATCATCTACACGCACCACCATGTTGACCATATCAGCGGTGCCGGGGCGTTCGTCGATGCCGCCGCAGTAGCTGCCGGCGAGGTACAGGTCATCGCCGCGCAGAACTTCCTGCGCGAACTCGAAGACGAAAACCAGGTTACGGCGCCGATTATGGGGGTCCGGGCCCTCTACATGTACGGGCAACTTCTCGACCCGGTCACCGATGGCCGGGATTATCACGTGTCCTGCTGCGGCTATACGATCGGCAGCGAAAAAAACAGCTACATCCCCCCCAATCGCTTCGTGCGCGAGCGCGAGGAACTGACCATCGCCGGAGTCCGTATGGAGCTGTTTCAAACTGGCGGCGAGTCCGCCAGCCATCTCGCCATCTGGCTGCCGGACTACAAAGTGATGCTCACCGGCGATGAGGTTCAGGGGCCCAATTACCCGAACCTGCACTCCCTGCGGGGGACCAAGCCGCGCGATGCGATCAAGTGGGTGAGCGCGATCGATCGCATGCGCGCCTACGATGCCGAGCATCTGGTGCCCAGCCACGGCCAGCCGATGTCCGGACCAGAAGCCATTGACGACATGCTCACAGTCTATCGCGATGCGATCCAGTACACCCATGATCAGTCCCTGCGCCTGATCAACAAAGGCTATACGCCGGATGATCTGGCCAACGCGATCACACTGCCCGGGTTCATGGACAGGGATCCCTGGACTCGCGAGATGTACGGCACCGTGAAGCACAACGTGCGCGAGTTCTACGTGGCTTACATCAGCTGGTGGAATGGTGACCCGGCGGAGCTGGACCCGCTCCCGCGTCTGGAGAAGGCCCGGCGACTGGTGGAACTGATGGGTGGCCGGGACCGCGTATTCAGCGAGGCAGAAACCGCCTTCAAGGCCGGCGACGACCAATGGGCAGCGGAGCTCAGCGCCTATCTCGTGCGGATCAACCGCGAAGACATGGAAGCGCGCTATCTCAAGGCCGCCGCGCTGCGACGCATCGGTTACGCCACCGCCAATACCAACTGGCGCGGTTTTTACCTCACCGCGGCGCGGGAGCTTGAGGGTACGGTGGTACCCAGAGACATTATTCTGGCCCTCCAGAAAAAGCGTTTTGACCCTGCGCAGCTGGCAACCGGCCAGTTGCTCAGCCTCCTGCGTTTTCGGGTGGACAGCGAGAAAGCCGGCGACAAGCACATCAGCGTGGCCTACGAGCTGACCGACACCGGGGAGGCTTACACCCTGGAGCTGCGCAACAGCATCCTGGATATTCGCCAGGAGCTTGCGGCGGACCCCGACGTGCGTCTGATTCTGGATCGGAAGCTTCTCAACAAGCTGTTCCTCGGCGACATCAGCTATGCGGACGCGATTGACCAGGAACTGCTTCAGGTCGAGGGATCCAAACTCAAGCTACGCAGCTTCGGGCTGGCCTTTGACCGCGATCCCGGCCACCCTTATTTGAGCCTGCGTTAACGTCCGATTCCCCGGGGGTGCGTATAACCCCCATGGACACAGCAGATAAGCAATCGGTGGAAGTCTCCGGCGAGGAGCAGATACCCTCGCTCGGTATCCTTGCAGCCTATGGATCCCTCGCCTTTCCGCTCGCCGGTGCCTTTATCGCGCTGCAGGTTATCGTCCCCACCTACTACGCGCAGGCGCTGGGCCTGAGCCTCTCGGCGGTCGGAGGCATACTGCTAGCCGCGCGGCTTTGGGATCTGTTTACAGACCCGCTGGTTGGCTACCTCTCGGACCATACGCCCTCAGCCTGGGGGCGCCGCAAAGTATGGGTGGTGGGCAGTGCGCCACTGATCGCCGCTTCCGTCTGGCTGCTGTTTAATCCGCCGGCGGACGCGGGAAACCACTTCTTACTGCTGTGCACTCTCGGAATCTATATTGCCGGGACGATGAGCATCGTGCCTATGAACGCCTGGGGCGCAGAGCTCAGCGAGTCCTACCACCAGCGCAGTCGCATCTCCGGGGCGCGGGTGATTTTCGGTCTGGCGGGCACGCTCTGTGCATTGCTGCTGGTGGATAACAGTAGCGATCAGGCGCTGGCCGGGTCGCTCTACGCCATTACCCTGCTCACTCTGGCAGGACTACTGATCAGCGTGCCGCTCGCTGCGCTGCGCGTGCCTGACAGGGGCCGGGTCTATCCACAGGGCAACTCGCTGCGCGAAGCCATCAGGCTGATGACCCGGGCCTCGCCGTTCCGTCGACTGCTGCTGGCGTTTCTGCTCAACGGACTGGGCAATGCCATTCCGGCGACGGTGTTCCTGCTCTATGTCACGCATGTGCTCGAGCGACCGGAAATTGCCGGGCCCATGTTGTTTGTCTATTTCGTGTTCAGTGCCCTATCGGTACCCCTGTGGGTAAAAATTTCCCGGCGCTGGGGCAAGCATCGGAGCTGGTGTGCTGCGGTGCTGGGCTCCTGTGTGTTCTTCTCTGCAGCGCCATTTCTCGGCGCGGGCGATGTCGCTCTGTACGCGGCTATCGTGATTGGCACCGGCCTGATGATCGGCGCTGATCTGGCGCTGCCCTCAGCCATCAACGGTGATCTGATCGAATGGGATGCACTGGAGAATGGTCAGCGCCGTCCCGGGCTCTTTTTTGCGCTCTGGGGCACTGCATCCAAGCTCGCCTACGCGCTGGCGGTGGGGCTGATTTTTCCGGCCCTGGACCTGGTAGGGTTTGATGCAACGATCAGCAATTCAGCGGAGAATGTTCGACTCCTGGCCGTGCTCTATGCGGCGCCAAGTCTGCTGTTCAAGCTGATCGCGGTAGGCCTGATGTGGAACTTCCCGATTGACGAAGTTGAACACACCCGCATCCGTGCCGCACTGGACGCCCGGGGCATCTGAGCGCTGACTGGATCGCGCTGAGAAAGCACTTGCCGGCGCCAGGCCTCTTAACTGTTTGTGGCCAGTCTGGGCAGGATGACCCGCGTCGGCGAAATCGCTACCATTCCGGCGCGACATTCAACACAGCCTCAGCCCAGATCAACAGCAGGAGCATAGATAAGGTGAGTCATCGCTACCAGGAAACTTTGCGCGTGCGCTTCCGGGATACAGATTCCCAGGGGCATATGTTTTTTGCCAACTATCTGGTGTTTGCCGATGAGGTATCCGGCAATTATATGCGCGAACTCGGCTTTGACTGGAGCGATCCCGAGAGCATGCCGTGCTTTGTATTTATGGCGAACGCCAGCTGTGACTACCTGCATGAGTGCCACTCCGGCGACGATATCGACGTTGAAGTGGCGTACACCCGCATCGGCAACACCAGTGCCACTCTGAGTTTCCGCATGACCCGGGTCAGCGACGGTGTCGCTGTGGCCAAAGGCAGTTTCGCTCAGGTTTTCGTTGATCGCCAATCGCGCAAACCAACCGCGATTCCCGCTTCCGTTCGCAATACTCTGGAAACGGCAATCGGCTGACGGTTGTGATCAACAGCTATCGATCTGTGTCGATGGCGACAACGCGGCTGGAGCAAACCAGCCGATAGAAATCTAGAAAGGAATCAGCGTGTAGCCTTCCTGCTGCAGGCGTACGTGCGCTGTCATGGCTGACATCGACATGGTGACCGTAGGACTGAATTCCTCAGGCTGCATACCCCGAAACGCGGCGGTCTGGCTGCAGAGGTAAATCGGCACTCCGGCCGCATTCAGCTCCTTGAGCAGCTCCGTATTGGGATTTGGCTCGTTGTAGCGCGCCTGATAGGCCGCATCAGTCAACAGATCCTTCGCCGCCTTGCCGTGCACAATCAGCGCAAATTCGATGTTCTCGGCCGGGATGCCATTTTGCGCGTGCATGTTTAAAAAGCGCGCAGCTGAGATGAGATGTCGATTCTGATCGCCGGGGAATTCGGAAACTTCCGACATGTCCATCGACACTTTGTAATGCACATCCGGGTTGAGATTATAGGAACCCGGCGGTGGCGCCATGACCGGGCCATAGCTGGGAATCACGGGACCGATGACCGGCTCCGCTGCTGATGCGCTGTCTGTGACCGCCAGAACGCCAACACTCAGTACAGCCACAGCCAGGGAAACACTCTGAATAACTACACGCATAAGATACTCCTGAAAAACAAAAGGGCCTCTACCCCTGCGCCAAATGTCCGCCAGAGAGGTAGAATTAACAAATCAATACAGGAGAGTATCAGCGATGCATCGCCTTAAAACCAGACTGTTCAGTGCTTTAGGCCTGCGCGCCTTGATCTCGATTTCACTCTTCACGGGATTTAGTGCCAGCGCCGCAGAGATGCTGCGCCTGGATGAACAGACACCGGCCCTGTCCGGTCGCCTTAGCGCCAGCGACAGCTGGCCGGCGGGCGATGTCGCACTGATACTGCACGGCACCCTGTCCCAGCGGGATACGGAGATTATCCGCTCCCTTGAGACGCTCCTGTCGGAACAGGGCGTGAGCACACTCGCGATTAACCTCAGCCTGGGGGTCGCTGATCGTCAGGCTGCATTTTCCTGCGATGGGCCGCACCGGCACAGGGAGCAGGATGCCAGCAGCGAGCTGCGCCGCTGGATCGACTGGCTGGAGGCGCAGGGCGTCGAAGACCTGACTCTCATCGGACACTCCCGGGGCGCCAATCAGATCGCCGCTTATGTCTATGAGAGCGCTGATGCACGGGTCGCGCGCATGATTCTCATCGCCCCCCCACAGTGGAACCCGGAAGATAGCGCGGCTGCCTACGCGGCACGCCACGGGGAACCGCTTGCCCCGCTTATCGAAAAAGCCGAGCAGCAGATCACAGCAGGAAAAGGGGATCAGCTGCTCCCCAAGGAAGTGGGTCTCCTCTATTGCGACAACACCCGAGCCAGCGCTGAGAGTTTTCTCTCTTACTATCGCAACGACCCGCTGCGCGATACGCCCACGCTACTGGGCAAGATGAGCGCAAGCACGCTGGTGATCGCCGGCAGTGAAGACGACATTGCAAAAGACCTCCCCAGCGCAATGGCTGCACGAGCACCCGATGTTGAGCTGGTAGAGATAGAGGGAGCCGATCACTTCTTCAGGGATCTTTATGCCGATGAACTGGTGGAAATCGCGGTAGAATTCATAGAGCAGGACCGCTAGGGAGATCGTTATGAGTGTGTATTCGCTGCTTAGACACGTGCGCAACCGGCCAGCGCTTTGCAACCATTTTCGCACAGTGTCTCTGGGTATCTTTTGCAGCCTTCTCGCAGCTGCGACGGCAAGTGCTGCTGCGCTGCCCAAACCCGAAGTTATCGGTTCCTCCTGGGTCTACAGCACCGAGGGGCTATATCACAATGTACGCGATGATCTGGTCAACGCGATCGAGGAACAGGGACTGGTGATTTCCTACACCGCACACCTGGCCAGCATGCTGCGGCGTACGGCGAATGCAACGGGAGCGGCCAAGCAGGTCTACGACAACGCCGAATCGCTGTTTTTTTGTAGTTCAGAGCTGACTTATGAACTCACGCTGCGCAACCCGCACAATGCGACGCTCTGCCCTTACAGTATTTCGATCTACTCCCTGAGCGTAGCGCCGGAAACCATCTACCTGAGTATCCGCGCTCCCGAACTGGAACAGCCGGACTACGCGGCAGTTCATCAGCTGCTGGAACAGATTATCGCAGCGACCCTGAGCTGGTATAACTAGGGTCAGGCAAGCGATCCCTGGTAATCCGCGATGCCCGGATTACCTTTGACGTTCACCAGGGCCGGCGATTCGAGTCGGTCGATACTGACGCTCTTGCGCGCGCGAAGATAGCGGGCGACGACTTCCCACACCGGATCTCCGTCGGACTCCGAATTGACCGTTGCCCAGCCGGCCACCTTGTAGGTACCCGTATCCTGCATGCGCTTTCCGTTGGCCAGGGTCATTTCGGATACGCGCTCGCCCATCGAAGCCAGCGGGTCGAGGCGATAGTTGAAACCGCCGGTGCGCACCATGTCGCCGCCCTGCTGATAATAGGGGTCGGCATTGAAGAGATTGTCGGCAACGCTCTCGAGTACCGTGCGCAATTCAGCCCCGGACATTTCCCGAACATAGGTTTCCGGATAGGTCATGCAGGTCTGATCCAGCAGGCGGTCCATAGTGATGGCCTCACCAGGCAGTACCGTCGTGCCCCAGCGGAAGCCCGGTGACAGCGCTACCTGCGCATCGAGCTCCTCGCGCATGGCATCCACGATCAGCTGATCAAAACTGCCGTTGAAGTTACCCCGGCGATAGAGCAGTGAATCAGCTACCGCCAGCTCTTCCTCAAGCACTTCCCGATAGGGTGCGCGCACTGCATCGATATGTGCCTGCATCGCCGGATGAGGTGCCAGCAGTTCACTGAACACCGGCAAGAGTTTGTAGCGATAGCCACTGACGCCGTCGCTGCCAAACTCCAGATCCAGTACGGCGACAAACTTCCCGTTACTCCCGGCGTTTGTGACCACCGTTTTACCGCCGCTGTTTTCTACTTCAATCGGTCGCGGCATGCCATCATGCGTATGCCCACCCAGAATAAAGTCGATGCCCGACACGCGACTAGCCAGCTTCAGGTCCACATCCATCCCGTTGTGCGAAAGCAGAATGACCGCATCAACCTGCTCTTCCTCGCGAATTCTGCTGACCAGCTCCGCCAGCTCATCATCGCGGATACCGAAGGTCCAGTTCGGGATAAAACGTTTGGGGTTGGCGATCGGCGTGTAGGGGAAAGCCTGGCCGATTACAGCGACGCGATGCCCTTTCATATCGCGCACGGTGTAGGGTTTGAACACGTGCCCGGAAACATCATCGTAAACCGGCACGCCTTCGAAGAGTGCGTCCTCGGTCGCGTAAGTGTTGTGGGCGAGAAACTCGCCTTTAAAGGCCTCGACGTTGGCCAGGACTTCGTCTTCGTTGTAGGTGAATTCCCAGTGCCCGGTCATGATGTCAACGCCCAGAATATTCGTGGCCTCCACCATGTCCATGCCGCGGGTCCACAGCGCCGTCCCGGAGCCCTGCCAGGTATCACCGCCATCAAGCAGCAGGCTGGCCCCATCAGGGACCTCACCGCGAAGCTGGTCGACCAGGGTTTTCAGATGCGCAAACCCCCCGACCCGCCCGAACTTTTCCGCTGCCTGAGCAAAGTCCAGATAGGTGAAAGCATGGGCATCGCGCGCCGAGATATCACCCAGCTGCGCAAGCAGGTTACGACCCACGACATGCGGCCAGCGACCAAAGGCCTCACCCAACCCGATATTGACGTTGGGCTCCCGGAAGTAAATCGGCAGTAACTGTGCGTGGCAGTCCGTCATGTGAAGAATACGCGCACTGCCAAAGGCCGGAAGATCGTAAAACGCGCGGTTGCTCGCCTGCAGGCTGCCCGCGTAAGCTCCGACGCCAGCAACGGCGGCGCCCTGAAGCAATAACTGAATAAATTCTCGACGGTTCACTTGAAACTCCTCACAGCTCGTCGGAGCCAGACCCGGGGACTATTTCGCGACGACGCGATCTTTCCATTTGTCAGGCTCGCTGCGGGCCTGCTCCAGCGCCATTTGCGCCGTCAGCAGAGCGCGATCAGCCAATTCCTGGGCCAGCGAGTCATTCCCTGCGGAGAGGGCCTGGCGCGCCTC
>CAZGGN010000005.1:45256-48132 GCA_964525195.1 uncultured Congregibacter sp.
GGTCGTTCTCCAGGTCGTACAAGCCCTCGTAGGTGAGCTTCCAGCGCGGCTCGGTCACCGACCAACCGTGCTCCAGAGCCAGAGCCTCTTCGTAGGCCGTATTCGCACGCTCCAGCGTGTCAAAAACCGATTGTGTCGCGTCCGCAAACGCCAGACCCAGCGGCAGTAACGACAGAATGGGTACAAGAATGAGCGCTTTTTTCATCAGATTCTCCAGGAACCAGGCGGCCGGCTCGGTTTACTTGCGGGAAGCAGGACCGTTCAGCGGCATATCGTTACTGAGATAGGTCAGGAAGTACTCGAGATTGCGATAGGACTCACTCTGCGGCTGTAGTGGCACCGCTCGCACCTGTGAGTTGCACTCCATAAACCGCTTGTGCAACGGGCCAATCTCTTTCCACTTCAAACGATAAACCGGCCAATGGGTGGTGTGACCCAGCGCCACGCTGAGTCTCTCGGCGCGGAGCATGTTGCCGGCCATGGTGACGTGGCAACTGCTGCAGGCGAAGTTGAGCTGGCCACGACGGGTATAAAAGAACTCCTTACCGTCTTCGAAAGCCGCCAGCGCCCGTGGATCATCCGGAATCTCGACGGCCGTAAGCTCACCGCGGGACTCGTAGGCGATGTACGCCGTCAGCGCACTCATCTCATGACCCAGATAATCCCAGGGTTCATCACCGGCGTTTTCACGACAGCTATTGATATCCTGCTCAAGGGTTACCACCTCACCGAGCTCAGAATCGAAGCGCGGGTAATGCTGCTTGACCACCGGCGCGTCGTCGCCGAGACAGTCGGCATAGCTGCTGCCGTCTGCGAGCGCCTCGTCGTAGAGCTCGGCGCCCTCGTCGATCGCTATTTCATAGGGCGGAAAATCTTCCATTTCGAGCCACTGCGCGCGCTTGCCGGCATCCAGGGCGTAGGCCCCGTCAACGTGTGAATCCAGCGGCACATCGGGAAAACGCTGCTGATAAAATGCCCGCAGTGCACTCCGATCGTCCTCCGGCCCGGCGAGAGTCGGTACGCTGATTGCAAACACCAGCGCCGAAACTGTCAGAGAGCCGGCACCCGAAAAACTACAAAGAGGCTTCATCAGCACGATCCTATTTGCCCTGCAGGGTCAGCTCTCCGGAAGAGCTGTTACCAAGGTTATCTACCCAGGAGACTTCAATGACATCACCGTCACTGGCGCCGCGCACAACAAATCCGAAATACGGGTCCTTGGAGACCGATGCGCCCCAGTCTGCGGTAATAAACACCTTGCCGTTATGCTTGCAGGTCACCGTCTCGATGTAATGCGCCGGAATCTTGTTGCCATCGAGGTCCTTGCGTACACCGGTCTCCATCGGATGCGGCATCAGGCACTTCACGTCGGCTTCACCGTTCTTCAGGCGACCGCGGATCTTGATAGGTTTTACGTCCATAATCTCTTCTCCACTCGCGTCCGTTTATCCGCCGCAACCGCCCAGGGTCACCTTGACGTTTTTTGTCGACACATACAGCGCGTCGTCCGTTTCTACGACTGCACGCACATCAGAGCTTTCGCCCATCTTGATACGGGTCTTGAACTCGGGAACCGCGCCGGGCATAAAGTTGAACTTGGCAGACAGGGGATTGGGGTTCTCATCCACAAACAGGGCGATCGATTTAACCCCTTCCATGTCGGTACTCACCGTCACCGGGACAATGGATCCATCCTCGGCAATGTCCGGCACCTTGAATTCGAACGCATCGCTCGCGATCATTTTTTTATCGCCGAACAGGCTCTTGATCGCCGCATCGGTTTCCGTTGCCTTGAAAGCCGCTTCATCGCGCGCGAATACCTTCAGCGGCAGGCTTGCCAGGGTCGCCAGAGCCAGTAGTGCCTGGCCGAAGCGACGTCGTGTCAGTGTTCCCTGCATGGGATGCTCCTGTCCTATCGTTATCTAGAGTGAATGTATGTAATCAACCACGAGCTCAAGCTCGTGGTCGGTCAGAATGCCGTGCGCCCCGTAGGGAGGCATGACCGTCCCCGGGTTTCGCTTCCGGGGATCGAAAATCTGCGCCTTGAGGACATCTCGATCCGGGTAGCGCATGTCCATCATCATCAGCGGAGGTCCGCCGTTACCGGCCATGTCAGCGCCCTCGGCCATATGACAGGAGAAACAATTGCCGCGATTGCGGTCAGCTGCGATTTCCTGACCCTCGGCAATGGACTCGGCGTCAGCAGCACGGGATAACCCGCCTCCCAGTAGGCCTGAGACGAGTAGCACCAGCTGCATCAGCAGGACGGTTCGTGGCATCGGCATGCGGCATTCCCTCATTGACTGTGTCCCACAATATAGTCCACCGCGAGCCTAACTTCCGCATCCGACAGATTCACGAAGCCCCCCTTGGGAGGCATGATGCCGTCTTCGCCGGTGTAGCCCTGGATGGCATGCTGATACAGGATCTTCATACCCTGTTCAATTCGGCCTGCCCATCCGTCCGCATCGCCGACCACCGGGGCCCCACCGATGCCTTCCGCATGGCACAGTGCACAGTGCCGATCGTAGATCTCACTGCCACTTGTCGCCGCAGCAGCGCCCCCGGCGGACGCGATTTCACCCGTGTTGTCCTCATCGTCCGGAACATAAGCCGCCGCCTCAGAGACCACTTCTACCTCGTCAGGATTTTTGCAGCGCTTCATGCAACGCTTGTTCTGCGTGTCCGGTCGATCTTCCGCTATGAAGCCGTCTTCATTGGGAAGGCGAACGCTGGCCAGATTGCCCTGGGTCAGCACAAAGTCGTAATCCACAATGTCGTTCAGGTGCAGCACATAAGCGGTGATTGCGTAGACCTCATCGTCATTGAGGGACTCCGGTTGCGTGAAAGGCATCGCGCGATGGATGTAATCCCAG
>CAZGGN010000006.1:0-42318 GCA_964525195.1 uncultured Congregibacter sp.
CGCCGATCATCAGCGGCACCATCCAGTTGGCCAGGCCGACGAAGGCCGGCATGACGGCGCCGAAGATCATCACCAGCGCGTGCATGGTGGTCATCTGGTTGAAGAACTCGGGGTTGACCATCTGCAGCCCGGGGACGAACAACTCGGCCCGGATGACCATGGCCATCGCGCCGCCGAGCAGGAACATCACCAGCGAGAAGACCAGATAGAGGGTGCCGATTTCCTTGTGGTTGGTGGTGAACAGCCAGCGCGCCAGGCCGGTGGGATGATCGGCGTGATGTTCGTCCTGGTTCAGTGTGGTTTCATGACTCATGACTTGATTTCCTCGCTCCTGTTCTCTCTTCAGCCCTGCTCGGCATTGGCGGCGAGCTCATCGGCCGCCGAGACCTGTTGCACGTCCGCCGGCTCGTCGGCGTTGTCGGCCGCCTGCTGCGAACTGCGGCTTTCGACCCACTGGCGGTATTCTTCGGGTGAGACGGCCTCCACCACGATCGGCATGAAGCCGTGATCCTTGCCGCAAAGCTCGGCGCACTGGCCGCGGTAGACGCCTTCTTCCTCGATCAGCGTCCAGGCTTCGTTGACCATGCCCGGAATCGCGTCGCGTTTCCAGCCGAGGTCCGGAACCCACCAGGAGTGGATGACGTCGCCGGAAGTCAGCAGGAAGCGAATCTTGGTGTTGGTGGGCAGCACCAGGCGATTGTCCACCTCGAGCAGGTAGTTTTCGACGGTGCGTACATCGACGCCGGAGCCGATCTGGCGGGCCCGGTTGCTTTCGCGGTCGAGCGCCGAGTAGATGTTCACGTCGTCTTCGAGATACTCGTACTGCCACAGCCACTGGTAACCGGTGACCTTGATGTTGATGTCGGCGCCGCCGGTGTCTTCCATGTCGATGAGTACGCGGGTGGCCGGGATGGCCATGATCACGAGGATGAGGACCGGAATGGCCGTCCAGGTGATCTCGGCGGCCGTGGAGTGGCTGAACTTCGCCGGCTCGTGATCCTTGGATTTGCGATGCACGACGATCGACGTGAACATGGCCGTGAAGACCAGCACGCCAATCACGGTGACCACGGCCAGAATGACGTTGTGCAGCTGGTACACGTCCTTGCTGAAGGGTGTGACGCCACCGGGCATGTTGTCGCCGACGGCGAACAGCCCCCAAGTAACCACGATGATGACCGCCATCACCGCCAGGGCCACGATCAATTCGTTCGTTCTCTTCATCCTCGACTCACCTGTAATTGCTTGCTCCACCCCGGGCATCGAACGGCCGGAGGCTCTCCTTGAGGGCGTCAGCCAGGGCCAGCTTCTCGGCGACCGGCAGGAAATCACCGATCACCTGGCGGCGACCATGGCAGGTCACCTGGACCCGTCGTTCACCCATCCGCTGCTCCTCGACCTCGATCCGCACCCAGGCGGAAGGCCACTCGGTGCGCGTCCGCTGCCGTACGTCGAAATGATCGATTGTGAGCGTTTCGCGGTCGATCACAATTCGTTCGCGGGCCCAGTTTCCCCGCCAGGCCAGCCGCATGCACCAGCCGACGACGACAAGGTGCAGGACCGCGGCCACCATGATCGGCCAGAAACCCAGCAGAAGCGGACCGAGCGCCACGAGAAGCGTGACTGCGCTCAAACCGAGAAACACGGCTGCCAGCCTGTCGAGCGACATGGACAAGTTCGAGCGCGCCTCGATCACTCGGGACTGGCGCGATTCCGAACTGTGCCGGGTGTCGATCACGGGCCGAAAACCGTGTTTCTTGATTAACGCTGCATATTCTAGCCCATGCGGCACCAACGTGGCAGGGGAAATTGCGATCGGTCAAGAATCACGCGGGCCCGTTGTGCCGGCGTGAAGGCCGCGGGTGCCAGCGGGCAGCTGGCTTCGGTTACACTTGGTGAATGCCTTCAAACCCGCATTTAGAGGCCCCGATGACACAAGTTTCCCACCCCTTCGTGACCGCAGAACCGATCGCCCTCGACGACCGCCTCAAGGCGCTCGACGACGCCTGGCAGATGGACGAGGCGAAGCACGTGCGCTTCCTGCTTGAACAGGTGCGGCTCGATACCGGACAGCGGGAGAACATTCGCGACAACGCGCTCGACCTGGTCAAGCGCGTGCGCGAGCGAAGTCGCGATGCGGGGGTCATGGAGGCCTTCATGCGCGAATACGACCTCTCTTCGGAAGAGGGCGTGATCCTGATGTGTCTGGCCGAGGCGCTGCTGCGCATTCCCGACAACGACACCGCCGAGATGCTGATCTCCGACAAGCTCTCGGATGCCGACTGGGAATCGCACCTCGGCAAGAGCTCTTCGGTCTTCGTCAACGCCGGCACCTGGGGGCTGATGCTCACCGGGCGGCTGGTCAGCGTGAAGGGCTCGGAGAAGCGCAGCATCGGGACGGTGCTGTCGAAGATCGCCAACAAGTCCGGCGAGCCGGTCGTGCGCACCGCGATCCGCCAGGCGATGCGCATCATGGGGCACCAGTACGTCATGGGCCGCACGATCGAGGAAGCCATGGAGCGGTCCAAGAAAAAGGCCAACCGCCGCTTCCGCTACTCCTTCGACATGCTCGGCGAGGCGGCCCTGACCGCCGCCGACGCGCGCCGCTATTTCGATTCCTACGCCGACGCCATCGACGCCATCGGCCGGGTTACGGAGGGCGACAACGTCTTCGCGCTGCCCAGCATCTCGGTCAAGCTCTCGGCCCTGCACCCGCGCTACGAGCATGCCCAGCATCACCGGGTGATGGAAGAACTGGTGCCGCGCCTGCTCGAACTGGCCCGCCGCGCGCGCAAGGCCGGCATCGCGCTGACCGTCGACGCCGAGGAGGCCGATCGATTGACGCCGTCCTTCGACGTCTTCGCCGCCGTGCTCGCCGACCCCGAGCTGGAAGGCTGGGACGGCCTCGGCCTCGCCCTGCAGGCTTACCAGAAGCGGGCCTGGGCGGCCATCGACTGGCTGACCGAGCAGGCGCGCAAGACCGGGCACCGGATTCCCATCCGGCTGGTCAAGGGCGCCTACTGGGATACCGAGATCAAGATCGCCCAGGTCGAGGGCGTCGAGGGCTATCCGGTATTCACCCGCAAGGCCAACACCGACCTGTCCTACATCGCCTGCGCCGACAAGCTGCTGTCGCTGCCGGAGTGCCTCTATCCGCAGTTCGCGACGCACAACGCGCACACCATCGCGGCCATCGCAGAACGGTACCCGCTGCCGCATCTACGCGCCGGTGGGGGCCCACAAGGACCTGCTGCCCTACCTGGTGCGTCGCCTGCTCGAGAACGGCGCCAATACCTCTTTCGTCAATCGCATCGTCGACGAGAAGCTGCCGGTCGAAAAGGTGGTCGACGACCCGATCGCCGAAGTGCAGTCGCACTCGAGCATCTCGCATCCGCGCATTCCGCTGCCGGTCGACATCTACGGGCGGGAACGACGCAACAGTCACGGCATCAACATGGGCCGCGATTCGGAACTGGCCGAACTCAAGCAGGGCATGGAGCGTGCCGTCCAGAACGACTGGAGCGCGGCGCCGACCGGCCAGTCCGCGCGGGCCGGTGAGCAGGGCACCGTCTTCTCGCCCGTCGACACCGGCCTGGCGGTCGGCAAGGTGACCTGGACCGATCCCGAATCGGTTTCCGATGCCGTGAGTGCGGCGATTGCGGCGCAGAAGGACTGGGACGGTCGCGGCGCGGCCGAGCGCGCCGACATTCTCGATCGCATCGGTGACCTCTACGAGACGCACTGCGACGAACTCATGGCCATCTGCACGCGCGAAGGCGGCAAGTCCCTGCTCGACGGCATCGCCGAAGTGCGCGAGGCGGTCGACTTCTGCCGCTACTACGCCATGCAGGCCCGCAACGAGCTGGCCGAACCGGTCGAACTGCCGGGACCGACCGGCGAGTCCAACACGCTTCGCATGCACGGCAAGGGCGTGTTCGTGTGCATCAGCCCCTGGAACTTCCCCCTGGCCATATTCACCGGCCAGATCGTCGCCGCCCTGGCCGCCGGCAACGCCGTGCTGGCCAAGCCCGCCGAGCAGACGCCCCTGATCGCCGCCCGGGCCGTGAGCCTGATGCAAGAGGCCGGCGTGCCCGAGGACGTCATCCAGTGCCTGCCCGGCGACGGCAAGGTGGGTGCCGCACTCACCGGCGATCCGCGCATCGCCGGCGTGGCCTTCACCGGCTCGACCGAAACGGCGCGGATCATCAACCGCAGCCTGGCCGAGCGCGAAGGCCCGCTGGCCACCCTGATCGCCGAGACCGGCGGTCAGAACGCCATGGTCGTCGACTCCTCCGCGCTGCCCGAGCAGGTCGTCAAGGACGTGATCCACTCGGCCTTTCTCAGCGCCGGCCAGCGCTGCTCGGCGCTGCGCGTACTCTACGTCCAGGCCGACGTGGCCGACCGCATGCTCGAAATGCTCGCCGGCGCCATGGAAGAAATCGCCGTCGGCGATCCCGGCCTGCTCGAGACCGATATCGGACCGGTCATCGACGAGGCCCAGCTGAAGATGCTCGAGGAGCACGCCGAACGGATGGATCGCGAGGCGAAGCTGATCGCCAGGACCCCGCTGCGCGAAGACCTGCCGAAGGGACACTGGTTCGCGCCGCGCGCCTACGAGATCGACGGCATCGACCGGCTCGAGCGCGAGATCTTCGGACCGATCCTGCACGTGGTGCGCTACAAGTCGAGCGAGCTCGATACCGTCATCGACAAGATCAACGGCACCGGCTACGGCCTGACCCTGGGCGTGCACAGCCGTATCGACCGCGTCTATCGCCACATCGCGCACCGCGCCTGCGTCGGCAACGCCTACGTCAACCGCAACATGACCGGGGCGGTCGTGGGCGTCCAGCCCTTCGGCGGCGAGGGATTGTCAGGCACGGGCCCGAAAGCCGGCGGCCCGCGATACCTCCAGCGATTCCTTCGCCCCCTCGCGGCTCCGAGTCACTCAGGCAGCGGCATACGGGAGCCCTCCCTGGATGTCGGCACCGTACAGGCCGCGATAGATGCATTGCAGTGGCACGAGCCTCAGGCTCTCGAGCAGCAGGATATGCCGGGACCCACCGGCGAGGCGAATCGTCTGACCCTCTGGCCCCGGGGTCTTGTTCTATGCCTTGGACCCACTGCCCAGGACGCCGCCATTCAGGCCGGCACCGCCCGACGCATGGGCTGTCCGGCGCTGATGGTCGCGCCGGGCGTCGATGCGATGGAAGGCGTCGACGGCTTCCTCAGCCGCGAAAGTCTCTCGAAGCTCAGGGGGATTGCCGTGGTCGCCCTGTGGAGTGATGACGATGACCTTGGCGAAGCAAGGCGGGCGCTCGCGGCGAGAGATGGTGCACTGGTGCCCCTTGTGAGCAATGACGATCTGGACAGCTACTGTGTGCACGAACGTCACACCTGCATCGATACCACCGCCGCCGGAGGCAATGCGTCCCTGCTGGCGGCCGATGGCGAATAGGCTGAAGCTAGAGATGCTGACCGCAGCACCAGCCTGAGGCCCAGGCCCACTGGAAGTTATAGCCTCCGAGCCAGCCGGTCACATCCAGGGCCTCGCCAACGGCATAGAGGCCCGGGCACTGCTTGAGCTCAAAGGTTCTTGAGGAGACCTCATCCGTATCGATACCGCCGAGGGTAACCTCGGCGGTCCGATAACCCTCGCTGCCGCTGGGCCTGAAAATCCAGGCGTTGAGTCGACGACCGATAGCGGCGAGCTCCGGGGGCGAAAAGCTGCCGATTTTCTTGTCCTCAAACCAGTGTGCGGCCATCAGTTCCGCGAGGCGTCGAGGGAACAGGGTTTTCAGCAGGGGCAGCAATCGTTGCTGCGGGTTCGCTTCGCAGGCTGCGAGCAGCCAGTCGGCCGCCAGCCGGTCGGGCAACAAATTGATCGTGAGCGTATCCCCCTCTCGCCAGTAGGACGATGCCTGCAATATCGCAGGCCCGCTGAGGCCCCGGTGGGTAAAGAGGATGTTTTCGCGAAAGTGCCCCGCTCCGCAGCTGACCTCGGCATCCACCGAGATCCCCGAGAGCGACTCAAAAAGCGCTTTGTCGCCTGAGTTCCAGGTCAGCGGCACCAGTCCCGGGCGCGTCGGAACCACGCTCAGGCCCCGACGCCTGGCAAAACGAAACGCGAGATCACTGGCGATTTTGGGCATCGATAATCCCCCGGAGGCTATCACCACCTGTTCTGCCCGATAGCGCCTGTCGGCAGTTTCCACGACAAAGCCCTGCGCCGCAGACCCGGTAATTGCGGTCACGGCCTGGCGCAGACGGATCTCCACCCCGGCGTAAGCGCAATGCTCGAGCAGCATGGTGACAATGTCCCTGGCACTGTGGGTGCAAAACAGTTGCCCCAGCTTTTTTTCCTCGTAGTCGATCCCCGCCGCTTCAACCATCTGAATAAAATCGGCTGCGCTATAGCGCTTCATGGCAGAAATACAAAAATGCGGATTCTCCGACAGGTAGTGCTCTCGCGGATCCGCAAAAAGATTCGTGAAATTACAGCGCCCGCCTCCGGAGACCAGAATCTTCAAACCGACCTTCGGCCCCTGCTCAAGGACCAGGATCTTGCGCCCGCGGTACCCCGCGCTGATCGCACACATCAGGCCGCTGGCGCCACCGCCGATGACAATCACTTCCCGGGATTCGTCGCTATTCATGAAAGCAGCCCTCCCAGCGGGATCGCAGCACTGCCCCGCCCAGATCGTTCAGCACTTCGATATTTCGCAGCGGCACCGCGTCGATATCCGGGTGCCCGGCGATCGCTCGCTCTACGCTGTCCTCCCGGAGGATGTGCAGCATGGGGTAGGGCGAGCGATTCGAATAGTTTTCCGGGTCGTCCGGCCCGGTCCCGGCAAACTGGTAGGCGGGGTGAAAACTGGCGATCTGGTAGATTCCCTCCAGCCCCATGTCCCGCAACAGGCGATCACAGTCGCCGAGAAAGTCATTGAAGTCATAGAAATCCTCCAGCAGCTCCGGATGAATCAAAAATGCAGTCTCGATTTCTGCGTTGCGCTCCAGCAACTCCAGCTCGCACCTGAGCTCCTGCAGCAGCAACTCGCTGTCCTGCACCATCGTCACCGCATAGCGCACGGCACTCCGCTCCAGCTCACGCCGCGCGAAGGGACAGAGATTCAGCTCCACGACAAAACGCTCTATCCATCGCTGGACTACAGCAATGACCTCAGTATTCAGCGGGATGACTCCTTGCCGCGGCCGGCGCGCCCGTACTCACAAGAGCCCCGCGCGCCTGAGCCGCGGCCATTCGATCGCCGGGCAGCGGTCCATCACCACGCGAATGCCCGCGCCCTCGGCGCGCTGTGCCGCCGCAGAATCAACCACCCCGAGCTGGGTCCAGACGATCTTGATGCCACATTGGATCGCCTCCTCCATGATACCCGGCAGAAAGCTTGCGCTGCGAAACACGTCCAGCATATCCGCGGGTTCCGGGAGATCTGCAAGGGAGGCGTAGACCGGCTCGCCGAGAAGAACATCGCCAGCGATAGCCGGGTTCACCGGTAGCACCCGATAGCCATGCTGGATCAGGAATTCAAAAACCTCGTAACTGGGCCGCGTCGGCCTGGGACTGGCGCCAAGGAGCGCAATGGTTTTCACCGAACGCAGCAGCTCAGCGATCGCCCTGTCGTCATTGAGCGGCATAGATCTCAGGCATCCTCCCACTGCGGAGCCCGCTTTTCAAAAAACGCGGCCTTCCCTTCCTCTGCATCGGCTGACGTCATAGCGCGCAGCATCGCCTCGTTGGCAAAGGCAAAGGCCTCCTCAATGGGCATTTCGACCTGATGATAAAAGTCGGCCTTGCCATGACGAATGCCCTGGGCTGACTTGGAGGCGATTCGCTCGGCGAGCTCGGTGGTGCGCTGGCGCAGTTGCCCGGCCGGGACGACCTCGTTGATCAGGCCGAAGCGCAGCGCGTCATCAGCAGAAATGGTGTCTCCGGTGAGCGCCAGGGCCATCGCATGCTTACGGTGTATGTTGCGCCCGACACCCACCAGCGGCGTCGTGCAAAAGCCCCCCATATTGACACCCGGCGTACAGAACCCGGCCGTATCAGCCGCGATCGCCAGATCACAGGCTGACACCAGCTGGCAGCCCGCGGCCGTGGCGGTGCCCTGCACACAGGCAATAATCGCCTTGGGGGAATTCACGATGGCCAGCATCATCTGCGAGCAGCGTTCGAGAATACTGCGCATACGGGTCTTCTGCGACTCGGCAGACTCATCGGCGGCCCGACTCATTTCCCGTAGGTCATGCCCCGCGGAGAACACCGGGCCCTCGGCCGCGATCACCACCGCCCGCACCTGGGCGTCGTCTCCCGCTCTGGCAAGCGCATCGCTCAGCGCTTCAAGCATGCGCAGAGACAGGGGATTGCGCTGGGCGGGGCGGTTAAGGGTAATCCAGCGCACTCGATTGCGGGTCTCTTCGACCAGACAGGCCTCTGCGGCCAGGTTATCCACCGTCATTGCTAATCTCCTTGTATCGCTACGCAGCCAAAACCGGCTTCTGCGCGAGTGGCTCACAGCCAGACAGGAGCATACTAGAGCTATCGCCGCTACTGCCAACTCAGCGCAGGCATCCGGTGATTCTGTGGTATGTTTCGGACCCGTAAAAAAGCCCATCTATTCCAATCAGGAGTTTTTCATGCTGTCTGCTTTCCTGCGCAGGTCGTCCGCACTGCTCATACTGTGCCTGACCCTTCCTGCGGGTCTGAATAGCGCCCGCGCTGACATTGACGTTGACACCTTTCCCCCCGAAATACGCGCGATCGAATGGCGCGAAGTCGGCCCCTTCCGCGGTGGCCGCTCGGCAGCCGTCACCGGCATCCCCGGAGATCGTGACCGCTACTATTTCGGCTCCACCGGTGGCGGCGTATGGAAGACCGATAATGGCGGAGTCAGCTGGGACAACATTTCTGACGGCTATTTTGGCGGCTCTATCGGCGCAGTAGCCGTATCCGAATGGGACCCGAACGTGATCTACGTAGGAACCGGCGAGAAAACCGTTCGTGGCAACGTGTCGCCGGGGAACGGAATGTGGAAATCCCTCGATGCGGGCGACACCTGGACCCGCGCCGGCCTGGAAGATTCGCAGCATATCTCCCGGGTGCGCATTCACCCGAAGAATCCGGATGTCGCCTATGCCGCTGTGATGGGTCATCTGTTTGGCCCCAATGAGCAGCGCGGCGTTTTTCGCACCGTGGACGGGGGGAAAAGCTGGAAAAAGGTTTTGTTCGTCAACGATGAAGTCGGTGCCGTAGATCTGGCAATGGATCCGAGCAACCCACGCATCCTTTATGCCAGCTTCTGGCGCGTCAAGCGCACGCCCTACTCTCTGGAGAGCGGCGGCCCCGGATCAGGCCTCTACAAGAGCGTTGATGGCGGCGATAGCTGGGAAGAGCTGACGCGCAACGAAGGCCTCCCTCAGGGCACTATCGGGATTAGCGGCATCGCCGTGTCACCGAGCAACAACAAGAACGTTTACGCAATCATTGAAGCGGAAGACGGCGGCGTGTTCCGCTCCAGAGACGGGGGCAAGACCTGGGCAAAGACCAGCGATGACCGTAACCTGCGTCAGCGCGCCTGGTATTACACACGCATTTACGCCGACCCGGCCGATGAAGAATCTCTTTACGTGCTGAACGTACGCTTCCACTTTTCCAAGGATGGGGGCAAGACCTTCAGCGAGATCCCCACTCCCCACGGCGATAACCACGACCTGTGGATTGACCCCGCGGACCCGCTGCGCATGATCCAGTCCAACGACGGCGGCGCCAACGTGTCTTACGACCGCGGCGAAACCTGGTCCACACAGGCCAACCAACCGACCGTGCAGTTTTACCGCGTTTCTGCGGATAACGATTTCCCCTACCGATTGCTCGGTGGCCAGCAGGATAATTCCGCGGTTCGTATTCGCTCGCAATCAGCGATGGGATCGTCGATCGGCGTGCGCGACTGGGATCCGACCGCGGGTGGCGAGAGTGGACATATTGCCGCCAAACCCGACGATCCGGATGTTGTCGTGGGCGGCTCCTACGGCGGTCTCCTGCGCGTGGTCAACCATCGTACCGGCGAGCGACGCGCGATCGACGTGTGGCCGGATAACCCCATGGGTTGGGGAGCTGCTGAGCTCAAGTACCGCTTCCAGTGGAACTATCCGATCTCTTTCTCCGTGCATAACCCGGATCGACTGTTTGTCGCCGCCAATGCCGTTTTCCAAAGCGATGACCTGGGAGAAAGCTGGACCCAGATCAGTCCGGACCTGACCGTTAACGATAAAAGCCGCATGGGCAAGTCCGGCGGCCCCATCACCAAGGATGACACGGGCGTTGAGTACTACGGCACGGTCTTCGTCCTCACGGAATCCCCGCAGGAAGAAGGGGTGCTCTGGGCTGGCAGCGACGACGGCAAAGTACATGTGACTCGCGACGGAGGCGAATCCTGGAAAGACGTCACGCCTTCCGGGCTTCCCGAGTGGGCGATGGTCAACAGCATTGATGTCGACCCCTTCAACAAGGGCGGCGCCTATCTGGCCGCCACCCGCTACAAGATGGACGACTTCAAGCCCTACCTTTTTTATACGGATAACTGGGGCAAAAGCTGGAAGCGCATCAGCGACGACCTGCCGGACACGCATTTCACCCGCGTCCTGCGCGCGGACCCGGAGCGCCAGGGACTGCTCTATGCCGGCACGGAGCGCGGCGCTTACTACTCGCTGGACAACGGCGGCAGCTGGAGCCCGCTACAGCTGAATCTGCCCATCGTTCCGGTGACCGATATGCTGATCAAGGACGGCGACCTTGTAGCCGCAACCCAGGGTCGGGGATTCTGGATTCTCGATGACCTGGGACCGCTGCGTCAGCTGGACAAGAGCCATAGCAAGGCGGCACATCTGTACACGCCGGATCCAACACACCGCCTCCTGTCCAAAGGATGGGATCGCGACAGCGGACCTGCGGGGAAAAACCCGCCGGCAGGTGTAGCCATCTATTACACGATCCCTGAGGGTCTGGATGACGAGGCCAATCTGGAGCTGTCTGTCTATAAAGATGGCGAAGACGAGGCGATCTGGACCTGGAGCCGCAAGCCGGCGATCGAAGAGAAGGACAAGGCTGAAAAAGACGGTAGCGGCATGCCCGACACCCGTGTGCTCGCCGCCAAGCCCGGCCTGAATCGGCACATCTGGGACCTGGACTACCCGGGGATGAAGCGCTTTGATGGCCTGATTCTCTGGTCCGATATGAAAACCGGCCCGCGCGCGGTGCCCGGAAGCTATCGGGCGCAGCTGGTCGTAGGCGAGGAATCGCAGGAAGTCGTCTTTGAAGTCCTGAGCGATCCCCGCTCCAGTGCGACGCCGGACGACTTTGCCGCGCAGTTTGCCTTTGTCAGCGAAACCCGCGATCTGCTCTCCCGCACCCATGAGCAAATTGGCGAAATACGCACGGCGCGCAGCGAGCTCGACGCACTCAAGGCGCGCTTGCTGGACAGCGGCGACAGTGTCGATGCGCCCTCGGCTCTGCTGAGCGACATTCTCGCGATTTCAGAGACCCTGACCGGCGTAGAAGAGGCGCTCTATCAGACCAAGAACCAGAGTCGTCAGGACCCGCTGAACTTCCCGATCCGTCTCAATGACAAGCTCGCCAGCCTCATGCGTATGGTCGCTACCGGCGACGCCGGTCCAACGACACAGGCCCTCGCCGTAAAAGCCGAGCTGGTCGCTGCCATCGAGGCGCAGCTCGCAACACTCCAGTCGGTGTGGGACGAGCGACTCCCGGGGCTCAACGCGCAGATTAAGGCCCGGGGTATCGATATGATTCCCGTCAGCGCGGAGTAAGCCTGTTTTCCGGGCGCAGTCTCAAACTCTCGGACTGCGCCCGGCCTTCCCCAAAAAGACTCCTCCGTGACAGCCATCCTCATACCCCTCGCCCTTGCCCTCGCTATTGCCCTCAACCCTGGCAGTGCCTCAAGTGCGTTTGCCCAGGCCGATAGATACACTTTTTACGGCGGAGAGATTCAGAGCGAGGCAAAGAACAGTGCTGTCGAGGAATGCGAGTATCGCGAACTCGTTGAAAACCAGCGTTGCAACGAGCGTCTGAACAAATCCGTATGCATCGAGGAGATCCATGCAGAATGTCGCAGAAACTATGGTGATAGCGGCATGAACACCGGCAATAACGAAACGAAGCCAAAAAACACAGAAGATGAAGCTCCCTCGACCAACCCCCGCTGACGCTTGCAGACCGGCGCCTGAGCAGGCACGAGCGCAAAACCCACAGAGAGTCACCGCCAATGATTATGAGCCGAAGCCTGATTTTTCTGGGAATCACCGCCCTCGCCGGACTGGCCTTGCCAGCCGGCGCACAGAGCGGCATCGCCGAAGAACTCGATGGGGTTTTTTCCCGCATTCCGGCGCAGGCTCCGGGCTGCACCGTGGGCCTTGTGAGCAACGGCCGCTGGCTTGTTAAGACCGGTTACGGTCTGGCCAACCTCGAGCTTGATGTTCCCCTCGATGGCAACCAGGTGCATCGCATGGGCTCGGTCTCAAAGCAGTTCACGGCGATGGCCGTCCTGCTGCTGGCCGAGGAAGGTAAAATCGAGCTGGATGCCGACGTGCACCGTTATCTGCCTGAGCTACCTGATTACGGCGCCAAAGTGACTGTGAACGCCATGCTCGGACATGTAGCGGGCATGGGCGACTACGATCTGATCGCCGGCTCCTACGAGGGCCCCAAGGCTGCCAATGGGATTGAGCTGAAATCTGCGGCCGGCGGCGAATTCAGGCTCGGCAACGAAGACTATCTGACGATTCAGGAGTTTTACGAGGTCGTCAAGCAGGCGCCCCTGGCGCAGCAGCCGGATGAGCGTTTTCTGTACAGCAATCTGGCGTACTTCCTGCTCTCGATGCTGGTCGAGGAGGTGTCCGGCGAGAGCCTGCGAACCTACGCCGAGCGACGGATCTTCAAGCCCCTGGGGATGGACAGTACGTTTTTCAGCGATTTGCCGGTGGAAATTGTCCGCAAACGAGCCTACGGCTACAAGCAGAACGAGGATGGGGATTACGTCAATGACATGACAAACCTGTTCTGGGTCGGCGATGGGGGTCTGCACACCAATCTCGATGATCTGCTGAAGTGGGACCAGAACTTCTACGAGCCCCGGGTCGGCAAGGACCCCATGGCTTTGATAGAGACCATGAACCGGCCAAACAGCGAGCACGAGGATCGCGGGCGGCTTTACGCTAACGGGCAGTTTTTAGCGACGACCGCGGGCGAACAGTCCTTCGAGCACAGCGGTGGCTGGCTGGGCACCACCACCTTTTACGCACGATTTCCTCAGCAGCGGCGCTCACTGATGATGATGTGCAACGACGCGAGTCTCGACATCGATCCTCTGGTAGAACAGACCCTGCAGCTCCTGCTGGAGGCGGACGCCGCAGCAAAGTAGCGGCGGAACCCTACGCCCGCAGGCGCTGTTCCCGGCGCAGGCTCTGACTCGCGCACGCGCGAACTAGAGTCTAATGGGCAAATCCCTGACCCGCTTTTGCGTGGCTGCAAAGACTGCATTGCCAATCGCCGGTGCGACCGCAATTAGCGGCGGCTCGCCGAGGCCGGTGGGAAACTCATCGCTTGCCATAAACTTGATATCCAGCTCAGGCACGTCGGCCATACGCAGCGGCGTGTAGGTATCCAGATTCCGGTCCTTAACCTGACCGTTTTCGATCTCGGTGCCTTCGTGCAGCGCGAGGCTCAGCCCCCAGAGCGTCGCGCCCTCCGCCTGCGCCATCGCGCCGTCGGGATGCACGACAGTACCGCAATCGAGGGTCTGCCAGATCTTCTTGACGCGGACCTTGTTGCCATCGACCGCGACATGGGCCACACAGGCGCTCCAGGTTGGCATGGCCCGTTCCTGTCCATGTGCTACGGCGACCCCCAAACCCTCTCCGGCCGGCAGTGACCGGCCCCAGCGCGAGCGATTGCGCACGTCTTCAAGCACCGCCGCAAGACGCCGGGCGCCCCCGACCTGCATTGGCGCACTGCCGGACTGACGACCCTGGGCATCGAGCAGGGACAGACGATATTCGATCGGGTCCAGACCAAGTTTCGCGGCAATCTCATCGACAAAGCACTCGACGCCCCAGCCAATCCAGCCCGGTCCTACGGAACGCAGCCAGCCAGGCAGAAAGGTCTTCTGCGCCAGACCGTTGTTGATAGCGCGCACGCGATGGTTGGCCAGGGAGTACCAGTGGTCTGCGCCATTGATCGAAAAGCCGTCGAACTTGCCCTGGCCATCGACACCCTCACCCAGAAACCCGGGGGCCATGGCCAGCGTCGGCCAGCCCGCAGCCGCCGCATGATCGACGGCGCTCAACGCACCGTCAGAATCAAAGGCAGCGTCAAAGCGCGCCACAGAGGGTGAGCGCACGCAATCAAAGAGTGAATCCGCCGGACGCGTCATCACCAGCTTCACAGGCTTGCCCAGTTCTCTCGCCGCATGCGCGGCGGGAATCATCTGATCGCCAAACAAACGGCGACCAAAGCCACCGCCGAGGTAATAGGTGTGCAGGACGATATCCTTCTCGTCCATCTTCAGAGACTCGGCCAGCACCGGAATAATCAGCGACTGCCACTGATTGCCCGCATGCACATGGCACTGCCCGTCGCGAAACTCCACCAGCGCATTCTGCGGCTCGAGGGTAAAGTGCAGAACCGTCCCGGTGCGATAGGTTGCACTGAGCGTCTCCCCCGCCGCATCGAGCGCGGCCGTCGTATCGCCCACATCCAGGAACAGGGTACCGCTGGACGGATCATCAACCAGGCGCTTGCCCTCATCGAGAATATCCGCCTCGTTGATCGCCGTGGTTTCCCCGGCACGCCATTCAACCACGACGGCTTCGGCCGCCTTTATGGCGGCGGGAACACTGTCGGCGATCACCAGCGCCATGCCCTGCACAAAACCGGAAGGGTCATCGATGGTCAGGGTCTGCTGGTACCCCGGCACCGAGCGGGCCGCCGAGTCATCGATAGCCGTGATGCTGCTGCCATAGCGCGTCGGCGCGATAATCGGATGCGCGTAGACCATGCCGGGCAATTCCGTATCGAGTCCGTAGACCGCGTCGCCACGGGCTTTTTCCGGTACGTCCAGAGCCTTTGTCGGCTTGCCGATCAGATCGCGAGCCTGGGGCGACTTGATCGGCATGGCCGCGACTTCTTCGTCGCTGAAGCTGCGACTGATATCACCCGCGGCAATAATTTCTGCAAAACTCATGGTCTGCCCCGCGCCGGAGACCATGCCCCCGGCTGCCGAGAGCGCCGAGGGATCTACCCCCATAAGCGCAGCCGCGGCATCCACCAGCACCCTGCGCCCGGCAGCGCCGGCCCGCGACAGCATCTCGAAACTGGTGACCACAGACCAGGAGCCTCCGGTTACCATGACCCCCCACTTCGGATCACTGTCGACGTGGGCGATGCTGACGCTGTCCCAGTCGGCGCCGAGTTCGTCGGCAACAATACGCGCCAGCGCGGTGCCTACATGCTGTCCCATCTCGGCCTTGGTGATATTGATCAGCACTGTGCCGGCGGCGTCCATCTCAAACCAGATCGTGGGTGAGAAGGAGCGGCTCGCCCCCGTGGTCGCGATCTCACCCACGCTCTCCTCGCGGGAGCAACCGGGCAAGACAACACCGAGTCCCATCACAAGACCCGTACCGACGCTGCCGGCCAGAAAGCTGCGTCGACTGATTCCCTCTGCGTTGCGCTTCATGACTTACTCCCCTCCCCTGCGGCGCTCTTGATCGCCGAATGTATCCGCGTGTAGGACATGCAGCGACACAGATTGCCGGTCATGAATTCGGTGATTTCATCGTCGCTGGGACTGGGATTCGCCTTGAGCAACGCCTCGGCGGTAACAATCTGCCCCGACTGGCAGTAGCCGCACTGGGGCACCTGCGCCTCAATCCAGGCTTGCTTCAGGGCCTCGCCCTGGCTCGTTGCGAGACCTTCGATCGTCGTGATGCTGGCATTGGCCACCGCGCTGACGGGCGTAGAACAGGAGCGGATCGGGTCGCCATTGAGCTGCACCGTGCAGGCACCACACTGCCCGATCCCACAACCAAACTTCGTGCCCTTGAGCTTCTGCTCATCGCGAATCACCCAGAGGAGTGGTGTATCCTCTGGCGATTCCGTGGACACACGGGTTCCGTTCAGCTCAAATTCAATCACAGATTTACTCCTCTGGCGGACAACTCGCCGTGTATTCACTGACTCGTAGTTGCAGCATAGCTGAGTAAAGACCCCAGTGCAGGCTGCAACGACTGCCAGGGCGACTTATCTCCCCGCTTTCGCTTGCCATGATTCGGACTTTCTCCGCAAAATGCCCGACGGACCACAGCCGGGTCAAATTTCCGCTTTTGATAAAGGTATTGCCAATGCGTTATTCGCTCGCTGCCCTGCTCGCCGCCGGGCTCAGCTTTTATGCGACTGAGACGATCAGCGCAGACCCCTGGATCACGCTGGAGCCGGGCGGCAGCACGCTGTGCTCAAACGGCGAAAAATACCGTTTTCATGTGCGCAAGGCCGACCCTGCACGGCTCTTGCTGTTCTTTAACGGCGGCGGCGCCTGCTGGAACGCCAGCACCTGCGACCCCCTTGGCAAACCGACTTATCGCGTCAACGCGGAATCCGGCAGTGGCAATGACCCCCGGGAATACGATGGCGCTTTTGCCCTGGATAATCCGGAGAACCCCTTCGCTGACTGGTCACAGGTGTTTGTCAGCTATTGCAGTGGCGATGTGCACCTGGGGAATCGCCGGGCAAGCTATACGCGCGAGGACGGCTCCATGTTTGTTGTGCAACACCGGGGACGGGTGAACAGTGAGGCCGCGCTGGCCTACGTCTACCGCGAGTTTCCCCGACCTGACACGATCGTAGTTGCCGGCGGCAGCGCCGGAGCGCTGGCGTCACCGATTTACGCCGCGGAAGTGGCCTCGCACTATCCCGACAGCCGGCTCGTGCAATTCGCGGGCGGCGGAACGGGCTACCGCCTCCCACCACCGACCGACCTCTGGGAGCAGTGGGGGGTTATACCCGCCCTGCCCGAGGTCATCGACCGCGATGGCCTGAGCCCCGCGACCCTCCAGATCAATGACCTCTACCGCCTCGGCGCCGAGGCAGCGCCGGAGGTCAGCTTCCACAGCTACGACACGGCCTATGACGCGGTGCAGGAACAATTTATGCAACTGCTGGGAAGTCCCACGGAGCTGCTTGAGGGGCTGGATGCCAATCTGCAGGAGCTGCAGAGGCAGATCCCGACGATGCGCAGCTATGTGGGCGGCGGTGAGTTTCATACGCTGCTGCGCTACAGCGATCTGTACAGCCGCAGCACTAACGGCGTACGCGCCGTTGACTGGCTGCGGGCGGTGATTAATGGCGATGCGGTGGAAAACGTGCACTGCGCGGGCGATGCCTGCAGAGCACCCTAGATCAGTATCTCGACCAGGGGCCCGCTGCCGACCTCCGCCCCCGGCGGGACACGGCGCTGAGCAATGATTGACGATTATCTTCTGCTGTTCTCGTCTGCCTTCCTCGCGGCTACGGTCCTGCCCTTTTACTCCGAGGCGTTCCTGTTTTTAATCCTGCGCGACGGCACGGACCCGGCCTTGCCGGTCATCGTCGCCACCCTGGGCAATACTCTGGGCGCCGTGGTCAACTGGGCCCTGGGTAAATACCTGCTGCACTATCAGGACCGGCGCTGGTTTTACTTCAGCCGGGACCAGATCGCCCGGGCCCAGGACTGGTTCCAGCGCCGGGGGGTATGGACACTCTTGCTCGCCTGGCTGCCGATCGGCGGCGATGCCCTGACAGTCGTTGCCGGCATCATGAAGGTACGCCTGGACCTGTTTGTCCTACTGGTGGGCACCGGCAAGGCGCTGCGCTACATCGTGGTGGTCTTCATCGCATCCCAGGCCCTGTGAAAATATGCACAGGATTTGATCAATACTTTAGAGTATACTGCCGCGCGCCGGACCAGCGGTCCGCGCAATGAAGACCAGCCTCAGCCAGAAAATACCCTCGAGCAAACCTTTATCGAGTACTGCTCGCGGGAGTCTGAAGGCTCCTCCAGACGTCGACCATCCACTGTCCATAAACAGACAGGCACTGCATGGCAAGCGTCAGGCCATACAACACGGATAGCAACGGACATACTGAATGCTTACTGCACGAAATCTTGAAAAAATCATGGAGCTCGAAGAGCAGCTCAGAGCCGAATATCAGGTTCAGCTGGACGCGAAGTCAGCAGAGATTGAAAAGCTCAGCAAAGAAAAAGAAGAGCAGAAAGCCGTTATAGCCAAGCAACTGGAACAGATTTCCAGCCTGTCCATCGATGCATCCAGCAACAAAAAGGTCGAGCAGCGTAATCGTGAGTTGCACCAGCGCTGCGAAAACCTTCTGGAAGATATCGCCAAGCACAAGAAACGCGCCAAGACCCTGCAAAGTGACCTGAGCGAAATCCGTGAGGAACTGGCCACGCTCAGGCAGTTCGATCCCGCGAAAATGAAGAAGAATCTGGACGCGAGTAAAAAGAAGCTGGCAGAAAAAACCTCAGCCAACGAGCTCCTGCAGAAGACCTACAAGCAAACCAAAGCCGAAAATGCAGAGCTTCGTGAAAAGCTGAAGACTCTGGAAGCGCGTCTGAAAGAGCTGGAGCCGGCTGAGGAAGTCGCCAGCAAGGAAGAGATACAAGAGCAGGAAGCGGCTGCCTGAGGGCAGATTGTCAGCTCTTCGCTGCGAAAAAAGTTTGCCGCTAAAACACCTGAAGCGCTAATCGCTGTACAATAAAGTTCTGCGCGCCCGTAGCTCAGCTGGATAGAGTAACTGGCTTCGAACCAGTTGGTCGGGAGTTCGAATCTCTCCGGGCGCGCCATTTCTCCACTATTTTCTCAGGCTATACGATGGGCGCGTCCTCCTGTTCCCCGTAAGCCTGTGTATCCATCTCAGGGCTGTGCTCCTCCTGAAACTGCTCTACGTGCCGCTCTACGGCCCCCACGCGGCGTCCGTATTGGGCAATATGAAACGTCGCGTCGCCCTCGTATACCAACGGCAAATTCGTACGACCAATCACGACGCCGTCCTCCGGTGCAACTATCGGCGTTTCGTCCGCGCCCAGGGGATCTGCCACGATTGCCAGTACCTGCCCTGCGGTCACCTTGTCCCCCAGCGCCGCAAAGGTGCGCAATATCCCGCTCTCCCCCGCGCGCACCCAGCTCGTCTCGCGACTGATGATGGGCTGGGGCAGAGATTTTTTACTGCGTGAAACGGGCAGCATGCCGATACTGCGCATGACATTGATAATGCCCCGCACCCCGGCCCGGATGTAGACCTCCTCAAAGCGCAGCGCCTCACCCGCTTCGTAGAGGATTACCGGAATCCCGAGGTTGCCCGCGCAATCGCGCAAGGAACCATCCCGAATCTTGGCATCGAGCGCCAGGGGCACACCAAAGGAGCGCATCATCTCGGCGGCCTGCTCGTCATCCAGATCCGCCCGGATCTGTGGGAAATTACTGCGGTGACGGGCACCCGTGTGCAGGTCGATGCCGTGGGTGCACTTTTTCACCACCTCCTGAATAAAGGTATGCGCCACGCGACCGGTCAGCGAACCTTTGGCTGAACCCGGAAAAGACCGGTTCAGATCCCGGCCGTCAGGCAGGTAGCGGGTATGATTGAGAAAACCGTAGACGTTCACGATGGGAATCGCCAGCAACGTGCCACGGAGATTGCGTATAGCCTTGTGCTGGAGCAAACGCCGGATTATCTCGACGCCGTTGATCTCATCGCCGTGGATCGCGGCGCTGATGAACAGCACCGGGCCGGGGCGCTTGCCGCGTATTGCCTGCACCGTGATCGACAGGTCGTCGTGGGTGTACATCGGGGCAACGGGAAGATCAATGAGCTTGCGCTCACCCGGCGCTACGTTAACGCCGCCAATTAAAAACTCTGATGCCTTGCCCATGTCCCTGCTCGCCCTGTTCCTGCAATCCTGTCGCGGCGACCGTCACCCGGTCGCCCTGCACTAGGAAAGAGTTTACTCCGCTGAGGACGCAGAGGTGATATTTGTATCGAGCTCCTTGACCTGCGGGCTGCGTTTGCGGCGCGTCCGGGCCGGTATCATGTCGCGCATGGCCTCGAGCCTGCCGTAGCACAGCAGCTTGTCGCCGGGCTCAAGTATCCGGTCAGCTCTGGGGTTTGGGATTACTTTACTGTCGCGATAGAGCGTCAGCACATTGATGTCCTTATCGGCCAACTGCGTATCGCGCATTCCCTGACCCACAAATTTTGAGCCCTCAGGAATATACAGTTCGGTCACACCATAGCCCTTGCTGACCGTCAGGCGCTGGCGCACGTCGATCTCCGGGAAGTCCACCTGTGCGGCGAGATAGTCAACCACAGCGCCGGCCACATCCAGCTCGGTGCTTGTCTCGATACCCTCCAGCCCCGGCGAGGAATTCACCTCCATCACCTGAGGACCATCTTTCCCCTCCAGCATATCCACGCCGGCGACTCGCAGGCCCAGAATCTGCGCGCAGCGAACTGCCGTCTCACGATACTGTTCATCCAGCTCAACCGCCTCGGCTTTTCCGCCGCGGTGCACATTGCTGCGAAACTCCTGCCCCTGGGCCACACGGCGCATCGCAGCAACCACCCGATCGCCAACAACAAAGGCACGAATATCCTTACCTCGACTCTCAGCCACAAACTTCTGAATGAGCACGTTTTGTTTCTGACTCTGGAGCAGTTCAATTATCGATTCGGCCTGCTTCACGGACTCGGCGAGGAGCACACCGATCCCCTGGGTGCCCTCGATCAGCTTGATCACGATTGGCGCTCCGCCAACGCGCTCGATCGCAGGCAGAACATCCTTTTTATCCCTGACGAAGGTGGTTCGCGGGATCCCGATATGGTGCCGGCTCAGGATCTGCAGGCTGCGCAGCTTGTCCCTGGAATTGGCGATGCCATGGGCGGTATTGGCACAGAACACATCCATCTCCTGAAACTGCCGAACCACGGCCGTTCCGTAGTAGGTAATCGATGCGCCGATACGCGGCAGCACGGCGTCGTAACTGCTCAGGCGCTTCTGTCGGTAGTAGAGCTCCGGCGCGCCTTCATCAAGATCAATGGCAAACTTCAGTGTATTGAGCACCTTAACCTGATGGCCGCGCTGCTGAGCCGCCTCGCGAAGTCGACGGGTGCTATAGGCATGAGGGCTGCAGGAAAGTATCGCTAATTTCATGAATAGAATTTCTCTGATTGCGGTGAAAAACAATGGGAGGGATGAGTCGACTCGCCAGATTGACGGAGATGTCTGAAGCCACCGCCCTATAGAGCGCTCAGGCTGCGCCTACACCTACAGCCTAATGGGTTTATCGGCGCTAAGCCAATCCGCGATTGCGCAGCAGAGGCTCCACCGCAGGCTCTCTTCCGCGAAAATTGCGGTACAGTGTCATCGCGTCATCACTGCCACCTTTTTCCAGGATATTGCTGCGAAAGGAGGTCGCCGTCGCCTGATCAAACAGGCCGTTCTCACGAAACGCCTCAAAGCCATCCGCATCCAGCACCTCCGCCCAGATATATACGTAGTAGCCCGCCGAGTAGTGATCACCGCTGAAGATGTGCTGGAAATAGGTCGATTTGTAGCGCGGATCGATCAGCGGTGTTTTGCCGATGGCCTGCATCGCCTGAGCTTCGAAGTTATCGACATCATCGATCGCCGCCGCGTCTGCACTGTGCCAGGCGAGATCGAGATAACAGGCCGCAAGATATTCAGTGGTGGCAAAGCCCTGATTGAACTGCTCGGAAGCGCGCAGTTTGGCAATCAGTTCATCGGGGATCGGCTCACCGGTTGCCACATGCCGCGCGTAGGACTTAAGCACCTGCGGCTCCATGGCCCAGTGCTCCATAATCTGCGACGGCAGCTCGACGAAATCCTGCTTCACACTGGTGCCGCTGAGGCTTTCGTAGCGGACATTGCTGAGCAGGCCGTGGAGACCGTGGCCGAACTCATGAAACAGTGTGCGCACTTCATCGACGCCCAGAAGGCAGGGAGACGACTTGGGGAAATTGCAGCAGTTAACAATAACCGGAGCGACCCGCTCACCGTCCTTCGACTGGGAGCGAAACGCCGACATCCAGGCTCCGCTGCGCTTGGTCGGGCGCATGAAAAAGTCGAAGAGGAAGTAACCTATGAGGCTTCCATCGGCTTCAGACACTTCGTAAACCTTAACGTCCGGATGATACACCGGCAGCTCCGGTCGCTCCCGGAACACAATCCCATAGAGCTTGCCCGCGACCTCAAAAGCCCCGTCACGGACTTTTCCCAACTCAAAATACTGTTTGATTTCATCGGGATCGAGATCAAAGTTTTCGCGGCGAAGTTTTTCCGTGTAGTACCACCAGTCCCAGGGCTGCAGCTCGAAGTCCGGGTCATCCTCCCTTGCGCGAGCCTCGAGGGCCTGCGCCTCTTTTGCAACCTGATCCTGGCAGGGTCCCCAGACCTTATCGAGCAAATCTAGGACAGCGCCGGTGGTTTTGGCCATGCGATCGTCCAGCATGTAGTCCGCGTGACTACTGAAACCCAACAGGGCCGCACGCTCCTGGCGCAGCGCAATAATCTGTTTGATCACCCTGCGGTTATCAGCGAGGCGAGTGCCGCAGCCGGTGTAGGCCTCATAGATTGCCTGACGCAGCTCGCGATTCGCGGCGTATTGCAGAAACGGCGTAATCGACGATCGCGCTGTGGTAAACGCGTACTGTCCCGATTTACCCCGGGACGCCGCCTCATCTTTCGCCATCTCACGCACAAACGCCGGCAAGCCCGCAAGGTCCTCTTCGCTGGACAACAGCAGCTCATAGTCATTGCTGTCCTTCAGGACGTTCTGCGTGAAATCCGTTGTCAGAACCGCCAGTTCCTGAGCAATCTCGCCGACCCGGGCGCGCTGTGCATCGTCTAATTCGGCGCCGGCGCGGACAAAGGCGCGATAGCTTGCTTCCAGCAGCTGACGCTGTTCCCGGTCGAGATCCGGATCGTCTTCCATCACCGCCCGGATTCGCGCAAAGAGTGCCGGGTCCGACAGGATGCGGCTGCGGTGAGCGCTGGACTGTGGCGCAATTTCGCGCTCCAGAGCCTGAATAGGGGTGGTCGCATCGGAGGAGGTAAAATTCCAGAACACGTTTCCTACGCGCCTCAGCAGCTCACCACTGTGCTCCAGGGCTTCCAGCGTATTTGCAAAGCCGGGCGCCTCGGGGTTGCGAACGATGGTCTCGATCTCGCGCCGCTGTTCGGAAAAGGCGCGGTCAAAAGCGTCGCGATAGTGTTCAAAGTGAATCTTGTCAAAGCAGGGAATGCCCGTTTCCGGCAGAGGCTCAAAAAAGGGATTACTCATAAAACTGTGATCCTCGGTGCTTACTTTGAGAGTCCCAAAAGGGGGCTGACTCCTTGTTTGCAAGCTTGTCAGCCCGGAGCCACCAACGTAATCTCGGTCAATACTTTAAAGTTCAGCGAGGTCGCATAATGACACAGATACAGCCTGATTCGCGTCGCCGCCGTCTGCTCAAGGGGATTGCCGCCGCTGGTGCCGGTGCAGCAATGAGCCCCACCGGTTTTGCGGCTCTGTCCCTGGGCAAAGCGGACCTGATCGTCAGCGGGGGTCGCTTTCACAGCATGGATCCGGAGCTGGGCAAGGTCGAAGCCATGGCGATTCGAGGCAACCGTATTCTGGCTGTCGGATCGATTGCCGATATCGATCCCCTCGCCGGCCCCGGCACCCGGCGCATTGATGCCCGCGGCCTGACGATCACCCCGGGCTTCATTGACGCGCACTCGCATCCACTGCTCGCCAACGAAGCCATCAGCGTTGACGTGAACGTGCGCCAGATTTCTAAAGTGCAAAACTTGCTGGCCAGACAAGCCGAGCGCACGCCAAAGGGACAGTGGGTGCTGGCACACATGTACGACGACACCAAATTTGACGAGGGGCGACCACTGAATCGCGACGACATCGATGCGGTGGTGCCCACGCAGCCAGTGATGGTCCGTCACCGCGGGGGACACACGGCGGTGGTGAACACGGCAGCCCTCGCTCTCGCCGGGATCAGCGACGACACGCCGGATCCCCCGGGCGGGCGCTTCTTTCGCCAGGACGGAAGGCTTACGGGAAAAGTCGCCGAACACGCGATGGACGTCTTCGAGGCAGTCGGCGAATGGCCTGTTGTCGACCGCGACACGAATCGCCGCGGTGCGAGTCTGATGACCCGACGCATGGCCGCCTCGGGACTGACCAGCACCACCGATGCCTTTGGCAACAGCACGGGCTGGATCGCCTATATGGACGCACTCGATGCGGGCGAGCTCTACACCCGCGTGGCCTTCATGCCCGGCGGGCGCAATGATATTTACCAGACCATGAAGGACGCGGGAATACGTTCGGGCTTTGGCAATCCAATGCTGCGGGTGGGCGCCGTGAAGTACGCCGCCGATGGCAGTGCTTCCGAGCGCACCATGCGCATGAGCACGCCCTACCAGGGCACTGACGACTACGGCATTCTCACGATGTCCCAGGAGGAAATCGATGCGGCGGTAGACGAGGCCGTCGCCAGCGGCTTTCGGATCGGCATTCACGCCAACGGTGACGTCACCATTGATATGGTGCTCAAGGCCTACGAGCGGGTGCTGAAAAACTGGGAAGGAGTCAATCCGCGCTTTCGCATCGAACACTGCTCTCTGGTCAATCCGGATCTGCTCCGGCGTATCAGGGATACCGGCACGATCCCGGCGCCCTTCTATACCTATGCGCATTACCACGGCAATAAATGGCCGGACTACGGCCCGGAAAAGATGCAGAACATGTTCGCGCACCGCTCCTTCATCGACTACGGCATCATGGTTGCACCGGCTTCGGACTTCACCCCCGGGCCCTATGAGCCGATGATGGCGATTCAGAGCATGGTGACCCGCAAAGACACCCAGGGTCGGGTCTGGGGCGACAGGCAACGCATCAGCGCCATGGAAGCCATGCAGGTGTGCACCCTAAACGGCGCCTGGGCTTCCTTTGAGGAACATGACAAAGGCTCCCTGACCCCCGGCAAGCTCGCGGATTTTGTGCTCCTTGGGGAGGATCCGCTGACGACCGACCCGGACGCCATTAAGGACATACCGATTGTCGCCACTTACCTGGACGGCCGTCCGGTGTACGAAGCCTGACGCGGTTTATCGCAAGACAGCGTCGGCCCGTCGTGAATGAGGTGTAAAGGATGAGCTGGCGCTGCATGCTGTGATCTCGCAACACACACTGAGGTCACAACGATGAAAACCCTTGGATTAACGCTTGCACTACTGATTACCTCGGCGTGGGCATTTTCCGCCGATGAGGCGCTCGACCGCATGCCCGGCTACGTCGACTTCGCGACGCTGTCGGCGAACTACGGTGAGCCGCGGGTCATGGTCAATCTCGGCAGCTCATTGCTGCGACTCGCCGGAGCGATGAAACACGACGATCCGCTCGCGGAAGAAACTCTGAAAAACCTCAAGTCTGTACGCATCAATGTGTACAACACGGCCGGCGACAGCCAGCCTGCCGCCGAGAGTATGGACAAAGTCAACAAGACCCTGGCAGCGCAGCACTGGGAGCAGATCGTTCGCGTCCGCGAACAGGACGAGCAGGTCGACATTTACGTCATGCAGGGTGATGATCGGATTCACGGCCTGGTTGTCATGGCGGTCGACGCCGAAGAAGCGGTGTTCATCAATATCCTCGGAGATATTGATCCGACGAAACTCAGCACCGTGATCGATCACATTAACGTGGATGTTGATATCGACATCTAGATCGTCACGCAGATCTTCACGCAATCCATCCTGATAGCGCTCTGCCGGTTCTCTGACCGCGCGGCGTCAGGCTCCAGCCCGGGCGCCGCGAACGCAGCGGGTGGCCTGGCGCTCCCCAGCTGATACTCCCCTGAACACCTGAGCCGCGTTTTGAAGGGCTCATCCGCGACTTTCAATCTGCAGCAGGACGAGTAAGATCAAGTTCGCTTCTCTTCAGGACGTTGCGACCATGACGGCAAGTCACTCAAATCACGCTCATCGCCCTCCCCGTTGGCTGGCGTCGGGCCTGTGCGCAGCGACTGGCCTCCTCACCGTACTGGCCGCCTCAGCCGCCACTGTGGAAGATATGCGACCCCCGGAACTGAACGGTGCAAACTGGCAGTTTGGTCCGCTGAATCGCTGGGCCTACACCCATCTCAGCGAGGTACTGCCGAGTAAACCGATCCGCCGGAACCCGGGGTTCCTTCGTGCTATTCCCGGAATTGACGACGCAGCGGAAGAACTCGTTCTTCAGATGAACGGAAAACCGAAGCTTCTCTCAGAAGCGATGCGCGAGCAGTACATCGACGGCGTCCTGGTGTTAAAAGAGGGCCGCGCGGTGCTGGAGCAGTATTCGGGCACGCTGACCCCCGAACGGACCCATCTGCTCTGGTCCGTGAGCAAAACAATTACCGCGCTGACCGCCGCCAGCGTCGCCGCCGACGGGCTCATTAATCTGGACAAGGCGGTAGCCGACTACGTGCCTGAACTCGCGAGCAGCGGTTGGGGACCCGACAGCCTGCGGGACGTTCTGGACATGCGCGATGGCTCAGCATGGACCGAAGATTACGCCGCCCCGGACAGCACGGTGCGACGCCAGGACTGCGCCGATGGACTGCTGACGGGGCCCGACTGCGTCGGCGAACCCGTCATCGGAAACTACCGCTTCCTCCCCGCTGTCGGTCGCGAGGACGCTCGCAAAGGCCAGTTTGTTTACAAGTCCGGGACTACCGACGTCATGGCCTGGGTGCTCGAAGCCGCGACCGGTCAGCGCTTTGCGGACCTCGTTGAAGAGCGCATCTGGCAGCCGATCGGCGCGGAACAGGATGCCGGCATACTGGTAGATGTCTCGGGCTTCACCCTGGCTTCCGGGGGGATGCATGCCTCACTGCGGGACGTCGCGCGCGTGGGTCAGCTGATGCTCGACCGCGGCCGCGTCAACGACCGCCAGGTCATACCCCGCGCCTGGATGGACGATGTCTTCTCGCGCAGCGGTGAGCGCCCCTGGCCCCGGGACCCTGCGCCCGGCACCCAACCCTACTATCGATCTTTCACCTGGGGCCTCGGCGATGGCCGCGGCACGGTGCAGGCGCGGGGAGTCCATGGTCAGGTGATTCATGTGGCGCCGGCGTCGGGCATCGTTATCGCCCTGCTCTCGAGCTGGCCCGACGCCGAGGGCGGCGCCGAGGGCGTGGGGCCTGGCCAGCAACAGGACATACTCAAAGCGCTTGAGACGGCACTGCGTTAGCACGATCCGCGAGGCTAAAGATCCTCGATCGGTACGTAGTCGATATCGAACCCGAAACAACGCGGTGCGACCACCCTGAGCGCGGCTTCGCTGCGATAGTGTGGCGGGCAACCAATCCCAAAAACCGTTACCCGCTGCCCGTAGTGAACCCGCTCGGCGTTGATCGGCGCTGAGGTTTCGTGGTCCACGATGGTAATCAGATCCGGCACGCTGGCCAGGACCCGGCCATTCATCTCTGCCAGCAGAAATTCATTTTTTATCGTCAGTTTCAGCGGCGGCGCAGCATCGACGGTCGACTCGAGTAGCGCCTCACCCACGTCGAAGCCACCCACGGTCCGGCGACTGATGTCCACCACTTTGCCGGTGTAAAGACGGCGGAATTCGCCGTAATCCGATCGACCAAAGAGTTCCCGCAAAGGTTGCTCGATGAGCGCCGCGTTGCCCGCATGGCGGGCCAGGGTGCGACCCAGCTCGAGCGCAAAGCTGATCGTTCCCGGAATAATCGCCCGGCGCGCCTGCTCGCTGCTCATAGGGTGTTCAGCGGTGAACACCATACCCCCCATGGCCATGGCGAGACTGCGTATCTGCCGCTCATAAAGCTCCGCATCCCTCACATCGAAGAATACACAGCCCCCGCTATAGTCCACCGCCACCGCAGGACTGGGCCTCACGCCCTCTATGGCAAAGGTCATCATTTGCGCCTCGGGCAGGGCGCGCGCCATTCCGTCGCCATCAATCAGCGGAATACCGCGTGCAGCGGCCGCAATAAGCGGAATCAGCGAGTTGGCACCGCCCACCTCAAAGGACACAAGGTGGGTAATAGAGCGTCCGGTAAACGCCTCAAAGCGATCAACCACCTGCAGACACTCGTCGCCCGTGGGCAACTGCTCGAGGCTGATCGACGGTGCACCGACCTCACCAACCGCGACCACCAGTGCCTCCTCAGGCAGCGCAGTGAGGGGAAGGAGGCTGACCGGACCGTATTTTTTAAGGGCCTCAGTTACCAGTATCTGACTGATATAGGGGTCGCCACCTCCGCCCGTCGCAAGAAAAACCGAACCGATGCACAGATCGGCGACATCCTCGGGACCAATCGTGACGCTCACGGGGCCGACCTCTCAAACTCCAGGTCACCCACCATTTTTACCCGTAACCTGGTCGATTCATCAGCCATATAGGAGATCGCCGTCTCTTCGATATCGGCAATGCGAATGCTCTGAGCGGAGGCTCCGGCGTCGAGTAATTCAGCGGTGAGCTCGGCCTGCAGGGATTGCAGCAAAGCCTCACGGCTCTGGACGCGGTAGGAAGCAATCCGCTCTGTCTCGCGGCCAACCTGCGCATTGGCCGCCCCAATCGCATTGGCTACACCCGAATGTTCCGGTCGGTAGAGGGTTGAGGCCGTCGCCAGATCCCGGGAAACCAGCAGCGCACCACCCCCTACAAGAATCACCGGCACCGGATCGCGGCTGGACTTCATCTGGTCAATACCCTCGTCAATAATTGCATGCATTCGACTCAGGGCCGCCTCGACAACTGCCGCTTCCAGATGATCTACCTGCCCCGGATCGCCGATCCGCGCGGCGCCGGCTGCAACCGCGACGTCCGTGGCGGTCAGGGTCTCGCCGCCAAAGACCAGCGCATCGGTCACCAGCCGATACCCCACCGACTGCGGGCCGATGGTCTTTCCGTCCTCACTGACGCGACTGCCACCACCCAGGCCTATCGCCTGAATATCGGGCATCCGAAAATTCGTGCGCACGCCGCCGACCTGGATAGCAACATTTGATTGTCGGGGAAAGCCACCCTGGAGCACGCCGATATCGGAGGTCGTGCCACCGATGTCGACCACCACCGCATCACTTATACGCGTGAGCAAGCTCGCCCCGCGCAGGGAATTGGTCGGCCCGGAAGCAAAGGTCAGCGCAGGAAACTCGGCAGCAAACTCCGCAGACATCAGGGTTCCGTCATTCTGGCTGATGTAAAAGGGGCAGCTGATGTGTCTCTCAGCCAACGCATCAGCAAAGGCCTGCACGACACTCGCCGCGAGCGGGCGCAGACTGGCGTTCAGGAGCGCAGCATTTTCGCGCTCCAGCAGGCCCATCCCGCCGATCTGATGCGACAGCGTCAGGGCAACGTCGGGAATTTTGCGCCGGACGCGTTCTGCGACCTCCTGCTCCTGCTGAGGATCCGACGGTGAAAAAACCCCGGATATGGCTACGAGCCTGATGCCCTTGCGCGCAATATCCGCAATGGCCGCATCGATCTCGGCCTCATCCATGGCCCCGATAGAAAAGCCATCGTAGGTCCGTCCACCGTGCACCATATACACGTGACGTCCGACCGCCTGCGCAATATCCTCAGGCCAGTCGATCATCGGTGGAATCAGCTCCCCGGAGGGCAGAGCGACGCGGATGATCGCCGTCGGCGCAAGCTCGCGCCGCTCGATCACGGCGTTGGTAAACTGGGTTGTGCCGATCATCACGGCTTCGATGGCATCGTGACTGACTCCGCTCTGGAACAAAATCTCGTCCAGTGCTCCGAGCACGCCATCCTTGACGTTGGCGGAGGTTAAAAACTTGGTGGACGCAAGCACCTCGTGACCATCCAGCAAGACAGCATCCGTATGGGTCCCGCCAACGTCAATGCCAATCCTCATGGATGCGTTCTCTCGTTAAAGCGGCGGGTCGCGCGCTCAAGCGCCGTGTAAAAAGCCAGCGACATGAACAGCGAATCCAGAGCGCCGATGCTGGTGAGGGATGCTCCGGAAAAATATATCCAGGTCGACAGCAGGCCCGTACCCAGGGCGACCAGGACGGCGTTCACGCGAAAGGCCGGGCGCGCCTGCAAATGAGCCTCGGAAAAATCCCGACGCCTGAAAATAAAGAAGTCCGCCATATACACCCCGGCAATGGGAGGCACGAGTAAGCCCATGGCCACCAGAAAGTCGATCAGGTTCTCGGAGATTCCCCCAAGCGCCGCCAAAGTGCCGATGATGCCCATCACAATGACGACCGACCGGTAAGCGCCGAGGGGCAGCGAAGCGCGTGAGGCAAGCGCCGTGGAATACAGGTTGATGACATTCGTCGTCCAGGTGGCAAACACCAGCACCGCCAGTGCAAGACCGCCAAAGCCCATTATCAGCATGTAGCTCATGGGCTCAGGCTCGCCCCAGACCAGCACCGGAATTATCCCCACAACATAGGCGATGGACATACCGCCTCCCTGACCAAGCACCGAGGCGGTAACGCAATCGCGTGTATTGCGAGCGTAACGGGTGAGATCCGGCGTGAGCACCACGCCTACAATAGCGGCGCCAATCACCGCAGAAACAGCCGTGGGCATCGTGATATCACCGCTGCCCTGATAGGCGAGCAGTTCACCCAGGCCCCGCTTCCGCAGCGAAAAGGCCATTACCGCGCCCAGGGCCAGCAGCAAAAAGGGCACCGCAACGAGCGCGAGGCGATCGATTGCCTTAAATCCATAGATCGTCGTGAGGGTAACGATAGCGCTGGAAATGACGGTATAGCTCCACTCGGGCAGGCCCAGCTGCGTCAACTCGCTCGCTGCGAGGAACAGAGTCCTCCCAAACAGTTCGGCGGTCACCGCATACCAACCGAGAAGAAACACCGCAAATCCGAAGTTGATGAACTTGGCGCCCGCATAGCCAAAACTGTGCTCAATAATCATGTAGCTGGACAGCCGGGTCCTGGCGCCGACGATCGCGGCGGGAATCGACATGAGACTGAGAATCAGCGCCCCGATCAGGGTCGCTATGACCGCCTTGCGAAACCCGATAGCCAGCGCCAGCTCTCCCGCGCTGTACATCAATGGCAGGGTGATTGAGATCCCAATTAAAACAATGCCAATCTGAACGCCGCTCACCGCCTCCGCGGGATCAACGGGAGTGCGCGCATCGGCATCGTAAGCCAGAGAATCAGCCACAGCGGCGGACCTGCTATAGGAGGATCAGGCGGACCCTAGCACACGAACATTAATTACCTCGCTAATCGCATTCAATGCGGCCAGGGAGCTATCGCTGGGCGCCGCCTCCAGATCAATGATGTTGTAGGCCACGTCAGCGCGGCTCTTATTCAGCATGTCCACGATATTGATATCGTGCTCTGCAATAATCGCAGTTATCTGGTTCAGTACCCTGGGCACATTGCGGTTGCTGACTGTCAGCCGCACGGGGGTAGTACGCGGAAGGGCGATAGCCGGAAAATTCACCGAGTTGGCGATATTGCCGTTTTCCAGAAAATCCATCAGCTGATCGGCCACCATGATGGCGCAATTCTCCTCGGCCTCACCGGTACTGGCACCGATATGCGGCATTTGCAGGATTTTCCGATGACCCAGGGTCTCACCTGCCGGAAAGTCCGTGATATAGCGATGCATGCGTCCTTCATCCAGCGCACGGATGATCGCCGCATTATCGGCAATTTCACCCCGGGCAAAGTTAAGCAATACAAGGGAGGACTTTACCCCGGCGAGAAGACCATCGTTGACCAGGCCGCGGGTGACATCAAGCACCGGCAGGTGCAGACTGATGTAATCGGCGCGACCAAAAAGGCTGTTGAGGTTGTCCATTTTCTCAACATCGCTGGATAGCCGCCAGGCCGCCTCGACGCTGATCGCCGGGTCATAGCCGATCACTTTCATACCGAGGGCGAGTCCCATGTTGGCTACCAGCGAACCGATATTGCCAAGGCCGACCACGCCCAGGGTCTTGCCGATCAGCTCTGTACCGGCAAAGCGCTTCTTTTCTTTTTCAAGGAGAAGATCAAGATCATCCCGGGGGCTGAGGGTCTCGATAAACTTCATGCCATCGTAGATATCCCGGGAGCCCAGGAGCATACCCGCGAGCACCAGTTCCTTGACTGCATTCGCATTCGCACCGGGCGCATTGAAGACCACAATGCCCTGCTCGCTGCATCGATCAATGGGGACATTATTAACCCCGGCACCCGCGCGCCCTATCGCCTTCAGCGTGGGCGGAAATTCCATCTTGTGCAGCTGCTGGCTGCGGACAAGAAAAGCATCGGGGTGCGGCAGTTCGCCGGCCACCTCGTAGTCTTCGCGGGGGAAGCGATTGAGCCCCTTCACGGAGATCGTGTTGTAAGTGCGGATTTTATACATGAGCGTGGGGGACCGGAAAGAGAATGAAAGAGTGTAGGTGTATTAGCATATTCACGACCATAGAACATAAGATAGTGTCCGCCATTGCTATTGCTATTACTGTCACCGGCCCCCGGAGCGAACCATGTTCAGACCGAGCATCCTAGTCGCAGCAACTTTGTTCAGTGCTATCGCCCTGGCGCAGGCTCCGCAAGAGCAGTTTCTGTCTGTTACCCCGAAAAACTTCGACAGCGGTGGCGCCATCAGCCGCCAGTTCCATCTCAATGCAGAGTCTTACAAGCGCAGTGCCACCATCAGCCGCGGGCCGGCGCCCTATGGGCTGGCAGAAAACCCGAATAACGAGCTGGCAGCGCTTGAGATCAGCCACAGTGGCATACGCTCCAGATTTGCCGACTACGTAACACAGGATGCGCTGCTCGATGGTGTGATAGTCCTGCACGGTGGGGAGATTCTTTTTGAGGCCTATCCGCATATGCGTCCCCGGCAACGGCACTACGCCTGGTCGGTCAGTAAAGTTGTGGCCTCAGCGCTACTGGCAACGTTGGTAGCCGATAAGCTGGTAGATATGGGCGCGCCGATAGAGCGTTACGTACCGAGCCTTGAAGGCAGCGCCTGGGCCGGCACCCGCGTTCGCGATATCGCCAATATGGCCTCGGGCATCGACTGCCGTGACAGCGACGGTTACCAGGACAGCAATACCTGCATTTACCGCATGGAGGAGTCTCTGGGTATCACGGCGTCGACAGGCGAGCCGCAGGCCTTTATCGAGCAACTGCAGGACATGCGGCGTCTCCGCCCTGCGGGGACCCGTAACGAGTATGTGTCGGCAAACACCAACGTACTGATGCTGCTGATTGAACACGTGACCGGCACGCCCTATGCCGATGCGCTGCGTACGCGTATCTGGGAGCGGATTGGTGCCGAATCGGACGCCCTGATATCCATCAGTGCCGAGGGTTATGCCTATGCGTCTGGCGGGCTGAGTGCCGAGCTTCGCGACATTGCCCGATTTGGCCTCATGTTTACAGAGCCGGAGCGCTTCGCCGATATAGCCAACAGCATGATCGCTGACCTGCGGGGGGGCGGGGGAATCGTCCTGGCGGATGAAGACAGGGAACGCCTGACCCATCAGTTCGCCGGGGACACCCCGACGCGCGCTGGCTGGCAGTGGGATCATATCTGGAATGACGGTGCCCTGTTCAAGGGTGGCTACCTGGGCCAGGGCCTGTATGTCGATCCAGAACGTGACCTGGTCATCGCCTGGTTTGGCACCGGCATCGATTACGACGAGAAGGCGACAGATATGTTGCCGGTAGCCCGACAGCTGGCGGTGTCAGGGTTGTTCGATGATAAGCCCCGCCCCCCAAACCTCAACGACATTGTCCAGGCCAACAACGCCGCGGGGGACTGGCAGATCTATCGGGATATCACCACCAGCACCCTGCCCCTACTCTGACCCGATGACGACTGACTCAATGCCTGCGGACCGCCCCGGCAAAACGGGACTTGCGATCACCGGGCAGGGGCTGGCGCGGCTGCTTGGCAGTCTCATCGTGATTCTGCTGACCGGCTGCGAGCAGTCCGTAGAGCTCGGCGCGGGCGCCTTAGCGCCGCTGGCGCCAGAACAGTGGGAGCTAGAGGCAGGCACAATCGCTCAGGGCGATTTCCGCATCGAACCCGTGGCAGGTTACCGAATCACGGCCAAAGTGCTGAGCAAGCGCCGCTACCGCTGGGACGAACTCGCCCCCCTCGTACCCTGGGACTTTGCCCTGGGTTGGGGCGCGATGTCGGATGAGGCCTGGCTTGCGCCCACCAAGGTCACCCAGGGCGATCGATTCATGTTCTGGCACCTTTACGACTCACCGTTGAATATAGACCTTGTGAATCAATCGTCTGCCAACGTGCACCTAATTCCCGCCAATCAACAGCTTCTCGAACAAATCGAGTCTGTACCAAAAGGCGCCGTCGTGACCCTCGAGGGCCAGTTAGTGAACGTTCACTTTTTAGATCAGCGGATGATCCCCAGCAGCCTTTCGCGACTGGATACAGGCCCCGGGGCCTGCGAAATCCTCCTGGTAAAGTCTCTGAAGATCGAGCACCCGCGCCACGACATCATCGAGACCGCTGCCGCAGCCTCAATCCTGTAATCGTATTTATAGATCACAGTTGCGTTTTTAATTCATTTTACTGTTTGTGAACTCTCTTCTACTGTATAGAGGTACCTGAAGCAACTTCAGGATCACTTAACCAAGGCAGAAAAAGAGGATTTTATGAACACACTCAAGAAGAAGCTGCCCCTTTGCGTAGCGCTGGCGGCAACGCTCTCAGCTACTGCGTCCGCAAACGCTGACTCAATGCACGGTGAGCCGAAGGCCGTGCAGGATTGGTGGCCCCAGGCCCTGAACCTGCGTCCCCTGCATCAGAACGCCTCGACGGCAAACCCGCTGGGGCCGAATTTCGATTATGCAGCCGCCTTCGCCAAGCTGGACCTAGGGGAAGTCGAGAAAGACATTGCGGCAATCATGACCAATTCGCAGGATTGGTGGCCCGCGGACTACGGCAACTACGGCCCCTTCTTTATCCGCATGGCCTGGCACAGCGCCGGTACCTATCGCACGATGGACGGCCGCGGCGGCGCGGGTGGTGGTCAACAGCGCTTTGAGCCACTGAACAGCTGGCCTGACAACACCAACCTGGACAAGGCCCGGCGCCTGCTCTGGCCGGTCAAGCAAAAGTACGGCCATGCGCTGTCCTGGGCAGATCTGATGGTACTCGCCGGCAACGTAGCGCTGGAAACCATGGGCTTTAAGACCTTCGGCTTTGCCGGCGGCCGCGAAGACGATTGGGAGCCGGATCTCGTGTACTGGGGACCGGAGTCCGTCATGCTGGCGGACGAGCGCTACACCGGTGAGCGTGAATTGCAGCGGCCGCTGGCGGCGGTGCAAATGGGCCTGATCTACGTCAACCCCGAAGGCCCGAACGGCAAGCCGGATCCCCAGCTCGCGGCCAATGATATCCGCGAAACCTTCGGCCGTATGGCGATGAACGATGAAGAAACCGTTGCCCTGATTGCCGGCGGCCATACCTTTGGCAAGGCGCACGGGGCGCGCAAGCCTGAGGGATGCCTGGACGCAGAACCCGCCGGTGAAGGCGTGGAAGCTCAGGGCATGGGCTGGAACAACAGCTGTGGCAAGGGCAATGCAGAAGACACGATCACCAGCGGTCTGGAAGGTGCCTGGACGGCCTCACCGACCCAGTGGTCAATGATGTATCTATCCAACCTGTATGCCTACGAGTGGGAGCAGACCCGCAGTCCGGCGGGCGCCATCCAGTGGGTACCCAAGGACGGTGCTGCCGCAAACACTGTCCCGGATGCGCATCTCGAAGGCAAGCGTCATCAGCCGATTATGTTCACCACGGATCTCGCATTAAAGGTCGATCCGAGCTATCGCAAGATCACCCAGCGATTTCTCAAGAACCCGGAAGAGTTTGAGCTGGCCTTTGCCAAGGCCTGGTTCAAACTGACTCACCGTGACATGGGTCCCCGGGCGCGCTACGTGGGCAGCGAAGTACCGGAAGAAGTGTTGATCTGGCAGGACCCGGTGCCGGCGGTTGAGCACGACCTGATCGACGCGGCGGATATCGCGCAGCTCAAGGCGACGATCCTGTCCTCGGAGTTCACCACTGCAGAACTGGTGCGAACCGCATGGGCTTCAGCCTCAAGCTATCGTGACAGCGATATGCGCGGAGGCGCGAACGGCGCGCGGATCCGTCTTGCACCGCAGAAGGATTGGGCGGCTAACGATCCCAGGGAACTCGCGCGAGTACTGAAGCGGCTTGAACGCGTCCAGACGAAATTCAACAAGGCGCAGAAAGGCGACAAGCGCGTGTCGCTGGCGGATGTGATCGTACTGGCCGGCGCGGCCGCCATTGAGCGCGCCGCAGAAAACGCCGGTTACGCTGTTGAAGTGCCCTTTACACCGGGTCGCACGGATGCGAGCCAGAAGCAGACGGATGTGAAGTCCTTTGCGGTGCTTGAGCCCAGGGCTGACGGATTCCGCAACTATTACAGTGATGCGGCTTACCGCAAGCCCGCCGAGGCGCTGCTGGACAAGGCTGACCTTCTGGATCTGAGCGTGTCCGAAATGGCGGTGCTGGTTGCCGGCATGCGCACCCTGAATGCGAACACGGGTGGCTCGGAGCACGGGGTATTCACGGATCAAACCGACGCCCTGGACAACGACTTCTTCGTGAACCTGCTGGATATGCGCAACGAATGGCGTCCGGCGAAGGGGCAGCCCTACGTGTACGAAGGTCGCGATCGGGTGACCGGCGAAATGCGCTGGACCGCCACTGAGGTGGATCTGGTCTTTGGTTCGAACTCCGAACTGCGCGCAATTTCCGAGGCTTACGCCTACGAGGGTGCCGAAGAGATCTTCGTACAGGACTTTGTCGAAGCCTGGAGCAAGGTCATGAAGCTCGATCGCTTTGATCTGAAAGGCGGCAACGCCGTCGTGGCCAGCAACTAAAGGCCAGGCTCTTGCCGATCAGGACGCCCGGAGAATCATCCGGCGACCGGGTCGGCCGGAACCGGGACGATGCAGGCGGCTTCCTTCGGGGAGCCGCTTTTTTTGTTTCATCGCAGACTGCAGTCGTCATCAACTGCCAGCCAGAACATCGTTGACGCTCCGCAGACGCCTTGACCCTGCCGGTCCGCGATGAACCTTCGTGTTGCCGGTCTTAGCGGTTTTCGTAACGGTTCAGATCAAACAGCCCGGCCTCAAGGGGATAATCAGAGCGATACTGATCGCTGAAGTCATCACTGAGCTTCCAGAACCAGGGAGCATTGCGCCGCACGCCAAAACGCTCAACAAGTGCCGTGTAGTCCGAATCACTTTCAAGCGATCGAATACTGTTGGCAAAACGCGCCAGCTCGCCTTCGTTGACCTGAAAAAACATATTCGGATAGGCCCCGATGAATCCCCGGGTGACGGTCAGCGTGTCTTCATCAGGTAACAGACGATCCTCTTCCAGAAACAGCTGCGCATTGTTGCTGTGCGCCCGGTTGTGGATAAGGCTGTAGATCGGTCGTTCTCCGTTCCGCTGGAGCACCTGCAAAAATGCCACTTCCGGCATAAAACTGAAGGCTCTGGCCGGCGCTTCCATGAGTTGCGCAAGCAGCGGCTGATTCAGCCCGTAGCGCGGATTGATGGCAGCGGGGATGTGCGCTTTAAACAAGCTCATCAGCTCACTCTTCGGATCATCCGTTTGGTAGACAATCGCCGAATCCCGCTCGTGCTCTGCATTCTCATCAGATACCAGAAACTCCTTGATATGATCCCGCGCCCCGCGATACCAGAAGTCACGCACGGCCGCTCGCGCAGATTCGGGCAGCAGCATCAGGAACGCCTGCTCGCCTTCCATGCGCAGAAAATCCATATACAGCCTACTTTCCAGCTGATGTCCCACCGCGCCATAAACGTCAAAGCCCGCCACCAGCAGGTAGTGGATGCGCTCCAGCAGCGAATAGTCGATCACCCACATACTGCTCGGCTGCTGTCCCACCAGTCCTTTGACCACCGAGGCGCTGTCAAAATGCCGGAATATCGTCAGGGCCGCGTTGTCGTTTCGCTCGGGACCCCCGTCCCAGATCAGGTTCATATCCAGTTTGATACTGTCCTGGTCCACGACCTTGGCAACCTCCCGGGCCTGCGCTTCCAGATAGCGTTTCTGCCCCTTTGCATAGCCACGCCACTGAAGCAGCGTGACGATAAAACTGCCCTTCGGCTGCGGGAGGCGCATATGGTGAGCTTCAGACGCCAGAAAGTCCGCCTGCTGATCCGGATCCTTACGGTTCGGCTTGACGAACGCCACCCAGAAATGATCGTCGATGACATTGAGCGCGACCTGACCGCGACACACCGGTCCTTTGATATAGGCCATGATCGTAAAGTGCGCTTCGTCGAGCATGAACTGGTAACGCCCCTCGACCGGCAACTGCTCGAAGACAACAAAGGGGTTGGCCGAATCCTTACCCTCGTAATCCGGCAGATTGGCGACCTCATACTCCGGTGACATAAACAGCGACCGCCAGCGCTCCATCCGCGCGGCGCTCAGGGCGTAAGGCATATGCCGCTTGGCTAGCAGGCTGGTACCGCGCTGCTCCAGGCGATAGTAAAACTCGCTCACACCCGGGTCGTCATAGGGGCGCCGCGTCGCAATCAATTCAATCGGCTGACCGGGCGGCGTACGGGAGCGTACGAGCTTGTACCAGGCCGACGGCTCCGGCAGATCGTCGAAATAGAGATTGCCGATAAACAGATGCTCATAGATATAGCGACTCACCAGCCGGGTTTTCTTGTCCGGCGCGTTGAAAAACGCTTCCCACTCGGCCACGGCACGTTGCTCTGCCACGGGTTGCGGCGCCAGGGTGACACCCGGCGCACCGGACTCGATCCAACGCGTGAGCGTTTGCCGGCTCTGTGCATCCAGTCCGGGGAAACCGTAGGGCATGCCCTGATAAGGGCGATCCTTGTAGTAGTCCTCAAACTCTTCCGGCTTTGGGCAACTCTGATCGCGATCGAGACTGAAATCGAAACTGTCCGGGAGCGGCCGGTACGTATGTTCCAGCGGATATTCGTCTTTCAGTGCCAACATCCGATATAGCAATCCGGTTCGGGGCTCATCGTCATTCAGGACGGGGAAGAAGCCCTTGTCGCGCCACTGAGCGACCGTTCGAGCATCCTCGTGAAGCCGGGTGAGATTTTGTGACAGGAGACGGGTCCCGTCATAGACCTTGTCTTTACTCCCGCCCCGGGCGAGTCCGGCCCAATCATCAAGCTTGAGCTGACAGGGTGCGTCATAGCAGCCATGACAAACCATACAGCGCTGCTCAATGATGGGTTTGACCGAAGGCGGATAACCCTGAAGAGGGTCTACCTGCCCCAGGCTAGCAAGTGGCAGAAGCGCCGGAACCATCAAAAGCCAGCGCCAAAGAGATGCACTGGCGCTAGCGCCAGAAAGAGATCGAGAGAAAGTTTGCATAGAGCCAGACGGTAGCCGAGCCCGGGAGTTCGCTCAAGCAGAAAATGCGTTGGCGCAGGCTTTGAACTCTGCAGCCCGGCCCACGCTGTACCCCGATCTGCAGATTGGCCTACACTGACAGCTCCCCGACTCTCCTTGGATATCGATATGGCATTGCGGGCCGAAGCTTTTCGCCCAAGCGCAGGCACCCAGGATGACGACGCTTCTTTCGGGCACAAGCGTCGACGCATCTTCAGCCTGAGCTCGCTACTGGTACTGGTTCTTGGCGGGCTCTACACCCTGCTGCAACCCGCCGTGTACCAAAGCAGTGCCACCGTGCTGATGAGTGCACCGACGGCGATCGATCAGCAAATGCTTGATGCCGATATTCAGGGTGTCGCGATTCAGCGCCGCACGCTGACCGGCAGCGAAATCACCCGGAACCTGGCCGACAAGGTCAATGCCGATTACGCCATGAATCTTGATCCACTGGAGCTGCGAGGCATTCTCGACGTGGTGCCGGTGCCCGAAACCAACCTGCTGGAACTCATCGCCCGCGGCTCGGAAGCCGCCATGCTTCCGCCTCTGGTCGAGAGCTGGATTGAGGTTTACACCAGCGTGCGTGCCCGGGATATCGAAAGCCGAAAGTCGCAAACGCTGACCGAGGTCCAGGACGAGCTGGACGGACTGGCAGGCAAGCTCGAAAGCGCACGCCGGGCATTGGAGGATTTTCGCGCAGAGCACGAAATCATTTCTATGGAGCGCCAGGAAAATGCCGTTCTGGCTGAGCTCGATGGTCTTAACAAAGCACTGAATAACGCGGTGGAAGAAGAAGTCCGCAGCAAGGCCTACCTGGATACGCTGCGCGCATCCCTCGCTGCCGGAGAGCAGGTGGTGCCGCAGAGCGAGCGCAGTGACGTCGCAGCCATGTCCCAGCAGCTTGCGGAGCTGCGCTCACGCCTGGGGGAGCTGCGGGCCCGCTACACGGATGACTACATTCGCAAGGATCCGCGGCTGCGGGAGATTCCGGAGCAGATAGAAAAACTCGAAGCATCACTCGGACAAGCGTACGCCGAGGGTACCACCGCCGAGCTGAACAATGCCGAACGCGCCTATGCCACGGCACGGGAATCGGTCGCCAGTCTGCGCGCGAGACTGGATGATCACAAGCAGGCCGTAGCCGAATTCAATACGATTTATGCGACCCATCAGGCGCTGGTCGAAGACCTCGCGCGCCTGGAGGAACTCAATCGCGAAACCCAGGCCCGGCAGGTGCAGATTGAGGTGCGGCAACTGGAGAAGTATCCCCAGGTCTCGGTCATCGACTGGCCTGCGCCGCAGGCGCTGCGCATTGGGCCACCCTATCTTTTACTCCTGGGAGGCACAGTGCTGGGCGCAGTCATAGCCGGTATCTTCGGCGCCTGGCTCTATAGTTATCTGCATCCGCGCAGCGCCCAGCCAGCCTATGTCACCCTGTCTGGCGTGCACATGTATCCCCAGGACACTGCCCAGGGACTGGAGCAGATGAGACCCGCCACTGCGCAACTGGGGGAAGCGCCGGCAGCGCGCCTTGGGCATGAAGAAGAGGACGCTATAGACGGCGAGAATAAAGATCGGGATCAAGACGGACGCGGAGAATCCGGCGATGACCCTAGCGAGCCAGAAACTCCTGATAAGCGGTGAGCACGGCGTCCGGGGCTTCTACCTGCGGGTAGTGGCCGACCGTCGCCAGGCGCCGGATAAAGTAGTCTTGACCCACCAGCTCTTCGAAGCGCTTTACCATATGCTCCCCGGATACCGGGTCCACGCTTCCGTTGATCAAACCGATCGGGCATTTTGCCTCTGCCAATGCGGCAACCCAGCGCTCGCGATAGTGAATTCGGTCACTCATGTAATGAATCAGGCGATGCACGTTGCGTCGGCCTCCGTCCCGATCAAAAAGCTCAAAAAACCCGTCGAGCTCTTCCTGACTGGCCTTGGTCTGGCCGAAGATATGGTCAAAGGATTTGTGCAGGCTGCGTCGGGTGAGCGCGTGGCGAAAGATAAACCCGATGCGACTCTGCAAAAGCCGCTGGGCGAGGATCGCGCGGTGCGTCTCCGGAAACAAGCCACCGTTGAGCAACATGCAGGATTGCCACTGCCCCACGCCGAGACCTTCATTTTGCCGCGCCAGCATTTCCTGGGCGACCGTATCGCCGTAATCGTGCGCCAACACATGAAACTCTGTCAGATTCAGATGATCTGCCAGCGCCTCACAGAGATCGGCCTGTTCCATGATGCGATAGTCATGGGGGTAGGGCTTGGCACTAAAACCAAAGCCCAATAAGTCCATCGCCACCAGCCGATACTGCTGATTCAGCGCGGGCCAGATTTTCTGCCAGTCCCAACTGGAGGTGGGAAAGCCGTGAATCAGCAGGATCGTGCCGCGCTGTTCGCTGGTCGCCGGCTCATCAATGTAGAAGATTCGATGCCCGAGAAGCTCAATGCGCTGACCCCGCTGATGCCAGGCATCGACAGAGACAAGCTGATTACTGTCACTCATCGCTACGGCCTGTTAACCCGAGACCCGGTGAATATCCCTGGCTGCTGCACGAAGCTCAGTATCTCCAGCTGGTCAAATCGGCCCCTTCCGGCGCGCTTTCTTCGATGCGCTTGAGAATTTTGGGCACATACATGCTGTTGTAGCGCAGGCGGCTCAGGTGGTTGCCGTTTTCCTGATCGCCGTTCCAGCAGTGTTCCGCACGGTCACCATACTCCACTTCGCCGTTG